>DATFDO010000001.1:0-3458 GCA_035252045.1 Pseudonocardiaceae bacterium
CCGGGTCGCAAGTGCTGTGAGGGTACACAACGGGCGTGCTTGCGCAGCGTAGCGACCCAGTGTGGCGCAGCCTGAAGCCGGGCCGCCGGCTATTTCGATCCGATCAGCAGCCCAGGCATGAGCAGCGGCACTCGCCGGCGGTACTGGTCGTGGGCAGCGCCGAGGGTGCGTCCCAGCAGCCGTTCCTCGGCCCGGATCTTCAACCCGGCCAGCAGCACACCCAGGATGAAGAAGGCCACCCACCGGCCCAGCCCTTCGATGAGGGCGGTGCCGGCCAGCATCCCGAGCAGCCCCGTGTAGATCGGGTGCCGGGTGATGCCGTACGGCCCGTCGGTGTGCAGCACGTTATCGTCCTTGACCACCGCCGCCGACGTCCACATCGTGCCCAGCGTGGCGCGGGCCCACAGGGTGAATGCGGTGCTGACGGCCAGCAGCGCGATGCCGACCACCATCAGCCAGCGGGCGTCGACCGTGATCGGACGCCAGACCCTGGACGGCAGGAGCCGGGTGAGCGCCAGCACCGCGATGGTTGCGATCAGCCAGATGGGCAGGACGGCGGACCGTTGCCGCACGGCCGGTGCTCGCCGCCAGTTGTAGATCGCCCCGGACAGCCAGGTCACGGTGAACAGCCCCCAGCAGGCCAGCACCGTCCCGGCTGCCAACCAGCGCCATAGCCCAGAGTCGAGCGTGTTGACCGGGGCTGCAATCAACTGTCGAATCGTCACGAAACCTCCAGCCGCTTCGGTGCGATAAAACCCTTGTGGGTCGCACCGATCACTGGTTACGTCGAAGTCAATGAGTCTGCGGGAAGCAATCGGTATCGCGCTACGCGGTTTGCGCGCTCACCGGTTACGTTCGGTGCTGACCATGCTCGGGATCATCATCGGGGTAGCAGCGGTGATCCTGCTGGTTGCCATCGGTAACGGGGTGCAGGCTTCGGTCAACGCGAAAATCCAGCCACTGGCCAATCTGATCACCGTCGTGCCGTCGACCGGCAATGTTCCCGGCGGTGGGCCGCCGAAAGACCTGATCGACGCCGACGTGGATGCACTGCGCCGCGACGTGCCCAACGCATCCGCCGTCATCCCGGCGGTGACCGGCCAGGCCCTGGCCGAAACTGACACCAACAAGTACCGCTCGCAGGTCATCGGCTCCACCGAAGACTGGCTCGAGGTGAGCAACCGGGATATGGCGCTGGGTACCTTCTTCGACCACGCCCAGGTTCGCTCCACTGCCAAGGTGGTGGTTCTCGGTCCCACCGTGGCGACCAGCTTGTTCGGTGAGCCCGAGGCGGCGCTGCGCCAAGCGGTCCGGTTCAATCACCAGACGTTCCAGGTCATCGGTGTGATGCAGGCGGCGGGGGAGCCGGGGGACAACGACGCGGTCATGCCGCTGGACACCGCGCGCCGCTTTGTCTTCGGCGGCGGCGACAAACTCAACCAGATCACCGTCCAAGCCGATCAGGCATCCGACGTGCCCGCTGTCGAGGACCACGTCATCAACGTTCTCAGCGACCGGCACCGGATCCTCGATCCCGCCAGACGAGATTTCGAGGTTCAATCCCTGCGCACCCGGCTCGACTCCTTCAACCAGGTCTTGCAGCTCCTCACCCTGTTCACCGCCTCGGTCGCGTCGATTTCGCTGCTCGTCGGCGCTATCGGGGTGCTGAACATCATGCTGGTCTCGGTGACCGAACGAACGCGGGAGATTGGCATTCGCAAAGCGATCGGTGCTACCAGGAGGGCGATCCTCAGCCAGTTCCTCGTCGAGTCCGTTGTGCTGGCCGGCCTCGGTGGGGTGATCGGTATTGCCGTCGGAGTTGGATTGGCGGTGCTCGGCGCGCACCTTGCCCCGGCCGCAGGTCCCACGCTCAGTAACTTCGCACCCACGGTGAGCGTTCCCTCGGTGCTGCTGTCCTTCGGGATCAGCCTCGCGATCGGGATCATCGCCGGCGGCTACCCGGCCAATCGGGCCGCCCGGCTACGACCCGTCGAGGCTCTGCGGTACGAGTGACGCCAAAATAGGCCGAGCGGAGGCGTTCACGGGACCCGGGTTCCCAGGGATCCCGAGTTCCGTGCGGATGGCTCGCGGGCTTGAGGTCGCCGACCTCGGCATCACAGGCTTCGACAAGCCAGCACTGCCACCAAGATTTGCGGCGCCGGACGGGCCAGCGAGAGCCAGGCGCCCGCCAGATCTTTTCTCGTGTCGCCGTTTGATTGCGCCGCGCAGCCGCCGTCATGGCCCGAGGAGTGCGACCGGCCGAGGTGTAGGTTGACGATCGGGGTCAGCGCCGGGGGCGAGGCAGCGCGATGGATCAGTGCGGCCGGGATTCCAGCTCGGCGATCCGCCGGTGGGCGGCTTCCAGCTGGCGTTCGAGGCTGACGATCCGGATGGCGGCGATCAGCGGCATGTTCACGTCGAGCAGTTCGCGCACCCGCAGGGCCAGCGTCAGCTCGGCACGTGAGTACCGTCGCTGACCGCCGGCGGAACGATTCGGAGTGAGCAGCCCGGCCGCGTCGAGGCTACGCAGGAAGGCCGGCTGCACGCCGAGCAACTCCGCAGCCAACCCCGTGGTGTAGGCGGGGTATTCGTCATCGTCGAGCCGGCTCGGTCGCGGCCGTGGTCGGGTCACTTGTTCTCCCAGAGCTGACTGCAACGATCCTACCGCGGCCGTACCACCTTCTCGGCGCAGTTGGCTGCCTCTCGTGCCGGGCCGGTGCCGGCGACCAGTGCCTTCGTTGGCGGCTCTTCACGTACCGCCAACCCCGGTTTCAGCGGTTCGTCACGGCTTCCCCCACCCGGCTCGGCGGGGTTGCCCAAAACTTGAGCCTAATTCTGTCAAGAAACATCTCAGAAAGGGAACAGCTTCGTGGATGTCCGCGTTGGCAGTGATGTCAGTGGATGTCAACGCATCGTTACCCAAGGAGAGACTCACGATGCTGATGCGTACCGACCCGTTCCGGGAGCTGGACCGGCTAGCCCAGGCTGTCTTCGGCAACGGCACCGGGTCGCACCCGGAGATCATGCCGATGGACGCCTACCGTCACGAGGGCCAGTTCATCGTGCACTTCGACCTGCCTGGAGTAGACCCGTCCTCGATCGACATCAACGTCGAGCGCAACGTGCTCACCGTCAAGGCGCAGCGCAAGCCCGCCTACGGCGAGGACATCGAGCTGCAGGCAAACGAGCGGCCCCGTGGGACGTTCAGCCGGCAGCTGTTCCTCAGCGACACGCTGGACCTCGACCGTGTCGAGGCTCGCTATGACGCCGGGGTGCTGACCCTGCACATCCCGGTAGCCGAGAAGGCCAAGGCGCGCAAGATCGAGATCACTAGTGGCGACGAGCCCAAGGTGGTCGAAGCCGCCTGACGACTGCTCGCCACGCGGGGGGTGTTCCAGAACTACCGTGGGCACCCTCCGCGGCCTTATTTCCGCTCGGCCTGGCTCTTCGCGAACTGC
>DATFDO010000002.1:0-4674 GCA_035252045.1 Pseudonocardiaceae bacterium
ACGTCCTGACCGTGCAAGGGGTAGCCCATCTCGGTGCGCAAGGTATCCCGGGCACCGAGCCCACATGCCCGGCCACCAAGCGGATCCGCGGCGCCATGCAACGCCTCCCACCACACCGGCGCATCGTGCCAGGCCGGGAACAGTTCGTAGCCACGCTCGCCGGTATAGCCGGTGCGAGCTACCCGCACCGGCGCACCGGCATGCTCGGCATCGGCAAAACCCAGGTAGTCCAGATCCGCCATCGCCAGTCCCAGGGCGCTGAGCAACTCGGCCGAACGCGGTCCCTGCACGGCGAGCACCGCATACTGATCGTGCACGTCGGTGACGGTGATCGTCGGCGGCGCCGCAGCCACCAGCCGGCCCGCGACCGCCGCCGCGTTCGCCGCGTTCGGTACGCAGAACACCTCGTCGGCACCAACCAGGTAGACGATCAGGTCGTCCACCACCCCGCCGTCTTCGGTGCAACACAGGGTGTACTGGACCTGCCCCGGTTCGATCTTGGCGAGGTCGGCGGTGAGGCACGAGTTGACGAACTCCGCGGCTCCCGGGCCGGCGATGACGATCTTGCCGAGATGGCTGACGTCGAATATCCCCACTGCCTCCCGCACCGCGGTGTGCTCTGCGACGACACCTCCGCCGGGATAGCTGATCGGCATTTCCCACCCGCCGAAGGCAGCAAGGGTGGCGCCGGCCTCGACATGTGCGGCGTGCAGGGGTCCGCGGTGCAGGATGGGACTCACGGCTATGGAACGCTACCTTCCAGAGCAGTTGTCGCTGCGAGGCGCCCAAACGCATCGTGACCCAGCACATCAGCGAGGAGATCACCGTGACCACCCCGACGCTGCGCCTCACCGATACCTCGGTGATCACCGCGACCGTCGACGCCCTTGTGGTGGGGACCATGTGCGGCGAAGGAGGTCCCCAGCTCCTTCCTGGTAACGAGGAGGTCGACGCGGCGTTCGGTGGCGCGCTGACCGACCTGCTGGTCGTGCTGGGCGCGCGTGGCAAGGCGGACGAGGTGATCAAGGTGCCGACCCGCGGAGCCATCAGCGCCCCGCTGCTGGTCGCCACCGGCCTCGGCGAGATCGAGGGTCAACCCAGCAGCGAGCAGGTACGCCGGGCCGCTGGAGCCGCGGCCCGGGCGCTGTCGGGCACCGCTCGCGCGATCACGACGCTGTCCCGCGTCGACCTGGCTGCCGCGGCCGAGGGCGCAGCGTTGGGTAGCTACGCATTCACCGCTTACCGTTCCCGCAACGGGGACGCACCGCTGGAACAGATGGATCTGTCGGTGCCCTCGGCCCGCGACGCGAAGGCGAACCAGAGTCTCGCCAGGGCCGCCCTGGTAGCCGAAGCGGTGGTGGCTGCGCGTGATCTGGTGAACACCCCACCCAACGACCTGTATCCCGCCTCATTCGCTGAGCGCGCGGTGAGCCTCGCGCAGGCCGCCGGGCTGCACACCGAGGTGCTCGACGACAAAGACCTGCTACGCGAGGGTTATGGCGGCATCCTCGGTGTCGGCGGCGGATCGTCGCGCCCGCCACGGCTGGTCCGGCTGCATCATGCTCCCGCCGCGCCGAGGGCCAAAGTCGCGCTGGTCGGCAAGGGAATCACCTTCGACACCGGTGGCATCTCGATCAAACCCGCGGCGAAGATGGAAGAGATGACCATGGACATGGCGGGCGCGGCCGCCGTCATCGTCACCACCGTGCTGGCCGCTCGGCTGGAACTGCCGGTCGAAGTGATCGCCACCGTGCCGATGGCCGAGAACATGCCCTCGGCTACCGCTTACCGGCCGGGGGATGTACTCACCATGTACGGGGGCACCACCGTGGAGGTGCTCAACACCGACGCCGAAGGGCGCTTGATCCTCGCCGACGCGCTGGTCCGCGCGGCACAGGACGATCCGGATTACCTGATCGACACGGCCACCTTGACCGGCGCCCAGGTCGTCGCGCTAGGCAACCGGACGCCGGGAATCATGGGTACTCCCGAGTTCCGCGACCGCGTCACCGCAATCTCGCAGGACGTCGGGGAGAACGGCTGGGCCATGCCGCTGCCCGAGCACCTGCGGTCCGATCTCGATTCCAAACTCGCTGATATCGCCAACGTGGCGAGCCACCGCTGGGGTGGCATGCTCGCCGCCGGGGTGTTTCTGGCCGAGTTCGTCCCCGACGGCACTCCATGGGCACACCTGGACATCGCGGGCCCGGCTTACAACACCGGCTCACCGTGGGGATATACCGGCAAAGGCGGCACCGGCGTTCCGGTGCGCACGCTGGCTGCGGTCCTCGCCGACATCGCCGAACGGGGTTGAGTCCGCTACTCGAGCTCACCCAGGAGTCGTTGCCGGGCGGTGTAGTCGCGCATCCGTTGCGGGTATCCGACGAGGGCGACGTCATAAATCGGGATCCTCAGCCGCTTGGCTAACCGCCGTGCAGCCTGCGCCCCATCGACCCGGCGCCGGGTCCACTCACCATCATGGGCGACCAGGACGACGGTCGTCTCCGTGACCATGGTGCGGGGCTCAATGAACGCTTCCACCCCGCTGCGCGCCGCCGCCCACTGCTCGAGGTGATCGAGGTCCGCGCTGGACGCGGCGCGTGTCCTGCCGGTGCGCTGCCTACCCAGCAACCGATCCAGCAGGCCCAATTCGGCATCTCCTTCGCAGCGAGCCTTCGGCGATCGCGCCAGCTCACTGCACTCTTGCCCAGGTCGCAGACTTCTGAGGCGTGATGACAAGATGGCCCGTGGCGCCCGCGGCGCTGGGCCGCATTCCCATGTCCGAGTGCCACGTTACCGACGTCTGCTCCAGGAGCGTCTGAAGTGCCAGACACCTCAATGACCAACACCTCGTCAAATGCCGAGATATCCGCCGACCTGGTAATCCTCGGTGGCGGCTCGGGCGGTTACGCGTGCGCGCTGCGTGCCGCGCAACTGGGTTTGACCGTCGTGCTGGTGGAGAAGGACAAGCTCGGTGGCACCTGCCTGCACCGCGGCTGCATCCCCACCAAGGCATTGCTGCAGGCCGCAGAGGTAGCTGACGCAGCTCGCGACGGTCACCAATTCGGGGTGAAGTCCACCCTCGAGGGCATCGACATGGCGGGCGTCAACAAATACAAGGACGGCGTCGTCGCCAAGATGTTCAAAGGTCTGCAGGGACTGGTGTCGTCCCGAGGGATCAACTACGTCGAAGGCACCGGACGGTTCGTCGCGCCCAACGCGGTCGACGTCGACGGGCAGCGCTATACCGGGCGCAACGTCGTGCTGGCCACCGGCTCCTATGCCAGGTCCCTGCCCGGTCTGGAGATCGGCGGCCGGATCATCACCAGCGACCAGGCCTTGAACCTGGACTACCTGCCCGACCGCGTGGTGGTGCTGGGCGGTGGCGTGATCGGGGTCGAGTTCGCCAGCGTGTGGCGCTCCTTCGGCACCGAGGTGACCGTGGTCGAAGCACTGCCCAGGCTGCTGCCTGCGGAGGACGACTTCTGCTCCAAGCAGCTGGAGCGGGCGTTTCGCCGTCGGGGAATCATGTTCAAGACCGCCGCCAGGCTCACTGGAGCCAGCCAGTCTGAAACCGGGGTCACGGTGAGCCTCGAGTCCGGGGAGCAGCTCGAAGCCGACCTACTGCTGGTTGCCGTCGGCCGGGGACCCAACACCGCCGAGGCCGGGTACGCGGAGTCCGGGGTGCGGATGGAACGCGGCTTCGTGCTGACCGACGATCGGCTGCAGACCAACCTCGCGGAGGTGTACGCACTAGGCGACATCGTGCCCGGGCTCCAGCTCGCCCATCGAGGGTTCGCCCAGGGCATCTTCCTCGCCGAGGAGATCGCCGGGCGCAAGCCCAGCCCGATTGACGAGGACGGCATCCCGCGGGTGACCTACTGCGAGCCGCAGGTAGCCGCAGTTGGGCTCACTGAGGCGCAGGCCAGGCAGCGCTATGGCGAGATCGAAACGATCACCTACGACCTGGCCGGCAACGGCAAGAGCGTCATCCTGCAGACCCGCGGGGCGATCAAGCTGGTGCGCGCCAAACACGGTCCGGTGGTCGGAGTGCACATGGTCGGCGACCGCGTCGGCGAACTGGTCGGCGAGGCCCAGCTGATCGTCAACTGGGACGCTTATCCAGACGACGTCGCGGCGCTGGTGCACGCCCATCCGACTCAGAACGAGGCGCTCGGCGAAGCCCACCTCGCCCTGGCGGGTAAGCCACTGCACGCGCACGGCTGAGCGATCGTAAGCAAACACGACGAGAGTCGAGGCAACAGATGGCGTACTCCGTGGCGATGCCTGCGCTCGGCGAGAGTGTCACCGAGGGCACGGTGACGCGCTGGCTCAAACATGAGGGTGAGACCGTCGAGGTTGACGAACCGTTGGTGGAAGTATCCACCGACAAGGTCGATACCGAGATCCCCTCGCCAGCGGCCGGCGTGCTCGAACGCATCGTGGTACCCGAAGACGGGACCGTTGAGGTCGGCGCAGAACTCGCCGTGATCAGTGATGCCTCAGGCGCTGCTGCCCCACCTCGAAGCGCGCCTCGTCACGCCGCACCGGGTCCCACCGAGGCGCATGACGGTCGGTCAGCGCAGCCACCCCAGCAACCGGCAGCTCGGTCAGCCCCGCCTGCCACGGGCTCCAGGAAGCTGGTGACGATGCCTGTCCTGGGAGAAAGCGTCA
>DATFDO010000003.1:0-9554 GCA_035252045.1 Pseudonocardiaceae bacterium
CTGCGGCGTGGGATGCAACCTCGAACTCCACGTCCAACACGGCCACATCGTCAACGTCACCTCACCATCAGATCACAGCATCACCCACGGACACCTCTGCATCAAAGGCCGCTTCGGATTCCAACACGTCCAGAACCTCCCGCCGACGGACGGTCAGGATTAGTCAGCGCGGTCGGCGGGTACCTCTGCGTACATGACCAAGTCTCGCGGGACACCCGCACCCGAGGAACCTCGCGGGACACCCGTACCCGAGGAACCTCGCGGGACCCCGCTGGCGGTGGTGACCGGTGCCTCCAGCGGCATCGGCTTCGAGCTCGCCAAGGTCTTCGCCGAAAACGGCTTCGATGTGCTGGTCAACGCTGAAAATGGCCGTCTCACCGCCGCTGCTGCACAGCTGCGCGCAACCGGCGCCCACATCCAGCCGGTCCAAGCCAACCTCAGCAGCTATGACGGGGTGGAGCAGCTCTACGCCGCGATCGCCTCGACTGGGCGGCCGGTGAGCGCTGCGGCCCTCAACGCCGGCGTCGGCCAAGGCGGTGCGTTCATCGACACCGACCTCGCTGATGAGATCAACATCATCGACGTCAATATCACGTCGACTGTGCACCTGGCGAAGCGATTGCTCAAGGACATGGTCGGCCGCGATGACGGGAAGATGCTCATCACCTCCTCTATCGCGTCCACCATGCCGGGCTCCTTCCAGGCGGTCTACAACGCCTCGAAGTCATTCCTTCAGTCGTTCGCCCAAGCGCTGCAAAACGAGCTCAAAGATACGAATGTCACGATCACTTCATTGATGCCCGGCCCGACCGACACGGACTTCTTCCATCGCGCCGGTATGGAAGACACTAAGGTCGGTCAAGCCGACAAGGATGATCCGGCCCAGGTCGCCAAACAAGGCTTTGATGCTCTCATGGCTGGTGACCGGAAGATCATTGCTGGGTCGGTGACGACAAAGGCGCAAGGTGTCGCCGGCAAGGTTCTCCCTGACAAGCTCAAGGCCGCCGCGCACCGCCAGATGGCGGAACCCGGCTCAGGGGAGTAGCGGTATACCAATTACCGAGGACGGAGGATGCAATGGAAGAGCGCGATCGAGAAAACGCAGAGGAAACGGTCGAAAAGGCAAGAGGCGGTTCATTTCCCGCTGGTGTTCCTGAGGACGCGGATGTAGGCACCGGGCGTGAAAAGGGCACAGGTCTGCCGCCGGGATCGGTGGGCAAAGATCAAGACACGCCGCAGACGCCTGCCACCTAACGCCTAGCTCATCTCAGCATCACCATGGTCGCTGTTTGGGTGGCGGGAATAACAGGATCTGTCGCCCTCGACACACAAACAGCGACCATCCTTACTCTCCTGAATGTACAATATCGAACAAATGATCAAGCCCGGTCACCCGGTCGACGATCAGCCGTTCCGGTCGGGTGGCGAGAAGTTTTCGTAGCTGGTGTTCAAGTGAAGGGCCGGTGACCATGTCCACTTCACCCGCCACATGGATCACCGAGATCGCGTGATCAAGTCGTTGTACGGCAACCGAAAAGCAGCCCAGTAGCGTCTACATAGCCAAGACCCTCGTCGTCGAGGCCCGACGGGACCTGGGGAGGCGGCTGGGATGCGCATTCGTGACCCACGCCGTTGTCCCCTTTCAAACGGCGCATGGAAGTAATGTCCGGACGCCAGCCAGTCCTCGCCTAACTGTCCCGCAGACTGACACCCGTAGCAACGGGGCATCAATCGGCTGTCTTGCTGTCGTGGCCATCGACGGCGGGCGAGTTGTCGTTGCCATCCTGCTCCATGAGCAGAATGGCGCCCGTGGCTGAGCCGTCAGCGCCGCTCAGCGAGCTGCCCGCTACCCGAATCAAGATCGTGCGCCCGCGCCGGTTGACCGCGGGCAGGACCATCTCATGCGGGCCGGCTTCGCCGGCCAGGGCGCGCCGGATCAGCGGGCGCAGCTGACCCGTCGGCAGTCCGATATCCAGGTTGAGGAAATGCTGGCCGACGCTCTCCTCCTGCCGTAGTCCCCACAGGTCTTCGGCGCGCCGGTTCCACACCAGCACCCGCATGTCCGCGTCGAGGACAGTCACTCCAGCACGCAACCCGGTAAGGATCGTTTCCAGGAATCGGTTGGCCTGATCCAGCTCACCGGTGCGGTCACGTAGCTCGTCGTTGATCGCTTGGAGCTCGTCGTTGGTGGACTGGAGTTCCTCATTCATGGTCTCCAGCTCTTCATTGGTGGACTGCAGCTCCTCATTCGTGGTTTCCAGTTCCTCGACGGTCGACTGGAGCTCTTCGTTGGTCGTCTCCAATTCCTCGTGGGTGGACTGCAGCTCCTCGTAAGCGGTCTCCAGCTGCCGGTTGGCTTGCTGCAACTCGTCGCGCAGCCGGTGTGACTCGGTGACGTCATGGAAGTTGAGGATCACGCCGAGCGGGCCGGCCTCGGCGTCGGTGAGCGGAGTGATCTGCACATCGAGATGCAGTGCTTCGTCGCCACGCAGGTAGTCGACATCAGGCACGCGAATAGTTCGCCGCTCGACATGGGCGCGTTCGATGTAGTGGCGTAGTTCTACCGGACGGTATGACAGGGTGGCGTCGCTGAAGGGCCTGCCCACGTCGCGCCCGGATACGCCGAACAGTTCTTCAGCCTGCCGGTTGCACAGGGCGATCAAGCCGTCTGCGGTCACGACGACCTGTGCCAGCGGGCTGGCCAACAGCGCTGCGTGGCGCAGCAGGTCCAGGCTCCCCATCGAGGGGCGCGCGTGCGCCAACGGCGCCTCGGTCAGGAACCTGCCGTTGAGCGGCATCGGGTTCGCCACCTTGCGGAACACGCGGCGTTTGAGATCGACCGGATGGAACAAATTAGTGTGGGACAGCAACATCTCAGCCTTGCCGAGGAAAAGTACTCCGGACGGAGCCAGCGCGAAGTGCAGCCGGGACAGGATGCGTGCCTGCGTCTCCGCGTTGAAATACATCAGCGCGTTGCGACACACCAGTAAGTCGATCTTAGAGATGGGCGCGTCCTGCACGAGGTCGTTGCGCCCGAAGATGACCGAACGACGCAGGTCCTTGCGGAAGGAGAAACGGCCTCCGGCCTGATCGAAGTAGCGTTCCAGCAGCGGCGCCGGCACCGTGCGGACCTGCCGTTCGTCATAGCTCGCGTGCCGCGCGTGGGTGAGGCCCTCCTCGTCCACATCGGTGGCATACACCTTGACGCGCGCGCGGAACTCCTCCACTCCCAGCGCTTCGGCCAGTATCATGGCCAACGTGTAAGCCTCTTCGCCGGATGCGCAACCCGCGCTCCATACTCGTATTATCTCATCCGGCGCCTTATCCGCTAAGATACCAGGAAGGATCTCGGTGCGGAGGTAATCCCATGCCTCGGCGTCCCGGAAGAACCCCGTTACATTGATTAGAATAGTGTTGAACAGCGCGGTGAACTCTTCGGTGTGCGTCTCGAGGTAGTCGAGATAGGTAGCATAGTCATCCACTCCGACCTGAGCCATCCTGCGGTCGACCCGGCGCGTGAGGCTGGAGCGCTTGTAGCCGGTGAAGTCGAAACCGCGGTTCTCCTTCAGGTGTAGCAATAGCGCCTCGAATGACGCATCGGGCTGCGACAACTCTCGCCTCCACGGCAAACGGGGATGTTCGATCACTTACTGGGGCTTGTTGTTCGAAATGCTGGCACTCATGACTTGCCTTCGGTTCCCGCGGTGACCTGGCCGATGAGCTCCCGCAAGCGTGTCGCGCCGGCCTTGCCTTTGTCATACTCTGCCCGGTAGAGGGCGGCGGCGCGATGCCGCTCACGTTGCCCGGCGGCCTCGGCTAGCCGAAGGTTCATGGCCGCATTCTCCTCCAGTGCCCGCAACGCCACCCACAGCGCTACTTCCACCGTGACGGTCTGCTCGGCCACCAAAGTTCCCGGTGACCACGCGTGGCCGACCCGGCAGCGGTATCGCGGCGCCGGATCCCCGTCGAGCTCGAAGAGCACACCTTGGCAGCTCGGACACGAAAACCCGGACGGTCGTGCCGACTGCATCTCATCGATGGTCAACGACGTCAGGGCGGCCATCTCGTCCTCCGCGGCAAGGCCAGGGTTGGGGTGCGGTTGCTCGATCGGCGCAGCGCCGTCACCCACCAACTCGCCGAGCAGGACGCCGATCTTTGCGGCCGGAAGCACGTGGGCCGTCGTGACGTGTTCCAGCGCGCTGGCGGGCATCGACCGATGCAACGCCTCGTGAGGATCCTGCACCACGGCTTGCCCACCTCGCTTCACGATCTCCGTCAGGCCGGCTGCACCATCGTCCCGGGCGCCGGACAGCACGACTCCGATCGCGCCGGCCCCGAAGGCCACCGCAGCGGAGCGGAAAAGCGGATCGATTGCCGGCCGGTGCCCGTTCTCGGTGGGGCCGATCGACAGCTCCAGGTGCCCACCGCGAATCAGCAAATGGTGGTCGGCGGGTGCGACATAGACCTTGCCTGGTCGTGCGGGCATGCGATGCCGAGCTGCCACTGCCGGCAGCGGCCCGGCGCGATTCAAGATGCCCGGCAGTGCGCTGGGCGCCTGCCGGGGGATGTGCAACACGACCAGCACGGCGGCCGGAAGATCCGCCGGCAGCCCGGCGACCACCGCCTGGAGCGCCTCGACACCACCGGCGGAGGCTCCGATTGCAACCACGCCTGCGCCCGTGGGCCTAGGCGTCCCCGAGGACTCGCGCTCCGGCACTGGGTCGGAACTGCTCTCGTCGGGCTTGAAATCCGGTGGTTGAGGCATGGTTCCCCGCTCGATGGCTGCGGCCAACTGGCCGTTGCGGCCAGCATCGTCCTCCCGCGCTCAGGGCACCAGCCGACACTTCACCACATCAGCCTACTTGCGAGAGAGATGACCGGCTGAGCTGTCGGTCACCAGGAAAGTCGAGCCGGATCGTGGTTCACTGGCTAGGCGATGTCTGTACAGCCATGCCCAGTGATACCGATGCAGTACGAGGTCGCCATCGACGTTCATAAAGAACTCGACTACGTGCTGCTGCGGTTGCGTGGGCGGCTGTCCCTGCGAGGTAATGCCCGGGTTCGCGAATCAATCGTCAAGGCTGCGCTCAACGGCGCCCGCGTACTGGTCGACGTGTCGAACCTGCGCTGCACTCAGAACCATTACCTCCGCGTCTTCCCGGCCGCGTTGGCCGCTGCCGGCGGTTGGCCGTCGGTGAGGCTGGTCCTTTTCGGCGCCGGCGCCGCCTTGCGCTCAGCGCTTGCCGCTGCACGGATTCCGGCAACCGTACCGCTTGCCGCAGATTTCGTCTCGGCCCGCGCGCTGGTGGAACACCGGCCGCCGCTGGTGCGACGGCACCGTGACCTGCCGATGGATCCCAGCGCTGCGGCAGCCGGCAGGCAGCTGGTGCGTGATGCATGCGCTGACTGGTCGTTGCCGCACGAATGTCGTGAAACAGCTGAGCTGGTGGCCACCGAGTTGGTGACCAACGCCGTCGAGCACGCCCGCAGCTCAAGCCAGCTCACCGTCACCTACACCGGAGCCGTGTTGCACGTCTCGGTTCGAGACTATTCGGCGTCGATCCCCCGGCCACGACCGATCGATATCGACGCGCGCCGCGGCCGCGGTTTGCACCTGGTGGCCGCGCTCGCGCAGAACTGGTCCGTAGATCGGCATCAGGACGGCAAGACGATCTGGGCCAGCCTGGCAGTCGATCCGCCGGGCTAGACCGAAACAACGGCGGCGTAGCCGCCCAGGCCGATCAGCCGCTGGCCTGCGATGATCTCCGTTTTGGTGATCAACGAGGTCACCGCGCCCGTCTCCGGATCGAAGTCCACGTCGGTGACCGTGCCAAGCTCTGTTCCTTGCTCGGACAGCACCCGTTTGCCCAAGATCTCCAGGTCGTTGTCCTCGGCCCGCTGTTCCAAGCTGTCGCGCGCCGGTCGGATCACCGCGTCGGTGGCGACCGTCACCGCGTCGGGGCCGAAGCCTTGCACATCCCCCCATGACAACAGGGTGCCGGCACCACTGACCTTGCCCAATCGCAGCAGCGCCACCCTGGCGGGTCCGGGCAGGACCACGAAACCGTCCACCCTGGCTACCCGGGTGGCGGTGGCGGTGTTCACCACGGCCCGCTTGCGTGCCTGGCTGAACAGCATCAGCCGGCCCCCTCGCGCAACCGACTGCGGAACGCGTCCACCGCCGCGCCGAATCCAGCCAGATCGTCGGAGATGAATTCAGTGGCCGTCGCGGGCACGATCAGATGCTCGCCGGAGACCGCCACCGTGTCGGGCAGGGGGATCAGTACCCGCTGACCGGCGGTGCCGAGCGTCTCGCTGGCCTCCACCTCGTACCCCACCACCTCCATCGTGGTTCCACCGTGCAGGACGACGTCGACCACGCGGCCGAGATCCCGCCCGTGGTCAGTAAGCACACGATCCTGCAGCACGTCTGCTTTACGGGCCTTCTTGCGCGGCGCAAGTTCCTTCGCTGGGATGAACACCGTTTCATCCGGCACCATCACAGCGTCCCGGCCCAACCCGTGCACCCCTGCCCACGGCAGTGAATCCTTCCGGGACCGGCTGAACAATCCGGGGTTTCGCAGGGTGAAACCTGCGATACGCCCGCCCGTGCGCTCGAACACGACATCCTTGATCTCGGCGGCGAATTCGCCACTGAGGGTGACCACCGGGTGGCCGATCAATTCGCTTGCCCTCAGCAGGAGCGTGGGAGTCGGTGTGGTCATCGCCGGTCACTGCCGCCCAAGCCGATCACACCGCCTCGCCGTCTCCTGCGCTGCACCAGCACTGCGAGCGTGATCAAGATGAGCAGCACGACAACCGCGAGGATCACCCAGCCCCACCAGTCCATCGCCACCTCCATGCCCTCTGTGGACTCGACTTGGGTCCGGGTGTCTTCTCTTGCGCACAGTAACGCTCAACGATCGTGCTCGCTTGTCGGCAGCTCATCTGGCGGAGGTAAAGTCCGGCTCACCTGACCGGGAACCAGACCCGCAGCAGGCGCGTTGAACCCGGTGACGGCTTGCAATGCCCACCAGGAGGCAAACGGTGCGCTCCACCAGTAACCCCGCATTCCGCAATCTTCCCGTAGGGGGCGGCGGTTATGCGGGCTTCAACTCGGCGCCGGCAGGTTACGGCGGCGCCCTATCGACCACCCGACCGATGACGGTCGATGATGTGGTCACCAAGACCAGCATTACGCTGGCGGTGTTGATCGCGGCCGGCGCGGCCACCTACCTCAGCAGACTGTGGGGGCTCGCGCTGCCCGCAGCCCTGGTCGGATTCGTGCTCGCGATGGTAATCATCTTCAAGAGGGCGATCAGTCCGCCCTTGATCCTCACGTACGCTGCGGTCGAGGGCGTCTTTCTCGGCGGGATCAGCGGTGCCATCGGCACCTATGTGGCGCAGCGCACGGGCAGCAACTCCCTCGTCATCGAGGCCATCACCGGCACCGTGCTGGTGTTCGCCGGGATGCTGGTGGTGTACAAGACCGGCGCGGTGAAGGTCACACCCCGGTTCACCAAGTGGCTGACCGGTGCCCTCATCGGGGTCGTCGGCTTGATGATCGTGAACCTCATCGCGGGATTCTTCACCCATGGTGTGGGCCTCGGTCTGCGCAGCGGGGGCACGCTGGCGATCGTCTTCAGCCTGGTCTGCATCGGGATCGCGGCGTTCAGCTTCCTCATCGACTTCGACGCCGCCGACGAGGCGATCCGTGCCGGTGCGCCAGAGAAGACCGCGTGGTACATCGCCTTCGGCCTCACGGTCACCCTGGTCTGGCTGTACCTGGAGATCCTGCGGCTGCTGTCCTACTTCCAAAGCGACTAGCGGCTCGGCGACCCTGAACGCGGGCCCGGCTCCCCAGGGGGAACCGGGCCCGGCAGGGCTGTGCGCAGCACGGGGAGCAGTACCGAGCAGGCGGCGGCGTAGCCGGCCGAGGACGGGTGGTAGTGATCCCGGCTGAACAGGGTGTCGGGCTGGGTGAGGAAGTCGTGGGCCAGCAGCTGTGCCAGCGGCACGGTCAGACCCCCGGCTCGGTCTACCGCCTCGCGCTGCCGGCGGGCCAGCGTCAGGCTGGACGTATGCGCCAGGGTGCGCAGCGGCTGCGGGATCGAGCGGATCGTACCCAGATCCGGGCAGGTGCCGACGATCACGGCGGTACCCGCAGCGCGCAACCTCGACACCGCGTCACCGAGCAGTTTCGCGGACTCCCAGGGCGGGATACGCCGGGTCACGTCATTGGCACCGATCATGATGATGGCCACGTGTGGCGGATCGAGCAGGACCGTGTCCACCTGCCCGCCGAGCCGGCGGCTGGTGCAGCCGCAGATCGCGAAGGTATCCAGCCGGACTGGACGCGCGCAGTGCTGGGCGAGCCCGCGAGCCAGCACCGCCCCGGGTAACTGTTCGGGCCCGTCCACGCCGAGACCGGTCGCCAGCGAGTCGCCCAGCATCGCCATCCGGATCACCCCGGAGCAGTCGGGCGCTGACGTGGGATGCGGGCCGGTTCCATCTGGCAGGTACATCCCATCGGCCAGGAACGGACGCCACCCCGGGATCACGATGTTGCGGCGCGCCCGCCGCCCCTGCCGGCTGAGCACGCCGTACACGGCGCCGCTGGCACCGACCACGACGGCGGCGTTGCGCACCAGATGTTGCATCGCTGAAGACCTCCTCGACGCCACGCTGCGCTGAGCGACCTCCATACTTCTGATATACGCCTTGACGCTCGGCAGCGCGCTGCGAGCCGGCGCGATCAGCCCCATTCCTCGCCAGGAGACCCCGGTGCACTTCGCCGAGCACATCATCGATCTGGTCGGCAACACCCCGCTCGTGCGGCTCAACGCGGTGGCCCGGCACGTGGCACCGCTGGTGCTGGCGAAAGTGGAATATCTCAACCCCGGGGGCAGTGTGAAGGATCGCATCGCGCTGCGGATGGTGGAAGCCGCGGAGCGATCCGGTCAGCTGCGCCCGGGCGGCACGATCGTCGAGCCCACGTCAGGCAATACCGGGATCGGGCTGGCGATGGTTGCCCAACGCAAGGGCTACCGGTGCCTTTTCGTCTGCCCGGACAAGGTTGGTGAGGACAAGCGCGACGTACTCAAGGCCTTCGGTGCCGACGTGGTGGTGTGCCCCACCGCCGTCCCAGCCGACCATCCGGACTCGTATTACTCGGTGTCCGACCGAATCGTCGGGGAGATCGACGGCGCGTGGAAGCCCGATCAGTACTCCAACCCGGAGAACCCGGCCAGTCACTACCACAGCACCGGCCCCGAACTATGGACGCAGACTCAAGGCCGGATCACCCATTTTGTCGCCGGGATCGGCACCGGTGGGACCATCTCCGGGACCGGGCGTTACCTCAAAGAGGCCAGCGACGGCCGGGTACGGGTCGTCGGCGTCGATCCGGAGGGCTCGGTGTATTCCGGCGGCAGCGGCCGGCCCTACCTGGTGGAAGGCGTCGGAGAGGATTTCTGGCCCGGCACGTATGACCGCAACGTCTGCGATGAGGTCATCGCGGTTTCGGACGGCGACTCCTTCACCATGACCCGGCG
>DATFDO010000004.1:0-14729 GCA_035252045.1 Pseudonocardiaceae bacterium
GTCCAGGCAGCCGCGAGCCGGCCCGCTGAGCACGTCGCGCAGGCCGCGGTGAGCGCGGCACGCGACGCGGTGGCCCACCAGGATCCACGCCTGCTACCCAGTACCGGCACCCCGCTGCCGGAAGTGCTGGCTGAGTTGCACGCCCGTGCGGAGGTGACCCTTTTTGCATCCTGAACAACACCGGGCGTTGCGGATCGGCATCGGAGGACCGGTCGGCAGCGGCAAGACCGCGCTGGTCGCGGCGCTGTGCCGGACATTGCGCGACACGCTGTCCCTGGTGGTGGTGACCAACGACATCTACACCACCGAAGACGCCGATTTCCTGCGCACTCACGGTGTGCTGCCCGACGAGCGGATCCGCGCGGTGCGCACCGGTTGCTGCCCGCACACCGCGATCCGCGACGACATCACCGCCAACCTCGACGCGGTCGACGAGCTGACCGCGCGCCACGATCCCGATCTGGTGTTGGTCGAAAGCGGCGGGGACAACCTCACCGCCACCTTCAGCTACGGCTTGATCGACGCGCAGATCTTCGTCATCGATGTCGCCGGGGGCGACAAGGTACCCCGCAAGGGCGGCCCCGGGGTCACCCGGTCCGACCTGCTGGTGATCAACAAGATCGACCTTGCTCCGCTGGTCGGCGCGGACCTGGAGGTGATGCGCCGCGACGCCCTGGCAGCGCGGCTGGATCGGCCCACCGTGCTGATCTCACTGCGCGACCAACCCGACGCCGGACCGGTGGTGGACTGGTTAGGCATCCTGATGCGGTCGCGTGCACGCGCGGGCTGAGCTAACCGTGGACGCCGGCGGCCGTCGCTGGCGCAGTGCTGCCCCGATCATGCTGCGCCCTACCGGCCGGCACCAGATACACCTGGTGCAGGCGGCCGGTGGCCCGCTCGGCGGGGATGACCTCGCCTTGGACGTCCATCTCGGCGCGGGCTGTGCTGTCGCGCTGCGCTCGGTTGCTGCCACCGTCGTGCAACCAGGGCGATCTCCGGGTCCGGCGCGGTGGGCGGTGACGGCATCGGTCGGGCAGGGCGCTGTGCTGGACTGGCAACCCGAGCCGACCGTCGTCTGTGACGGCGCGCAGCTGCACAGCCGGACCACCGTTGCGCTGCAGCCTGGCGCCCGCGCGGTGCTGCGCGAGGTGGTGGTGCTCGGGCGCGCAGGTCAACGTGGCGGGCAGTTCATCGGCGAGCTCGCGGTAGACCTGAATGGTGCCCCACTGCTGGCGCACACTGTCCTGCTGGACGGCGCCGACCCAGTTCTCGCCGGTCCCGCCGGTACAGGTGGGGCCCGCGTGGTGGGAATGCTGGCAGTGGTGGGGGAGGGTATCGGGGTTTCAGCGCCGGATGCCGGCGAGGAGCCGGGGCTGCGCTGGGCCTGCACCCCATTGGACGGCCCAGGCCATCTGCTCCTCGCCCTAGCCGACCACGTCACGCCCGTCGCCCGCGTCCTCGACCACTTCGTGCCGGCCTGACCCGACTGCGGATGGAGAGGCTTACTTGGGGGTGTGGTGCAGGGTGCCGTCGAGGACGGTGACCGCGTGGCCGGTCAGGTGCACACGATCGCCGTGGACAGTGGTGTGCACCAATCCTGTACGGGTGGATGCCTGCAGCCCGGTGAGGCCATTCCGGCCTAGCCGGTCTGACCAGTAGAGCGCCAGCGCGGTGTGTGCGCTGCCGGTGACCGGGTCCTCCGGGATACCGACGGCGGGTGCGAACACGCGTGACACGAAGTCGTACGCACTGCCCGGATCCGCACCCAGGGCGGTGGCGATGATCGCGCGGATGCCTTCGCGGCGGGAGAGGTCGGTCAGCGCGGTGAAATTCGGAGCCAGGCCGCGAATCCCTTTCTCATCGCCGAACACGGCAACCAGATCACCGAGGGCACCGGTGCCGTAGACGGTGTCAGGCGTTGCCCGCAGCGCTTGCGCCAGGCCGTCCGGGGCGGGTGACTCGGTGACCGGCGCGGCGGGGAAGTCCAGCGTGATGGTGCTGTCGTCGTGTGTGTGGGCGATCAGCACTCCACTGCGGCTATCGAAGCGGACTGTGCCGAGGGATCGCCCGTCGCTGCGCAGCACGTGAGCGGTGGCCAGGGTGGCGTGCCCGCACAGGTCGACCTCGACGGTGGGGGTGAACCAGCGCAGCGCCCAATCGGCGTCGGCGCTGCCGGGCAGAGGATGGGCGAAGGCAGTCTCGGCCAGGTTCATCTCGGCGGCTACCTGCTGCATCCATCCCATGTCGGGCCACGCATCGGCCTCTAGCAGGCACACGGCTGCTGGGTTGCCGGTGAACGGCCGATCAGTGAACGCGTCGACGACTCGGATGCGCATGGTTCTGACTGTAAGCGGGGGAGGCTGTTGTCTCATGGGTCGGCCTACGTCGCCCGGAGGCCGGTGAGGGCTGGCGCCGGCATGGGTGGGGCGCCCGCCCCCATCGATCCCTGATCCCTCGGCGCCTCGCGGTTAAGTGACGTGACCGCAACATAGCGGTGACGAGCCGGTCATATCGGTGTCGTGTGATGGTGGTGACTCACTCGAGTGAGTGAGGCGCATCTAGGGTTCCGTCGCTGTCCGCAGTGAGTCTGGACCAAGAGGTGCAGGCGGGCAGCGCACTGCCCGTTCCACGGCGGGACAAAAGCCCGGGAGGCCAGCCATGCCCGGCTGCCTCGCGGCTGGGCGCCGTGGATGCGGAGGCCCGACGTGGACCACCTGCATGGCAACTATGGCCCAGAGGCGCGATACGCCGTCGAGGCTGAAGCCGCGTTACCCACCGCCAAATGGGAAGAGGAAGTCGCGCGGGGTCTTGAGTTGGGCCTGCCCGGAGCCGATTCGATCGTCGACCGGCGGATCCCCACCTTCTCCCGCGGTGAGTTACCACATTTCGCCGGCATCAACACCTTTCTCAAAGCGCCGTACGTCGAAGACGTCCGCCGCTGCGGCGAATACGACGTCGCGGTACTCGGTGCGCCCTTCGACGGCGGCACCACCTACCGGTCCGGAACCCGTTTCGGGCCCCAGGGAATCCGCAGAATCTCCGCGCTATACGGGCCGTACAGCTTCGAGCTCGGCGTCGATCTGCGGGAATCGATCACCATCGCCGACCTCGGTGACGTATTCACCATCCCGGGCAACATCGAAAAGACCTTCGACCAGATTTCCAAGGCGGTCGGGCACGTGTACGCATCCGGCGCTTTTCCGGTGGTCTTGGGAGGCGACCATTCCATCGGCTTCCCGACCACCCGCGCCGTCGCCGAACGCTTGAACGGCGGCGATCTCGGCATCATCCACTTCGACCGCCACGTCGATACCCAGGAAACCGACCTCGACGAGCGGATGCACACCACCCCGTGGTTTCACGCCACGGACATCCCCAACGTGCCACCGCAAAACCTGGTGCAGATCGGCATCGGTGGCTGGCAGGCGCCCCGGCCGGGCGTACAGGTGGGCCGGGAGCGCGGCACCACGATTATGACCGTCACCGACTGCGTGGAGATGGGCATCGAGGCCGCCGCGCAGCGAGCGCTGGACGTGGCCTGGGACGGCACCGACGCCGTCTGGCTGTCCTTCGACGTCGACTGCCTGGATGCCGCGTTCGTCCCCGGCACCGGCTGGCCGGAGCCCGGCGGGTTCCTGCCCCGCGAGGTCCTGAAGTTCATCCAGCTCGTCGCGGCCCGCCCGCTGGCGGGCATCGAGGTCGTGGAGTGCTCCCCGCCCTACGACAACGCTGAGATCACCGCGCTCATCGCGACCCGGGTGATCTGCGACACCCTCGGCTGCCTGGTGCGCGCCGGCCACCTCCCGCGAAAGGCGAGTTAAATGAGTACCGTCCTGACCACCAGCCCGACCGGCGGCCCCGACGCCGAGGATCTTCGCCGTATCGGTTACCGCCAGGAGTTGCACCGCCGACTGGGCTGGTTCTCCTCTTTCGCCGCCGGGTTCTCCTTCGTGTCGATCCTCACCACGGTGTTCCAGCTCTTTGCGCTCGGCTACTCCTTCGGCGGCCCGGCGTTTTTCTGGACCTGGCCGCTGGTGTTCGCCGGTCAGCTGTGCGTGGCCCTGGTGTTCGCCGAGTTGGCCGCGAGTTGGCCGCTGGCCGGGTGCATCTACCAGTGGTCGCGCCGGCTGGCGGGCGAGATCGTCGGCTGGTTCGCCGGGTGGGCGATGATGATCGGTTACATAGTGAGCGTGGCGGCCATCGGTATCGCGCTGCAGGCGGTGCTGCCCGCGGTGTGGTCAGGTTTCCAAATCATCGGTACCGATACCGCGGTCACTTCGGCATCGGGCGCCGCCAACGGCATCCTGCTGGGTTCGGTGCTCATCGCGATCGCCACCGTGATCAGCGCGGTCGGGGTGCGGTTCATGGCGATGATCAACGGGATCGGGGTGAGCTGCGAGATCGTCGGTGTGGTGCTGCTGCTAGTGCTGCTGTTCAGCCACGCCGAGCGCGGCCCCGGCGTCGTCACGCACACTCTCAACGTCTCCGGCAATAGCCCGTACATCTACGCATTCCTGGCGTCCACGCTGATGGCGGCCTATGTCATGTACGGGTTCGACAGTGCCGCGGAGCTGTCCGAGGAGACCAGCGAGCCGCGGCGGGTGGTGCCCTCGGCGATCCTGCGCGCGCTGCTGGTGTCGTTCGTCGGCGGCGGGTTCATGATCGTGGCTGCTCTCATGGCGGCACCGTCATTGACCGACGGCCAGCTGTCCGCAAACGGGATCGCTTACGTCATCACCAGCCGGCTGGACTCCACGCTCGGCCGAGCGCTGCTCATCGTGGTGGCCATCTCCATCGTGTCCGCCTGCCTGGCGATCCAGAACTCGGCGTCGCGGGTGATGTTCAGCATGGCGCGCGACGGCCGGCTACCCGGTGCTCGCATGCTGGCCCGGGTACACCCGCAGACCGGGACGCCCATCATCACCGGTATCGCGGTAGGGGTGCTCGCGATCGCCGTGCTGCTGATCAACCTCGGTAATCCGGCGGCATTCGCGGCGGTGACCAGCACGTCAGTGGTGATCGTCTACCTAGCGTACCTCCTGGTCACCGTTCCGGCCTTGCGTGCTCGGCTCCGCCGCAGCCAGCCCCGCAGGCGCCCCGGAGGCTTCTCGCTGGGCCGCTGGGGGCTGCCGGTGAACTTGTTCGCGGTGGTCTACGGCGTGGCGATGATGGTGAACATCTCCTGGCCGCGGCAGGCGGTCTACGACCCGGCCGCCACCAGCTGGGTGCTCCAATACCTGGCGCTGCTGTTCGTCGCTGGAATGGTGGTCGTCGGCCTGGTGGTACACCGGGGACTGCGCAGGCGGCCCGCACCCGCGGCTGTTGAGGCGGCCGCCGCCGTTGCCGAGGCCTGACCTACTCCCCAATCCCGCGTGTCGTGTCCTGGTACGCCGCGTGTCGCGTTCCCTTGCCCGCTGCGTCGTGGCCAGATGTTCAGTCCGGCCTGTGGCCGGCCCAGCCTGGAGGCTCCCTGCGCATGGCACGATGACGGCATGCTGCGTTGGATCACCGCTGGGGAGTCGCACGGTCCCGCACTCGTCGCCGTGCTGGAGGGCATGGTCGCCGGGGTCGAGGTGGCCTCCAAGGACATCCAGGGTGAACTGGCTCGCCGCCGACTGGGGTACGGGCGTGGAGCACGGATGAAGTTCGAGGCCGACGAGGTCGATCTGCTGGGGGGCATCCGGCACGGCCGGACCCTGGGCGGCCCGGTGGCGATCCGGATCGGTAACACCGAGTGGCCGAAGTGGGAAACCGTCATGGCCGCCGACCCGGTCGATCCGGACGCCCTTGCCGCGCAGGCCCGCAACGCGCCGCTGACTCGTCCCCGGCCCGGGCATGCCGACCTGGCCGGTATGACCAAGTACGGCTTCGACGACGCCCGACCGGTGCTGGAACGGGCCAGCGCCCGCGAGACCGCTTCCCGGGTCGCCTTGGGCACCGTGGCCAAAGCGTTCCTGCGCCAAGCCCTGGACGTGGAGGTGTTGTCCCACGTGGTGTCGCTAGGTCAGGCCGTGGCGCCCGCAGATGTGCTGCCCAAGCCGGGCGATCTGGAGCGCGTCGATGCCAGCCCGGTGCGGGCGTACTCGGAGGAGGCCTCCGCTGCGATGATCGCCGAAGTGGATGCCGCCAAGAAAGACGGCGACACGCTGGGCGGCGTGGTGGAGGTGCTGGCGTACGGACTACCGGTGGGACTGGGCTCGTTCGTGCACGCCGACCGCCGACTGGACGCTCGGCTGGCCGGCGCGCTGATGGGTATTCAAGCCATGAAGGGTGTCGAGGTGGGCGACGGGTTCGCCACTGCGCGCCGCCGCGGCAGCGCCGCGCACGATGAGATGGCTCCCGGGCCCGACGGTGTGGTGCGCCGCACCAACCGCGCCGGCGGCCTCGAAGGCGGTATGACCAACGGCGAGACGCTGCGTGTGCGGGTGGCGATGAAGCCGATCTCCACCGTGCCCCGCGCGCTGGCCACCGTGGACGTCGCCAGCGGTGACGCCGCTGTCGCGATCAACCAGCGCTCCGACGTCTGCGCCGTCCCTGCCGCGGGCGTGGTCGCTGAGGCGATGGTCGCACTGGTACTGGCCGACACCGCGCTGGAGAAGTTCGGCGGCGATTCGCTACCCGAAACCATCCGCAACGCCCGGGCCTACCTCAACAGCTACCGCCACCATTGCACGTGACACGCAACTCCACGCAGCGAACGGTGTCCGTGTTGTCTCTCGGCGGAACGATTGCGATGACCAACGCCGGACGCGACGGTGCCGGAGTGGTACCTACGCTCGGGGCGGCTGCTTTGCTCACCGCGATACCAGAGCTGGCCAGGCTGGACTATAAGATCATCAGCAGGAATCTCCGAGCCTTGCCCGGCGCATCGTTGGGTTTTGAGGATCTTTCCGAGCTGGTGGGTGACGTTCAGGACGAGCTGGACTCCGGCGCGGATGGGGTAGTGATCGTTCAAGGAACCGACACCATCGAAGAGACCGCTTATCTCCTCGATCTGACCGTGGACCGCGACGCGCCGGTGGTGGTGACCGGTGCCATGCGCAACCCGACGATGGCCGGCGCCGACGGACCAGCCAACCTGCTGGCCGCTGTGCACACCGCGGCCAGCGGGCGGCTTCGCGGCCTGGGATGCGTGGTCGTGATGAGCGACGAGATTCACGCCGCCAGGCACGTTCACAAAGTGCACAGCACGAGTCCTGGCGCGTTCGTCTCACCGGACACCGGTCCGATCGGGCAGGTAGTGGAGGGCAGTCCCCGGCTGTTTATGCGTCCGGTCGGCGCGCCGACGTACCCGGCCCCTACCCGCGCCGTTCGGGTTGGTTTGGTCACGGCATGCCTGGGCGACGACGGAGAGCTGCTGCGGCGCCTGCATACCGGCTTCGACGGGGTGGTCGTGGCCGGATTCGGGGTGGGACACGCGCCGGCCGCGTTCGTTGCACCGCTTACCGAGCTCGCCTCGCGCATCCCGGTGGTACTCGCATCGCGGACCGGCGCGGGCCCGGTGCTGCGTGCCACCTACGGTTTCCCCGGTTCCGAACGCGATCTCCAAGATCGTGGGTTGATCAATTCCGGCTTCCTCGGGCCGTTCAAAGCCCGGATCCTGCTGCATGTGCTCCTTGCCGCCGGAGCTGCCCAGCATGAGATTGTCACGGCATTCGACGCGGCTGGTGAAGGGGGTTTCGACGCGTGGTGAGCGGGCCTGTCTTGATCCTCATCGGTCCACCGGGATCGGGCAAGAGCACGGTGGGACGGTTGGTAGCAGAAAAACTGGGGATATCGTTTCGCGACTTCGATGATGACCTTCAAGATGAGTGCGGTCTGCCCGCCGGCGAGCTGGTCGTCAAGCTGGGCCGGGAGAAATTCGGCGAGGTTGAGTGCCGGCTCATCGGTGATGTACTCGCGGATCATTCCGGGGTGCTCGCGCTTGGTGGTGGCACGCCGCTGAACCCAGCAATTCAGCACCAACTGAAACCCTTTCACGTCGTATTCCTCGATGTGGAACTCGACGAGCTGCTCCGCCGGGAGGGTCTCGTTCCACTGCACCCGTGGTTGCTGCCCAATCCCAGGGCGCACCTGCGGCAATTGCTCACGCAGCGGCGCCCGATCTATGAAGCGGTGTCCAACGTCGTCATACCGACGACTGGTCGTTGTGCTGAGGAGGTGGCCGCCGAGGTTTTGCAGACCGTGCACAAGTGATTTCACGGAAGAGATGCTTGGCTCATGCGATGCTCCGTGGGAGGTTCGGCGCGAGAGGAGTTGGATGAGCGAGACCGGTGAGCTGGTAAATCAGGTCAATGCGAGCCAGGTTGGTGAGACCCAGGTTGGTGAGACCCAGGTTGGTGAGACCCAGCCGCTGCGGATCCGGGTGTCCACTGCCCAGCCCTACGACGTCGTCGTGGGCAGGTATCTGCGGGCTGAGTTGTTGGACGTGCTGGGCAGCGGCGCCGTAGCGATCGTGCATCAGCCGACCCTGGTCGAGTCCGCCGAGTCGCTGCGCATTGTGCTGGAGCACCTCGGTTCGCAGGTTTACCGCATCGAGGTGCCGGATGCCGAAGACGGCAAAAAGCTCGCGGTAGCCGGGTTCTGCTGGGATGTGCTGGGAAAGGTAGGTCTGGACCGCACCGGCACCGTGGTGGGATTTGGTGGCGGAGCGGTGACCGACCTCGCCGGGTTCGTGGCGGCCAACTGGCTGCGCGGGGTCCGGGTGGTGCATGTGCCTACCACACTGCTGGGAATGGTGGACGCTGCGGTAGGCGGCAAAGCCGGGATCAATATCGACGCCGGTAAGAACCTGGTCGGCGCATTTCACGAGCCCGCCGCGGTGCTGGCAGACCTCGCCACGCTCCAGACACTGCCGCGCGCAGAGCTCGTCGCCGGGATGGCGGAGGTCGTCAAGGCGGGCTTCATCGCCGATCCGGTGATCCTGGAACTGATCGAGGATGACCCAGCCGCCGCGCTGGATCCATCCGGGCCGGTGCTGGAGGATCTGGTCGGGCGCGCGATCCGGGTGAAGGCGGACGTGGTGGCGGCCGACCTCAAGGAATCTCACCTGCGCGAAATACTCAACTACGGCCACACGCTGGGCCACGCGCTGGAACGTCGGGAAGGCTACCGGTGGCGCCACGGCGCGGCGGTCAGCGTCGGCATGGTGTTCGCGGCCGAATTGTCCCGGCTCGCCGGGCGGCTGGACGACGCCACCGCGCAGCGCCACGGCGCGATCCTGCGCTCGATCGGCCTGCCTACCGGCTACGACGCAGACGCGCTGCCCGAGCTGCTGGAAGGCATGCGCAACGACAAGAAAACCCGGTCGGGAGTGTTGCGTTTCGTGGTGCTCGACGGCCTGGCGCAGCCGGGCCGACTGGAAGACCCGGACGCCGGCCTGCTTGCCGAAGCCTATGCCGCGGTCGCAGGTGCGCCGGAGGGTGTGGAGTGAAGGTTTTGGTGCTCAACGGGCCCAACCTGGGCCGGCTCGGAACCCGTGAGCCCGACATCTACGGCACCACGACGCACGACGATCTGGTGACGCTATGCCGGCGGGTGGGAGCCCAGCTCGGGCTCGACGTGCACGTCCGCCAGACCGACCACGAGGGTGTCATGATCGGCTGGCTGCATGAGGCCGCCGACACGGCCACCCCCGTCGTGCTCAACGCTGCCGCATGGACGCATTACTCGATCGCGCTGGCCGATGCCGCTTCGCAGTTGTCGGCACCGCTGGTGGAGGTGCACATCAGCAACGTGCACGCGCGCGAGAACTTCCGGCATCACAGCTATATCTCGGCCATCGCGTCCGGCGTCATCGTCGGCTTGGGAATCGAGGGTTACTCGCTCGCGCTGCGCTGGATCGCCGGGCGCGCCAGTACCTAAGTACCGTCGGGTTTATGTCCCCCACCCTGCGCCGCGCCATGCTTCGCGGGCGGCTACCCGAACTCGGCCTCCAGGCGCTACTGGTCACCGATTTGTTGAATATCCGGTATCTCACCGGATTCACCGGCTCCAACGGTGGCCTGCTGGTGCACGTCGACGGCGACGAACGCAGTGTGTTCTGCACCGATGGCCGTTACCGCACGCAGTCGCAGCGGCAGGTGCCCGATCTGCGGCGGCTGATCGAGCGGTCGTGCGCTCAGCGGCTGGCGAAGCAGGCTACCGAGCTCGGTATCTGCCGGCTGGGTTTCGAGAGCCACGTGGTGACCGTCGACGGGTACGCGGCCCTGCAGGAAGTCACCGGACCCGGCGTGTTGGTCGCTACTTCCCGGCCGGTGGAAGCGTTTCGGTCGGTCAAGGATGGCACCGAGATCGCCGCGCTGCGGGCAGCGTGCGCGATTGCCGATGCCGCGCTGGCCGGCTTGCTCGCCGACGGCGGGCTGCGACCAGGTCGCACCGAGCGGGAGGTGGCACGCGATCTCGAGGCTCGGATGGTGGCCCTGGGTGCCACCGGTCCGTCGTTCGAGACCATCGTCGCGTCGGGGGTGCACTCGGCGATCCCGCACCACCGTCCCACCGATGCCCAGTTGTGCCGGGGCGACCTGGTGAAGCTGGACTTCGGGGCGCTGGTCGACGGCTACCACTCCGATATGACCCGGACCGTGGTGCTCGGCGGGCCGGCAGCGTGGCAGCGGGATCTCTACGATCTGGTCGCCGCCGCGCAAGCCGCGGGACGCGCGGCGCTGCGGGCACAGGCCGATGTCCGGAATGTCGATGCGGCAGCCCGGAAAGTCATTACCGACGCCGGGCATGGCGAGGACTTCCTGCATGGGCTCGGTCACGGCGTTGGCCTGCAGATCCACGAGGCTCCGGCGTTGTCGCAGTTCGGGGTGGGTACACTGGAGGCAGGCATGACAGTCACCGTCGAGCCGGGGGTTTACCTGGCCGGTCGGGGCGGCGTGCGCATCGAGGACACTCTCGTCGTCACCGGCGGCGAGCCGGAACTCCTCACCCAGACCACGAAGGACCTCGTGGTCGTGTCCTGCTAATGATGATCTTGCTGACCTAGCTGGCACCTTCGCCAGCCACGACCGGAAAGTGACAGGCTGACGTGGCCACCACCAACGACCTGAAGAACGGACTCGTGCTCAATCTCGACGGACAGCTGTGGTCGGTCGTGAACTTCCAGCACGTCAAACCGGGCAAAGGCGGCGCTTTCGTACGGACGACACTGAAGAACGTGCTGTCCGGCAAGGTCGTGGACAAGACATTCAACGCCGGTACCAAGGTCGACACCGCTACGGTCGACCGGCGGGATATGACCTATCTGTACGCAGACGGAGCCGATTTCGTCTTCATGGACTCCGACACTTTCGACCAGATCACGGTTCCCGGTGATGTCGTCGGAGACGCGGCGAAATACCTGCTGGACAACCAGACTGTGCTGGTGGCCGTCCACGACGGCACTCCGCTTTACATCGAGTTGCCCACCTCGGTGGAGTTGGTGATCTCGCACACCGACCCCGGTTTGCAGGGAGACCGGTCGACCGGTGGCACCAAGCCGGCCACCTTGGAGACCGGCGCCGAGATCCAAGTGCCGTTGTTCGTGAGCACCGGCGAGAAGGTCAAGGTGGACACCAGGGACGGGCGCTACCTCGGCCGGATCAGTAGTTGACGTGGGAGCCCGTAGTAAGGCTCGCAAACGCGCCGTCGACATCCTGTTCGAATCCGACCTGCGCGGGCTGGATCCACTGGAACTGCTCGCTGAGCGGGTCGGGGCGCCGGAGGTACCGCCGGTGAGTGACTACACGGTGTCGTTGGTGCACGGCGTGGTCGAGCACTCCGCCGAAATCGACAGATTGCTGGCCGATCAAGCCCACGGTTGGGCCTTGACCCGGATGCCCGCGGTCGATCGGGCGGTGCTGCGGCTGGGCGTATTCGAGCTGCTGTTCTCCGACGAGGTGGATGATGCGGTCGCCATCGATGAGGCCATCGAACTGGCCAAGTTGCTGTCCACCGACGACTCGCCGCGGTTTGTCAACGGGGTGCTCGGCGCGCTGGCAGCATTGCCGCGCGGTTCGTGAGCGAGATCAACTCCTGGCTCAGGCCTCTTCCTTGTCCTTCGCGGGGCGAGCCTCAGGCGGTAGCACGCCCCAACCGATCAGCTGCTCGGTGAGGTCGCCTGGCGACATGTCGTAGATGATCGCCAGTGAGCGCAGGTCCTCAGTGCGGATCGAAAGCACCTTGCCGTTGTAGTCACCACGCTGGCTCTGGATTGTTGCGGCATAGCGAGCCAGTGGACCGACCTTGTCGACCGGCAATTGCTGCAAGCGCTCCAGATTGATGACGATCTTGGTGGCGGGTTCGCTGCCGGATGACACCCGGCCTTCGGGCAGCAGTTCGGGAACCGGAACCCCGTAGAAGTCGGCTAGCTCGGCGAGCTTTTGCACCGTGACCGCACGATCGCCACGTTCGTAGGAACCGACCACCACAGCCTTCCAGCGGCCCGCCGACTTCTGCTCGACACCGTGCAGGGACAGACCCTGCTGCTGACGGATGCCGCGCAACTTGGACCCCAGTGCTTTGGCATAGTCGCCCATCTGGCCCCTTCTCCTTGTTCAGACCCCGACCAGTCAACGCCTTGGGGCGCCCCGCGAAAATCGGGATGATACGGAGAGTAATGCTGCGCTGAGTAATCCACTAGGTCAAGCCATCGGGAGCCGAAGACCGCGCAGAGTCACGCACACCACCCGGACGGGGCAGCGCAACAGCGGTTGCAGAACCCTCTAAAGCGTCCCAGATGTGTCTCAGTGATACTGTCCGGTCCGGGTCCCGGCGCTGGTCGGTATCCGATTGCCGGCACAGCTGACGGTATCCAATCGCCGGCTCAGCCGGCGGTATCCATGACGTCCTTTAAGGCCCGTCCAGTGAGGCGGGGAAGGAGGTCCGCCGTGTCGTCCCCGTCCGGGACGGGCGCGGTGGGCGAGGCAGGGCCGCCGCGGCAGCGTGAGCTGTTGTCAGCGGCCGAAGTCGCGCGCATCGTCGCCCGAATGGCGCATCAGATCATTGAACGCACCGCCCCCCAGCCGGTGGTGATGGTCGGCATTCCCACTCGCGGCGTACCGCTGGCGCACCGGCTGGCCGGCCGGATCCGGGAGTTCGGCGGACCGACGCCGGCCATCGGCACGCTCGACGTCACGCTCTACCGAGATGACCTGCGTCGCCGGCCTACCCGCGCGCTGCAGCCCACCGAGCTACCTGCGGATGGCCTGGACGATGCGCTGGTCGTGCTGGTCGACGACGTACTGTTCTCCGGGCGAACAGTTGCGGCCGCGCTGGACGCACTGCGCGAGTACGGCCGTCCGCGGGCGGTGCAACTCGCTGTGCTCGTCGACCGCGGCCACCGTGAGCTGCCGATTCGCGCCGACTACGTAGGTAAGAACGTGCCGACTTCCCGAGACGAGGAAATCGGTGTACTGCTCACAGAGATCGACCACACCGATGCCGTCATGCTGCGTGCATATGATCGGGGCGCCCAAGGTCGGGGGCAGCGGTGAGGCATCTACTGAGCACCACGGACCTGCCGCGGGAGACGGTCACCGCGCTGCTGGACACCGCCGAGGCACTCAAGCAGGCGCTGCTGGGCCGGGAAGTGCGCAAGCTGCCCACCCTGCGCGGGCGCACCGTCGTCACCTTGTTCTACGAGAGCTCCACGCGGACGCGGGCTTCGTTCGAAATCGCCGGCAAGTGGATGAGCGCCGACGTGGTGAACATCTCGGCGAGTGCCTCGGCAGTGGTCAAGGGAGAATCGCTGCGCGACACCGCGCTGACCCTGACCGCGATGGGCGCGGACTGTGTAGTGATCCGCCACCCCGCGTCGGGGGCGGCCCATCGCCTCGCCGGCTGGATACCGGCCCACGTCGTCAACGCCGGTGATGGCACCCACCAGCATCCGACTCAGGCACTGCTGGACGCTGCTACTCTGCGTGAGCGATTGGGCACCCTAAATGGGCGGATTGTCACCATCGTAGGCGATGTGCTGCATAGCCGGGTCGCGCGATCGAATATCGAGCTCTTGATCACGCTGGGTGCCCGGATCCACCTTGTCGCGCCGCCCACCCTGCTGCCCTGGGACATCGAACATTGGGGCCGCGGGCAAGGATGCACAGCGAGCGATTGGCCGGTCACGGTAGGTCATGATCTTGATGCCGCGTTGCCGGGCTCCGACGCCGTGATGATGCTGCGCGTGCAGGCGGAGCGGATGCACGGTGGGTTCTTCCCGTCCGCCCGCGAATACGCGATCAGCTACGGGCTCACCGAGGCGCGCCTGGCCTTGTTGCCCGAACACGCCGTGGTGCTGCACCCGGGGCCGATGCTGCGCGGCATGGAGATCGCGCACTCGGTCGCCGACTCTCCCCGGGCCGCGATAACCGAACAGGTCCGCAACGGCGTGCATGTCCGGATGGCCGTGCTCTACCACCTGCTCGCAGCCCAAGATGATCAAGCACGGGAGGGGCAGGCATGACCCGGCCGTTGTTGCTCCGCGGGATCAGGCCGTACGGCGCGGGTGACCCGGTGGACCTGCTGGTCCGCGATGGTGTGATCGCCGAGTTGGGCCCCGGGCTGGATGGGGCCGGTGCCGAGGTGCTCGACGGGGGCGGGCTGGTGGCGCTGCCCGGGCTGGTCGACCTGCACGCCCACCTGCGCGAGCCCGGCCGGGAAGACGCCGAGACGATCGCCACCGGCTCGGCGGCCGCGGCGCTGGGCGGCTACACCGCGGTGTTCGCGATGGCCAATACCGACCCGGT
>DATFDO010000005.1:0-2146 GCA_035252045.1 Pseudonocardiaceae bacterium
TGTTGGGGCGCCACCGGTGCCGGTGCACCCGGTGACGGACTCGGTGCCGGCGAGCCGGGCGGCCCGGTGGCGCCGTTACTACCCGCGGATTTACCACCGGGCGCCGGCGCGGGTGTCCCGGCCGGCTCCTCGGCGATCACCGGGCGGAAGTAGAGCTTGGCGGTCTGCCCGAGGGTCCGGGCCTGGTCACCGTTCTCGCCCGGCACGGTGATGATCAAATTGGCGCCGTCGAGCACCACTTCGGCACCGCTGACGCCGATCCCGTTGACCCGTTGCTCGATGATCTGCCGAGCCTGGTCGAGCGACTCTTTCGAGGGTGGCCGCCCGTCGACGGTCCGGGCGGTGAGCGTCACCCGGGTACCGCCTTGCAGGTCGATGCCCAGCTTCGGGGTGGGGCGCCCGCCACCGGTGAGAAAGACCAGCGCGTACAGCAAGGCAGCGATCCCAGCGAAAACCGCCAGGTTGCGCCAGGGGCGGAAGCGCCCGGCCGGTGGTGCCACGGTGGGTGGTTCTCCTCATTGACGACGCACTGCGCCGGGTACCAGCACCGGCGAGGTGTTCTACTGTGCCAGCACCGCGACTGACGCAATCGGTGGGGCTGGGATGTCGATGCGCTGGGTGTGGGAGCGTAGCGCCCCGGCACGAGTTCGGTCAGGAGCCGTCGGTTCGAGCGCTACCGTCACCGGGCAATCCCAGCGGCGCGCTGGGATTGCCGCCTGTAACTCTTTCCCGGATCGCTGCCCGCATCCACGTGGTGCGTACTCCGGGAGCGATCTCCAAGTCGACCGTCGACTCGTCCACGATGCTGACGACGGTCCCATAAAGGCCAGACGTCGTCACCACACGGTCACCGTTGGTCAGCGAGCTCTGCAACCGTTGCGCTTCGGCCATCGCCCGCTTCTGCCGGCGAGCATTGAGGATCAGCGGCACCGCGAGTATGAGGATCAACAGCAACGGCAGGAACAGGGGGTCCATGGTTCTCCGATCACCGTCGGCGTTGCTGCACCGAGTGTGCCAGGTCACGCGGCCGGCGGTCGGGCCCGAGGACATGCTGAGCGACGGATGCGCCGAATAGCGCAATGGCCGCCGCTGATCGGCGTACCGGTTCGTCTCTCGTCGCCCGATGCCGACCTGTGGGCGCAGTGCCGCAACCAGAACTCTCAGCTTCCCGAGCTGCGGGACTCGATTCCTTAGGGTTGCGGCCGCAGTTCCGGGTGAAACGCCACCCACCGAAGATCCACCTCACCGACGTCCCAGGCCGCCGACGAAAGGACGACGCGTTGCCGTCGCACCGCTACTCCACTCCTCGTTACCGACCTAGCGCCCATGCTCTGGACACCCACTCGACAGGAGTCCATGCCCTCGTCTCCGACCGTGTTGCCGGCGGCGCAACGGCAACCATGACGCCGCCGCTTCGAGTACAGGTGGCTTCTCCCCCACCAGCCCTACCGCTGAGCACCGGATTCGCTGACACCCTGCTGGACCGTATCGAAGCAAGAACGATGTTCGACCCTGCAAGCAGGTCTTCGGCAACAATGCTCGACCCTGCAAGCAGGTCTTCGGGCGAGCGAGACTTCGTGCTTCGTTACGTCCAGCCGGGCCTGGTGGGGCTCATCGACGGAACGCTGTCGACGCTCGCACCGATTTTCGCCGTCGCGCTGCTGTCCACGTCACATGCGGCGCTGCTCGTCGGGCTGGCCACCGCGCTGGGAGCCGGAATCAGCATGGGCCTGTCCGAGGCGCTGTCTGACGACGGCGGCCAGACCGGTCGAGGTCCGGCCATCACCCGGGGCTCGATCACCGGAGTGATGACCACCGTCGGTGGTATTTTCCACGCCTTGCCGTTCTTGATTCCCGACCGCACGATCGCGCTGGTTTTCGCGGCCATCGTGGTCGCGGTGGAGCTCGGTGTGATCGCCGGGATCCGGAAGCGGTACCTGGACGTGTCGCTACGCAGCTCGCTCATCCAGGTGGTGTTCGGCGGCATTCTCATCGTCGGGGTGGGCCTGTGGTTGGGCGGCTTTTAGCCGCTCATAGCCGCGCCGCGTACCCACGGCGTCGTGACTACGGATCGAACAGCGTCGGCGCGGGGTTGAAAGCCGCCGCGTCGGCGGGCGGCTCAAGCCGCAGGTGCCGCCACGCCGCG
>DATFDO010000006.1:0-2678 GCA_035252045.1 Pseudonocardiaceae bacterium
GATCCGATCCTCCCGCGCCCTCTTCCCGCCGGGGTGGCACTACGGAGTTTCGTGCCCGGGGAAGACGAGGCTGCGGTGGTGCAGGTGAACAAGCGCGCGTTCGCCTGGCATCCCGAGCAGAGCCGGTTGGACACCAGCGAACTGAGGCTGCTCGAGACGCAGCCGTGGTTCGACCCCAAGGGCTTCCTGCTGGCGGTCGACCCGGCCAACCGTTTGCTGGGCTTTCATTGGACGAAGATGCACCCCGACGGGCTTGGTGAGGTCTACGTCCTCGCGGTGGACCCCGACGCGCAGGGCACCGGTCTCGGCAGCGCGCTGACCGTGGCCGGCCTGGCCTACCTGCGCGAGCGCGGTGCGCCGGAGGCGATGCTGTATGTGGACTCGGACAACGCCGCGGCGCTGGCCACCTATCACAAGCTGGGTTTCCACCACCACCACACCGACGTGGAATTCCTCCTCGACCGCGGCTAGGCCCAGCCGTGACAAGGCGCCGTGGCCGGCGGTCAGTGCGGGCCGGTTACCACACCGATCACCAGGAAGATCAAGAAGAGCGCCAGTACCCCGACACCTACCCAGCCGAGCACGATGCCCGCGACGGCCAGGCCGGTTCCGCTCTCGTTGCGTTGCCTGATCTGTTTGAGCGCTACGTACCCGAAGATCAGCGCAAGGATGCTGCCGACCCACCAGATCCAGAGGATCCCCAGCACGAGCGATGCGATCGCGAACCCGTTGGTCGGGCCTGGCATGGGGTAGCCGGGATAGCCAGGGTTGCTGCCCGGTTCGGCTGGCCAGTTCGGGCTCGGTGGTGTGGTCATCGGGGCATCATCGCTCCGGCGGTAGGCCGGTGACGAGGAAACTGACCTGGCGCGCGATCGCCACCGCATGGTCGGCGAAGCGTTCGTAGTACCGACCGATCAGCGCGGCGTCCACGGCCGGTTCGACTCCGTGCGTCCAGTTCTCGGCGAACAGGATCTGGAAGATGCGCCGGCGCAGCGCGTCCACCTCGTCGTCGGCCTGCGCCAGCCGGGCAGCAGAAAGTGGGTCGCGGCTCTCGATCGCCTCCGCGGCGTCGCGCGCCAGGCTGGTGGCGAGCATGCCCATCCGAGCGAACACGGGGCGTACATCGTCCGGGATCGGCACCGCCGGATGCTTCATCCGGGCGATCTTGGCGATGTGCTGGGCCAGGTTCCACATCCGTTCCACGTCCCCCACCGCGTGCATGGCGGCAACGACGACCCGCAGATCGGTGGCCACCGGTGCTTGCAACACCAGCAGCTTGACGCAGCGCTGATCCATGTCGTCGCAAAGCGCCTTCATGTCACTCTCAGCGGAGATGACCAGCTCGGCGAGTGCAAGGTCGGCGTGACTCAGCGAGGTCGAGGCATTGGCCATCATCTGGCCGGCCAGCCGAGCGGCCCTGGCCAGGTCGAGGATCAAGCTATCCAGCTCGGCATGGAAGGTCTCGCGCATTGCCAGAGGGTACGGGGGAAATCTCGCCTGGTCTCGGCGTGAACGTGAACCGGTTGTGAACGCCGGGCTTACCCGCCCGAATAGGGCAGTTCGGCATCCGCTGGGACCGCCAGATCCCAGGGATCGTCTAGCCAGCCCTGCGGTAGAGCGACCCGGCCGGGGGACCCCTGGCGGCCCCGCGGACCATCGGCGCCGGCCGGGAACGGTGCATCGGCATCCAGCCGGGCGAGTTGACAATCCAGCTCGGCGAAGCTGGACACCATCCCCAGCGCGCGCCGCACGTCCCCGCCGACCGGGAAACCGTGCAGGTACCAGGAGACGTGCTTGCGTAAGTCACGCAGGCCCTTGTCAGGGCCGAGATGCTCGGCGAGCAGCTCCGCGTGGCGGCGCAGGATTACCGCCACCTGACCGAGGTTCGGCGGCGTCGGGGGTGCGGTGCTGGGTTGTTTTCCGAAGGCGGCTGCTAGTTCGGCAAACAGCCATGGCCGTCCCAAGCAGCCGCGACCCACTACGACCCCGTCGCAGCCGGTGTGCTCGATCATCCGAATCGCATCCGCAGCGGCGAAGATGTCCCCGTTGCCCAGCACCGGGATCGAGGTGACGGCCTGCTTGAGCGCGGCGATGGCGTCCCACTCGGCGGTTCCGGAATACCGCTGGGCCGCGGTGCGCGCGTGCAGTGCCACCGCGGCCACCCCGGCGTCTTCCGCGATCCGCCCGGCGTGCAGGTAGGTGTGGTGCTGGTCGTCGATGCCGATCCGGAACTTCACGGTAACGGGCAGCGGCCCGGCTGCCTCGACGGCGCCGCGGACGATCTCGCCGAACAGTGCCTGCTTGTAGGGCAGCGCGGCCCCGCCGCCGCGGCGGGTGACCTTCGGGACCGGGCAGCCGAAGTTGAGGTCGATGTGATCGGCGAGGTCCTCGTCGCGGACCATCTCCACGGCCTTGCGGATCGTCGCCGGGTCAACCCCGTAGAGCTGCATCGACCGGGGGTGCTCCACGGCGTCGAAGCTGATCATCTTCAACGTGCCGGGATGCCGCTCGATCAGCGCCCGGCTGGTGATCATCTCGCAGACGAACAACCCGGCGCCGAATTCGCGACACAGCCGCCGGAACGCCACATTGGTGATCCCGGCCATCGGGGCGAGCACCACCGGCGGGTCGACCCGGTAAGCCCCGATCCGCAACGCCGCTGGTCCCGTACGCACGCC
>DATFDO010000007.1:0-5239 GCA_035252045.1 Pseudonocardiaceae bacterium
CGGCACAGCAGTACAACAACGGACAGGCGCCAAGCCCCGCACTGGCGCAGCAGCCCGGCGTCCCGCAGGACCAGGCCGCGCAGTTCGCCGCGTGGCAGGCCCAGCAGCAGGCGGCGCAGGCTCCGGCGCAGCAGCCGCAGGGCGCCGCGTACAACCCGTTCGCCTAAGCACGTAGCAGGGCGGAGAGCCCCCGGGTGAGAAACCCCGGGGGCTCTCTTGTGCGTAGATTCATCTACGTGCTAACCTGAATCCATGATGCAGACGACGAAGTGCAAGCGGTGCGGACGGAAGCTGACCTCGCAGCGTTCCGTTGCTCGTGGCTACGGCCGCACCTGCGCTGCCAAGGTCGCGCGCATCGAAGCTGTCATCGCGACCTACCAGCCGATGCAGATCGATAAGGCGCTGGAAGCGATCGAGCAGACGGCGATCGTGCCCGCGTCGGACCCGGCTCGCTTCGTCGCAGTGTCCTCCGACGGTGAGCGCAACTACATCGTCGACAGCGCATTGCGGATGTGCTCGTGCCCAGCCGGTCAGCACGGCCGGATGTGCTACCACCTGGCGGCAGCTGACCTGCTCGCCGCCGCGTAAGGAAAAGATCATGGCGTTGTTCATTCGAGTCCCGCTTCCCGGTCCCTTCGTCTGGATGAAGCAGGTCGGCGACCGTTCCGCGGACACGTGGGGCGCCGGCCAGCTGATCGGCTTCTGCCTGTTGCTCGCGTTGCTCGTGATCGGCTGGCTGTGCTGGCAGATCGGCGGCAACGTGGCCCGCTGGGTCCGGCTCGGATGGGTGCGCTACCAGACCTACAGGGAGGCAAGGACATGCGACAGCTCTACGCGTGGCTGATCATCGTCGCCGCAGCCGTCGTCATCGGTGCGCTGTGCGCGGCCGCCGCAACCACCATCGGAGGAGCCCAGTGAGCAAGGCGTTCACCGACGAGATGCTGACCCGGGCCGCGCCCGCCGGTACCGATGCCGTGGTCACCACGACCCGGTTGCCGGAGTCACCGCGGCTGCTCGTGGAGATGCTGGCCAAGCAGCACGACACGAGCGTGCACCACGTCATCCGCACGGTGCTGACCGCGCTCGACCAGGGCCACAGTGTCCGGGTGCTCGACGACCCGGAGCAACAGACCGTGCGACTGGAGATCCGGCAGAGCCGAGTATCGGCCTGAGCAAGCAAGAGCCCGCGAAACCGGAGTCGGGGTACCGGTGCCCGCGGGCTCTCTGCTGTCCAGCCTAGTAGACGCCGACCAACAGATCGAGGTAGTTCGTCATGCTGCTGGGATTCAGCGTGGCGGGCAGCACGGACTGGCTGTCCAGCCGCTTCGCCTGACCGGGCGTGCCGCGGTTGTACGGTGCGATGACGCCCTCTTGCGTGGTGGGCGGACACACGATCGGCAGGCCGGTGCTAGCCAGCGAGAGGCCGACCAGCCATACGCCGGTGCCAGTGCTTGCTGCAGCCGCCGTGAGCGGGACATCCCGCCACGTGTCCGTTGCTCCGGTGGAGAGAGCGGCCAGCACGTCGCCCGTGTTCCCGAGCTGACTCAAATCGGCCTGGTAGACGGCGAAGCGCACCGCGCCGGGACCCGCTGCGAGCGACGACCCAACGCACATCGAGACGCCGTGCACCGTGGTTCCCGCGGGCAGCGGCAGCCACCAGGCGTACAGCCGCCCGTTCGTCATCGCGAGCGCCTTCGGGTCCACCGACGCTGCAGCCGCCGGGGGCATGGTCACCGCGAGCAGGCCGAGTCGCTGAGCCCAGAACTCGGGACCCACGGGACCTGCAGGACCAGTCGCACCCGCGGCACCGGCCGCTCCAGCCGGTCCCGCTGGGCCTGCTGGACCTTGCGGCCCAGGATCTCCCGGGTTGCCCTTGGGTCCCGTTGCACCAGTTGGTCCCGCAGGCCCCGTCGCGCCGGTCGGCCCCGCTGGGCCTTGCGGTCCCTGCGGCCCGGGTTCCCCCGGGATCGACTCGACCGGCACGTCGCCGTCCGGGCCGGGCAGCACACCGCCGACCGAGCGCACCGGCACGGCGTGCGTCGGCTCCGCCTCGGAGGCCGTGCCCAGGTCGGTGGTCTGGCCTTCGAGAACTTCGAGGACGCGGCTGACCACGCCATCGGTACCGGCAATGGCTTCCGTGACCCGGTAGAAGCCGGGCACCAGCGACACGCTGAACGATCCGCTGCTGTCGAGCGTGGCCGACTTCTCCACCGCCGCGGTAACCCACCCCGCGGACCGCACCCACTCCACGAGCTGATACCGCACCACGCCGGAAGCGATGGCCTCCGACGCGGTGCGGTACTTGCCGGTCAGCGTGCCGGTCATCAGCCGGCCTTGACCTCGTCGTTCGGGACTCGCCAGACAGCCGCGATGGTGGCGGCGGCCGTGGCGACGGCACCGATCAGCGTGCCTCCTTCCGACCAGGACAGCGCCCCGTCGGCGATGTCGGCGACGAACAGCGCCACGACACCGAGCGCCGTGGTCACGGTCGCCGCGAACGCCTTCGCCTTGGTGTAGACGACGCCGGGCACCGGCACCTGTGGGTCGAGATTGATCTCGGCCATGGTCAGACCACCTTCTCCGGCTTGACCGGCTCGACGGTGACGGCACGGTTGTAGGCGTCCGCGCCGACGACGTTCGAGTCCGGGTGGGTCACGGGGATCTCGCGCTCCTCCGGGGTGGCCAGCGCCGTCGACGGGGTCACGCCGGAGGGCATGGTCACCAGCGGGCGGTCACCGGTACCGTCGTCCTGGGTCCGGCCCGCAGTCTTGTCGGTGGTGGTGTTCTTGCTGTCGGCCATGGTCGGCCTTCCTTTCGTGGGTGCGTACCTCAGCCGGTCTGGCCGGTGAGCTTGGCCAGCTGCGCCGCGATGGCGTTGAGCTGCGCGGTCTGCGTCGCCTGGCTGGCGTTGATCTGAGCGGCCGTCTCCTTCAGCTGCTCGATCTGGTCGGTCAGCGCGTCGATGCGCGTCTGGTTGACGGTGGCGACCCGGTCGGCGTGGTCAGCCTTGGCGGCGGCGTCGGCAAGGATCTGCCGCATGTCCCGCTTGTCGAGTTCCGGGTTCTTCCAGGCCCAGACGTCCTGTGCGTCCATGTCATCTCCCTCGGTTGCTGCTTTGTCGTGCGCGGCCAGCTCTCGGCTGACCAGTGTGCGGAAGTTCGCCATGTCGAAGTTCGGGTCGATCTTGCGGCCGACTGGCGCGCACACTTCCTTGTGGCCCAGCACGCGGGATGCCGGGAGCCCGTAGTGGCGGCACAGCGCGGCACACAGTTTCGCGCATGCGGTGACTTGGTGGCTGGGCCACGAGTTGCGACCGGTGCCTTCCATCTCGATGCCGACGGCCCAGCTGTTGCTGTAGCTGTTGTCCCTGACCGCGCCCGCGTGGTAGCACAGCCCGGCCGCCACGACGTAGGCCCGGCCTTCGCGCGACAGCAGGAAGTGCGCGAGCGGGCCTGCCAGGTCCGGTCGCCCGTTCTGCACCGTGTTCAGACTCGGCGCGTCACCGGTTGCCGGTCCCGCCGTGTGGTGCACGACGATGGTCTTCACGCCGGACATGCCGCCGTGGCCGCGGGTTCGCCAGCCCGCGCGCTCGACCACGGTCACCCCGCCGCTGTGCGCGATGTCCGCGAGGTTGGTCAGATACATGGTCATCTTCCCGTCAGGTGGAGGATCAGCACGACCCCGGCCAGGATGGCCGCAGCCACGTCAAGCACGGTCACGAGCACCGCGACCGGGACCAGCCGAGCCAGTGCGACGCAGAACAGGCCGATGGCCAGCAGCAGGATCACCATGGGTCACCTTTCAATCACAGACGTACGTGGGGTGCGTGTCATCGTCGTTGTTCCTCGTGCACGTGTGCGTGAATCCCAGGGCGTCCACGTACGTCCACGATACGGGGGGAGGGCCCGTTTCCCCTGGTTGTCCTGCCGGGCCGGGTGGCCCAGGATCACCCCGGGGACCAGGTGGGCCGGGCACGCCGGGGTCGCCTTGCGGCCCCTGCGAGCCGGGCATCCCCGGTACCCCATCCTCCCCCGGAACGCCGGGCGTCCCTTTCGGACCGGGCGAACCGGGCACCCCAGCGGGGCCGGGCACTCCGGGATCACCCTTCGCGCCAGGCGGACCCGGCACGCCGGTGGCGCCGGTGGCGCCCGGTTCACCCCGAGGTCCCGGCACGGGCACTGTCCGCTGAATAGCCGACGCGTGCTGGCAGGCGTCACCGAGGGCGCGCGCCGCGGCGCCGCCTTTCGCGCAGGCTTCGGCCACCTGGTCGGCCAGCGACCGAGCCTGACCCTGCGCCTGCCGGGCGGAAGTCTGAGCCTGGTCACGCTGATCGGTGGCGGTGTCGGCGGTGTCGGCGGACAGGACGCTGCGCACGACGAGGTACACCACCGCGAGCACAACCGCGGTCACCGCCAGTTTCAGCTTGACCGACGTCATGGGTGCTCCCTTCGGTACTGCGCGAACTCGTCTTCGATCCTGCGGCGCCGCTCCATCTCCGTGTCGATCATCTTTTCCAGTTCGGCATTCTCGGTGCGCAGCGCCTGGCGCTCAGCGTCCCACGCATCGCGCTGCTCGCGGTGATGAGCGTTCGTGGCCGACTCACGCTTGAGCCATAGACCCAGGAGAGCAAGCACAACCGCCCCCACCGGAGCTGATTGCGCAAGCGCTGTGATAACGCCATCGGACACCCGTCACCTCACTCCCCGTCAGCTCTGTCTCATGGTGCAGCCGAGCACCTGTGCCGCGATCTGGGCACCAGACCCGGTAGGCACCACCACCGTGATCTCGATCTTTGCGAAGTGCCAGCCGAACCACGGTCTGATGTCGATGGGTCCGCGCTGGTAGGCACCTAGTCCTGACTCGGACCACGTGTCCACAGTGGTCCCGCCGATCTTCAGCTTGTACGTGGGAGCGGTGGAAGAGCCGGAGCCGATACCCCACGTGCCATCGACAGTGAGATACGGCTGAATGACCAACGGAATACGACCTTCCCACACCGTGGATTCGGTGTGGATCTGCCCGTTGTCAATTGTCAGATATCCATATTTCACAGCGGTCGTCGTAAATTTCGGATACATGACGATCGGTATCCAGGGCAACGCCAGGCCGAGTCCCGTGTACGCGTCGTCAGAGACGATGATGTTGCCCTGCGCGTCGGTCAGCGACCAGTACTGCCGGAAAGACGAGTCCTCTGTGGACGACGCAGCATCGGAGGAGAACATCAGCTCTCCGCCGTCAC
>DATFDO010000008.1:0-7140 GCA_035252045.1 Pseudonocardiaceae bacterium
CCCCGCCGGCCACGCGAGCGCCGAGCTGGCCGCCCGCGCCGAGCTCGGCTTTCCCCCTGCGGTCCGGATGGCCGCGCTGGACGGCGCCCCGGAGACTCTGGCTGGCTTGGAGATTCCGGCCCGAGCCGAAGTGCTGGGCCCGGTACCGGTTCCCGGACAGCCGGACGGCGAGCGGGAACGGCTCCTCTTGCGGGTTCCGCGCGCTGAGGGTGCGGCCCTGGCGGGCGCGTTGGCTGCGGTGCAGGCTGCGCGCAGCGCCCGGAAGGTGGATGACTTCCTGCGGGTCGAGCTCGACCCGCAGGAGATCTCGTGAGGCATACTGCGCAGGTGGCTGTCCGACCCATCCGGCTATTCGGTGATCCCGTGCTCCGCGACCGTGCGGCAGAGGTCGTCGACTTCGACAAGGAACTACGAAACCTGGTCCGCGACCTGCTCGACACGATGACCCAGGAGGGTGGGGCCGGACTTGCGGCCCCCCAGCTGGGCATCTCGCTGCGAGTCTTCACCTACCACTGTGGCGATGGCAGCGGGGGCGATGGCAGCGGGGGCGATGGCAGCGGGGACGGCGGCAGCAGGAACGAGGTCACCGGCCACCTGGTCAATCCCATCATCGAGGTGCTGGGTGAGGACATGCAGGACGGCCCGGAGGGCTGCCTGTCCATTCCGCGACTGTCCTGGGACTGCCGGCGCCACCTGCGTGTCGTCGCTCGCGGGCAGAACCAGCATGGCGAGCCGGTCGAGGTGCTAGGCACCGAACGCCTCGCCCGGGCGATCCAGCATGAGACCGATCACCTCGACGGTGTGCTGTTCATCGATCGGCTCGACCCGGAGACCCGTAAGCAGGCGATGCGGGAGATCCGGCAAGCGCGGTGGTTCGGCGCTCCCGCCCCGGTGGTCAAGGTCAGTCCGCACCCGCTGCTGGGCAAGGTGCGCTGAGCGGTGCGGCTGGTCTTCGCAGGGACGCCCGAGGTGGCGGTGCCCGCGCTGCAAGCGCTGCTGGACTCCGGCTGCCACGAGGTCGTCGCGGTGGTCACCCGGCCGGACGCGCCGGCCGGTCGCGGGCGGCGACTGGCCCGTTCCCCGGTAGGAACGCTGGCTGACGAGGCGGGCATCCAGGTGCTCACCCCGCGCCGGCCTTCCCGGCCGGAATTCCTGGCTCAGCTGTCTGCGCTGGCCCCCGACTGCTGCCCGATCGTCGGCTACGGGGCGCTGGTACCACGAGCAGCGCTGGACATTCCCCGCCACGGATGGGTCAACTTGCACTTCTCGCTGCTGCCCGCCTGGCGTGGTGCTGCTCCGGTGCAGGCCGCGATATGGCATGGCGATGAGATCACCGGCGCGTCCACGTTCGCGTTGGAGGAAGGGCTGGATACCGGCCCGGTGTACGGCACGGTCACTGAAGTGATCCGTCCCGACGACACCGCGGGCCAGCTGCTGTCCCGGTTGGCCTGTGCGGGTGCCTCGCTGCTGGTCGCCACCCTCGACGGCATCGCTGAGGGCACCCTGCACCCGGTCGCCCAATCCACCGATGGCGTTTCCTACGCGCCCAAGCTCACCGTGCAGGATGCGCATCTGGACTTTAACGCCCCGGCGTTTGCGGTGCACCGCCAGCTGCGCGCGGTCACCCCTGCCCCGGGTGGCTGGGTCCAGTTCCGGGACCAGCGGGTAGGGGTCGGGCCGATGCAACTGACCGACCTTAACGACCTGGCGCCCGGCGAGCTGCGCGTGACCAAAAGACAAGTGATGGTGGGCACCGCCACCAGGGCACTACAGCTGGGCGAGATCACCGTGCCCGGCAAGCGGACGGTGGCGGCACCGGACTGGGCCCGTGGCGCTCGACCGCAGCCTGGGGAACGTTTCGAGTGACTGCACCGCGAAAACCGTCCCGGCCTCCCCGGCCTGGGCCACCCCGACGGCGCTCCGGACCCAGCCGGCCGCCTGTGGCCGATCCTGCCCGCCAGGCCGCCCTCGATGTGCTCGCTGCGGTGCGCGAACAGGATGCGTACGCGAACCTTGCGCTGCCCAGCTTGCTGCGCCGACGGGGGATCCACGGTCGGGACGCTGCGCTGGCCACCGAGCTGTGCTACGGAACATGCCGTACCCAGGGTTTGCTGGATGCGGTGCTGCAAGCATGCATGGACCGGGCCCTGACCGAGGTCGACGGGCAGCTGCTCGACGCCCTGCGGCTGGGCAGTTACCAGCTGCTGCGGACCCGCGTTCCATCGCATGCCGCGGTGGCCACCACCGTAGATCTGGTGCGGGCTGGGCGGGGCAGCGCGGCCACCGGCTTCGTCAACGCGGTGCTGCGCCGGGTGAGTGAGCAGGACGAGCAGAGCTGGGTGCGGGCCGTGGCGCCGGCACTCGACGATGACCCGGTGGGGCATCTGGCGATGGCACACCCGCATCCGCGGTGGATAGCGCAGGTCTTCGCCGACGCGCTGGACGGCGACCTTGATGAACTGGCGAAGGCGCTGTCCGCCGGCGACACCCGCCCGGTGGTGCACCTGGTGGCGCTGCCAGGCCGGACCAGCGCAAGCGAGCTGGCGGCAGACGTCGGCGGCCAGCCCGCACCCTATTCGCCGCACGGCGTACAGCTGGCCGAGGGAGGTGACCCCGGCGAGCTGGCCGCAGTGCGCGAGCATCGAGCGCAGGTCCAGGACGAGGGCAGCCAGCTCGTCACCCTCGCGCTGGCCGGGACGCCGCTGGAGGGCCCCGATGCCCGCTGGCTGGATCTGTGCGCCGGGCCCGGTGGCAAGGCGGCTCTGCTGGGTGCACTGGCCGCCGGCCGGGGCGCCACCGTGGACGCCGTGGAGAAGGCCGAGCATCGGGCCCGGCTGGTCGGTCAGGCGTGCGCGGGCTTGCCGGTGACGGTGCACGTGGCTGATGGGCGAGACAGCGGCCTGCCGGATCGGGCTTACGACCGGGTACTGCTGGACGCGCCGTGCACCGGGCTCGGGGCGCTGCGCCGCCGCCCTGAGGCGCGCTGGCGGCGCCAGGCCAGCGACGTCGCGGGGCTGGTCCGGCTCCAACGTGAACTACTGATAGCTGCGCTGCGGCTGGTCCGCCCTGGTGGCGTGGTGGCCTACGTGACCTGCTCGCCGCACCTGGATGAGACGGCGGGTGTGGTCACCGACGTGGTACGACGAACGCGCGCGCAGCAGCTGGACGTTAGGTCGGCGTTCCCCGGGCTACCTCAACTCGGCGACGGGCCGCAGGTGCAGCTGTGGCCGCACCGGCACGGCACCGACGCGATGTTCTGCGCGCTGCTTCGACGCTGAGTAACCGGTCGTCATTACGCCGGCCGCAAGCGTAGGTTAGAGGGGTCATGGATCGCGTGTATTCCCAGCGAACTGTGAGGTTGCGTCCAGCTTGCTCGCACCTCACCGGACCATAACGGGAAGCGCGACCAGACAGAGGAGTGGAATGATCGAGCTTGAGGCCATCACCAAGGCATACCGCATGGGTAAGGTCCGGGTGGACGTGCTTCATGGCATAGACCTCACCATCGACGACGGTGAGCTGGTCGCCATCATGGGGCCGTCCGGATCAGGCAAGACCACGTTGATGAACATCCTGGGCTGCCTCGACGCCCCGACCAGCGGGCGCTACCTGCTCGACGGCGTCGACGTCAGCCGGCTGTCTGACAACCGGCTGGCGAGGATTCGCAGCCATAAGATCGGCTTCGTGTTCCAGTCGTTCAACCTGGTCCCCCGCACAAATGCACTTCGTAACGTCGAACTGCCTTTGGTCTACGCCGGCGCGCGAGCCAGGCATAAAGCGGCCCGGGTGGCGTTGGAGCAGGTTGGTCTGGCCGATCGCCAAAAACACATGCCCAATGAGCTGTCCGGCGGTCAGCAGCAGCGGGTCGCGATCGCTCGAGCGCTGATCAACGATCCCGCGCTGCTGCTTGCCGATGAGCCCACTGGCAACCTCGACTCCTCCTCCACCAGAGAAATCCTGAAGTTACTCGGTGCGCTTAACGATGCCGGTCGCACCGTAGTGATCATCACCCATGAAGAGGAAGTCGCTCAATTCGCTAAGCGGGTAGTCCGGCTGCGCGATGGGCGCATCGTCAGTGACGAGTGACCAACCGCACCATGGGGCATCATCGACAGTGGTGATGCGAGGAGGCTCGGTATGCCCGATGGTCCATTCGGTCCCGGGTTCAATCCGCTCGAGGACCTGGTAAGCCGGCTCGTCGGCGGACTTGAGCAATCCCTGGGCGGTATAACCCGGCCGGGTCCATCGACGCGGCGATTGGACCGCCACGGCCGCGACCTCACCGCCGCGGCACGCGCCGGCCGCCTGGATCCTGTCATCGGGCGCGAGGAGGAGACCGAACAGCTGCTGGAGGTCCTGTCCCGGCGGACGAAGAACAATCCGGTGCTGATCGGCGATCCGGGCGTCGGCAAGACCGCGATCGTCGAGGGCCTTGCTCAGCGGATCGCCGAGGGCACAGTTCCCGAATCTCTGCGCAACCGGCGGGTTATCGCACTTGATCTGGCCGGGATGGTGGCCGGCACCAAATACCGCGGGGAGTTCGAGGAACGGCTCACGGCGGTGATTGACGAGGTGACTGCCGCGGCGCGGATGGTAGTCCTGTTCCTCGACGAGCTGCACACGGTGATCGGTGCCGGCGCGGGAGCCGAGGGCGGTGCGATGGACGCCAGCAGCATGCTCAAGCCTGCGCTGGCCCGCGGCGATCTGCAGCTGATCGGGGCCACCACAGTCGACGAGTACCGCCGTCACATCGAGCGGGACCCGGCGCTGGAACGACGGTTCCAACCGATCCTGGTTGCCGAGCCGAGCATCACGGACACCGTCGCCATCTTGCGCGGCGTGCGTAAGCGTTACGAGGTGCACCACCGGGTGCGTATCACCGACGAGGCCACCGACGCCGCCGCTCGACTGTCCGATCGTTACCTCACCGACCGCTTCCTGCCCGACAAGGCAATCGATCTCCTCGACCGGGCCAGCGCGCGGGTCCGGCTGCGAGGCGCAGTGCCGAGCGCGGACACCCGGGCTCTCGAACAGCGCGTCGATCAGCTGACTCGGGCTAAAGACGTTGCCGTCGACGCCGAGGACTACGAGCGCGCCGAAGCCCTGACCCAAGAGCTCGACGTGGCGATCGTTGCGCTGGAGACCGCGCGCGCCGGCTCGACGCGGCCGCCGGACGTCGGTGCCGACGATGTCGCGGACATCGTGGCGCGCACCACCGGTATCCCGGTCGCCCAGCTCACCGACGTCGAGCGCTACCGGCTGCTGCACCTGGAGGAACAGCTACGGCGGCGGGTCATCGGGCAGGACGAGGCGGTGGAGGCGGTTGCGGACGCCATCCGGGCCAGTCGCGCGGGGCTGAAGCACCCTGACCGGCCAGTCGGTTCCTTCCTGTTTCTCGGCCCGACCGGCGTGGGCAAAACCGAGCTGGCTCGCGCGCTGGCGGAAACTCTGTTCGGGTCGGAGCAGCAACTCATCCGCATCGATATGAGCGAGTTCCAGGACCGACACACTGTGTCACGCCTCGTCGGCGCCCCACCCGGCTACGTCGGCCATAAGGAGGGTGGCCGGCTCACCGACGCGGTCCGTCGCACGCCTTACACCGTTGTATTGCTGGATGAGATCGAGAAGGCGCACGCCGACGTGTCGAACATCCTGCTGCAGGTTTTCGATGCCGGCCGGCTCACCGATTCCCGGGGCCGGACCGCCGACTTCACCAATGCAGTGATCATCATGACCAGCAACCTCGGCGCGGAGGCGTTGCTGGCGGCGGCTGGTGTCGGGCGATCGGTCGAAGAGGTGCGAGATGCGCTGATGGCCAGCGTACGGCGGCACTTCAGACCGGAATTCCTCAACCGGATCGATGAGATCGTGCTGTTCCGGGGCCTCGATCGCGCGCAGCTGCGCGCGATCACCGAGATGCTCGTGGAGCAGACGCGGCAGCGGCTAGCGGCGCGGGACATCGTGCTGCGCCTCGATGATGGCGCCATCGACTGGCTGGCCGGGCGTGGCTACCAGCCCGAGTTCGGAGCCCGGCCGCTGCGCCGGGTCATCGGGCGGGAGCTGGATCGGAACCTGTCTCGCATGCTGCTGGCCGGTGATCTGCAAGAGGGTCAACAAGTGCGCGTCAGCGTCGTCGACGATCGGTTGCAGCTGCACTGCTCGTGACGCGATACCGTGCACCTTGTGTCGCACCAGCCAATGATCGCGCCGTCCCTGCTCGCTGCTGACTTCGCCCGGCTGGCCGACGAGGCCAAAGCCGTACCGGGCGCCGACTGGTTGCACGTCGACGTGATGGACGCGCACTTCGTGCCCAACCTCACGTTCGGTCTTCCTGTGGTGCAGAGCCTGATGAAGTACACCGACATCCCGCTGGACTGCCACCTCATGATCGAGAATCCCGATCGGTGGGCGATCGGGTATGCCGAAGCGGGTTCCTACAACGTCACCGTGCACGCCGAGGCCGCTCAAGACCCAGTGAAGCTGGCCAAGGACCTGCGCGCGGCCGGCGCGAAGGCGGGTCTGTCGATCAAGCCCAAGACGCCGCTGGAGCCCTGGGTGGAGGTGTTGCGGCATTACGACACCCTGCTGGTGATGAGCGTGGAGCCGGGATTCGGCGGGCAGTCGTTCATCTCCGAGGTGCTGGACAAGGTGCGCACCGCGCGCCGGTTGGTGGACACCGGACATCTCACCGTGCTGATCGAGATCGACGGAGGGATCAACGACGCCACCATAGAAGCCGCTGCGGAAGCAGGAGTGGACTGTTTCGTCGCCGGTTCCGCGGTCTACGGCAGTGACGATCCGGTGCGGGCGATGGAATCGCTGCGGGCACAGGCCCGGGCGTGCGTCCGTCGGTGAGGCGTAACGTTGCGGAGAGTTGAATCGTGTTCACCGGGATCGTCGAGGAACTCGGGGAGTTGCTCAGCCGTCGCGAGCGGACCGACGCGGCGTGCCTCACCATCAGCGCCCCGCTGACCGGCTCTGATGCCCGGGCCGGTGATTCAATTTCGGTGAACGGCGTATGCCTGACCGTGGTCGATGTTCAAGATGGTGTTTTCAGCGCCGACGTGATCGGTGAAACGCTGCGCCGCTGGAGCCTCGGCGCGGCCCGGCCCGGCGATCGGCTGAACCTGGAACGAGCGG
>DATFDO010000009.1:0-13846 GCA_035252045.1 Pseudonocardiaceae bacterium
AGCTTGTCCCCCCGCATCCGCCGCAGCGCTCACGACGGGTTCGGCACTTCGTTGAGATGAAGATCGCCTTCGTCTACCACTCCGGCCAGATCATCACGTTTCATAAGATCTACCCGGTACCCGGTACCCGGCAGCGCTAAACGCCCCGGAAAGATCCGCCCATGGATTCGGGTCCGCTGGTTCACCTGTGCACACCGGCGACATGGCGGATGGCGCTGGCCGCGGGCAGCCTGGCGCCGCCGTCACTGCTGCATGAAGGCTTCGTGCATCTGTCGACCCCAGTCCAGCTGACCTGGCCGGCCAATGCGCTGTTCAGGGGACGCACCGATCTGCTCACACTGGTCATCGATCCAGCGCGGCTGCCTGGTGAGCTGCGCTGGGAACCCGCGGCGGACGCCCCCACCGAGGTTCCTTTCCCGCATTACTACGGCCCGGTGCCGGTTTCCTCGGTGGTAGCGGTCGTGCCGTACCAACCAGGTCCGGACGGGCGCTTTACCGAGCCGATCGGGCTGCCCCAGCCCGAGGACGCCGTCGGACGGGTACGCCTGTTCGATCATGCGCTGGCTCAGCGGCGTAGCGCCGCCGTAGTGCCGGTAACCGGCGGAGTTGCGGTGCTCGATCCGAGATTTCCGGCATCCCACGAGCACAACGCGCTGTGGATGGACGCGCACAGTGACGCCGCCACGGTGTCCGCCGAGGCTGATCGAGTGCTCGGTGGCGCCGACCTGGCCCACCGGCGGGCGGTGCTCGATAACCCCGCCACAGCCACCGCGCTAGCCAATCAAGGGTGGCAGATCCTGGAGCTGCGCCTGTTATGGCACGACGCTGCACAGCCGGCAGCGGTAGCGCCGCCCGCATCCATCACCGTTGTGCCCGTGACGCACGAGGTCGTCCGCGAGCTGTGGCAGCGGTCCTGGCGGCGCGATCAGCCTGGCCTCGATGACGACACGGTGCGCCAGCTCGTCGACTGCGAAGCGCTTGCGGATGTGGTGCTTCGCGTCGTCAACCTCGCCGTACTCGACGAACGCGGCGAGCCGATCGCGGCGACCCAGCTACGCATCGATGGCGCGACCGCTGCCATCGAGGCTGTGATGACCGAACCGGCGCACCGGCGCACCGGCCTCGCGCGGGCACTGGTGCTCGACGCGCTCGCGCGGGTTCGAACGGCCGGATGCGACGCCGTCTTTCTCACCGCCATGGCGGGTGGATGGCCACACCGCTGGTATACCCGTCTCGGATTCACCGACATCGGCAGCCGCTTCCAGGCAACTCGGTCGACTATCCCGACTTGAACAGCAGCCCTAGCATTCGGCCCATGACTGATCGCTCTGCTACCAGCCCGGCCGTGGCGCAGGAGGATTCCGAGCGCACGTTCGACCGGCTGGTGGAGGAGGGCACGCAACGTCTCGGTCGGTCCTGGTCCGGGTTGCTCGCGACCGGATTTCTCGGTGGCCTGGACGTCGGAGTCGGCGTGCTGGCCCTGCTGTTGCTGGAAGAGGCCACCCACAGCGCGATGCTCGGTGGTCTCGGCTTATCTCTCGGTTTCATCGCACTGACACTGGCACGCAGTGAACTATTCACGGAGGACTTTCTCGTTCCGGTGGCGGCGGTCGTAGCCAAAACCGCATCGTTGGCCTCACTCGCGCGGCTGTGGGTGCTGACCACCGTGACCAATCTGGCCGGCGGCTGGATCATTACCTGCCTGGTGATGGCCGGCTTCCCGACGCTGCGTGCCACAGCGGTCGAATCAGGAAAATTCTATATCGATCTCGGCATCACGTGGAAAGCTTTCGCACTGGCCCTCGTCGGGGGAATGCTGATCACACTGATGACTCACCTTGAGCATTCCACCGAGTCCGACGGCGTGCGGCTGGTCCCTGCGATTGTGGTGGGTTTCCTGCTGGGTGCAGGCAAGGTCAATCATGCGATCGTCGGATCGCTGATCTGTTTTGCGGCATTGCAAGCCGGGGCACCATTCGGCTATACCGACTGGTTGGGGCTGTTCGCCTTCGCAGTGCTCGGCAACATGATCGGCGGGCTAGCCCTGGTCACCCTGATGCGCCTGCTGCAGGTTCCGCACAAAGTGCTGGCCGAACGCCGGGACGGGGCCAACCACGCCAGCCGGCAAAAGGTCGCGTAGGCGCTTGCGTGGCCTCGAACCTATGACGTGAACCCCCGCTACCGACCTCTACCCGCCTTCAGATATCGGTGGTGTCGAGTTCACGACGGAATGGTCCAGTGCGAGCCCAACAACCCGTATCGGCGGTCTCCAGGCGCAGCCTCATCAGCCAGTGGCATCCACGTCGTACACCTCGGCTGCCGGAGTCGCCAGCAACAGCTGCGCCATTTCATCTTTCAACACGGTCAACCGGCTTTCCTGCTGCTCAGTGCGGTTGTCCGTCCGCGCCAGCGCGATGAACTCTTCCCCGACATACCCCTCCCGCAGCACCACCGTCACGCTGCGCGTCCGGTAATCGAGCCGGAAAATGAAACGTTCGCGGGTTGAACCCAGTTCGGGACGCGCCAATGCATCATCGACGACGTACCGGCCCTCGGTCACCGCGCGCGTGACCATTTCGAACGCGTCGCGGGCACCGGGACCGGCGAAAGCGGTCTGCACCTCGATTTCGCGCCGGCGCGCCGGGCCATCAGGCTCGAGCAGCGGCAGAGCTCGCTCCATCACCTTCAGCGCATGCGCCACACCCCCGGGAGAATCTGCACCGTGGTAGCGCATCAGATCCTCGAACGTATAGGCGAGCGCGCCTGCCTGGTCCACGACCTCGATCGTGTTGATCACCCGAGCTCCCTCCCCGTTGCATGACGCGGTCAGGTCCATAACGGTACGGCGAAGTGGGATCATCGACCCGGTGACACCTATGCGGCGTTGGCGGTTCGACGGTGAGATCGCCGCCTTCGGCACGGCCGCAGGGCACCGCATCGTCGTCGGACGATGGCCGGTGTCACCGTTCGGTCCGATCAGCGACGTCATGGTCGAGGCGCCTGACGGCGGCCGACTGCTCATCGCACCCAACGACGAGGTCGCCGGATTCATCGCGAGTACCTACCGATTCGATTCCGTCGACGTCACACCGGTCGACGTGGTCCGCCGTCCCGGGCGACTGCATGTGGTGGCAGGGCCGCTGCGCAGCGAACTGATCATCGGAGGACGCGGCTGGCTCGGGTTGCTGCTGCGCGCTGTGCCGCGCCGGGTGGCCACCGCTCCTGCTTGGGCGGCCCTGATCGGCCCGCTGGCTCGAGCCGTGCTGCCCGGCGTGCGAACCCGCGGTAGTGCCGGGTCCGGACGCCGGGAGTGGTACGGAGCCTGGGATCTTCATCCGCTGCTCTCGGCGACCGCCCGCTGGCACGACCAAGACCTCGGCGCCATGGCCGACGTCGATCCGCCGGTCCGGTTCGGATTCGGATCGACCCCGCGCCGACCGTCGATCGTCCGCCTCACCACTACCATCCAGCTCCCCACCTCCTGACCCCGATCCCGACATGTCTCCATGTCGGGATCGGGGTCAGGAGGTGGCGGGATTACCGGCCGCAGGCGTCTGGCGGTATCAGGATCGGTAGTTCAGGGTTCTTAATCAAGCGGTCAGGCTAAGTCGTGAGGCTGAATCCGGACCATGGAGGAGGAGCCCGTGGGCAGAAGGCTCGCAGTGCTGTTGTCTGTGCTCTCCATTCTCGCGCTCACCACCGGTGGACTCGCTTATGCAAGCGGTTCGCGCGCCGCTCAAACCATCACGCTTTCGGTCGACGCGACCGATGCCCCAGGTAAACTTTTCCACGCACGGGAAGTCATTCCGGCCGGCTCGGGCCCGCTCACGCTCTTTTACCCGAAGTGGATTCCAGGTGAGCACGGGCCGACCGGGCCGATCATCAACTTGGCAGGCCTGAAGTTCGAGGCGGGTGGGAAGAGCCTCGCGTGGCGGCGGGACCCCGTTGACATGTACGCTTTCCACCTCGACGTGCCACCGGGCGCGACCAGCGTCAAGGCCGACCTCGAGTTCCTGGCACCGACCTTCGCCGGCGGCTTCACGTCGGGTTCCTCCACGACCTCGCACCTTGCCGTGCTCGCCTGGAATTGGATCCTGCTGTCGCCTCCAGTGCCGAACACTGATGACCTGCTGTTCGACGCCTCCCTACGGCTGCCGGCCGGCTGGCAGTACGGCACAGCGTTGCGGGTGGCCCACGAGTCGCAGGGCGAAGTGACATTCCGAACTGTCAACCTCACCACCCTCATCGATTCGCCAGTGCTGGCGGCCCAATACTTCCGTCGCTTTCCACTCTCGGCAGGCAAGCCGCCAGTTGAGATGGATGTCGCCGCCGACAGCCCCGCTGCACTCGGGGCGAGCGCGCAGTTCACCGATGCCATGCGCAAGCTCGTCGAGGAGGCGAAGGCGCTTTTCGGCGCCGAACACTACGACCACTACAACTTTCTTCTCACCCTGAGCGACCACGTGGCGCACTTCGGCCTCGAACACCACCAATCCAACGACAGCCGCGTCGCCGAACGCGCATTGATCGATGAGGCGCAGGGCAGGCTCGCGCTTGGTGTGCTCCCCCACGAGTACGTCCATTCCTGGAATGGCAAGTACCGTCGCCCCGCCGGGCTGGCGACACCAAATCCGCAGACACCGATGCAAGGCGAGATGCTGTGGGTCTATGAAGGGCTGACGGAGTATTACGGAAATGTGCTGGCGGCGCGCAGCGGCCTATGGACACCGCAGCAGTACACCGACACGCTGGCACAAGCGGCCGCGGACCTGGACTACACGCCCGGCCGCCGCTGGCGTCCGCTGATCGACACGACCGTCGCGGCGCAACTGCTCTACCAGGCGCCGCCGGAGTGGAGCGCCGAGCGGCGTGGCACCGACTTCTATGACGAAGGCGTGCTCATCTGGCTCGACGCGGACACCCTCATCCGCCGACTCACGGCCGGCCAGCGCTCGCTTGATGACTTCTGCCGCAGGTTCCACGGCGGGCAGACTGGACCGCCCGCGGTCAAGCCGTACACCTTCGACGACGTGGTGGCAACGCTCAATGACGTCGCTGCCTACGACTGGCAGACGTTTCTCGATCAGCGCCTCTACCGCACCGACGAACACGCTCCCCTAGGCGGTATCGAGCGTGGCGGCTGGCGACTGGTCTACAACGCCGAGCAGGGCCAGCGGATCCAGGACCAGGAAGCGGCTCGCAAGCGGATCGAGATGGGCTTCTCCCTGGGATTACGCCTGAACACCGACGGTCTCATCACCGACGTGATTCCAGGGATGCCGGCGGCGCGGGCCAACCTCGGACCAGGCATGACCGTTGTCGCAGTAAACGGCAACGGATTCTCGCCCGACATCCTGCGGGACGCGGTCAGCGCGGCCAGAACCTCCACTCAGCCGATTCAGCTGCTGGTCAACAACGAGGGCGCGCTCATCACCTATCTGGTCGACTACCACGGCGGTCAGCAGTATCCGCACCTCGTGCGCGACAGCGCCAAGCCCGATTCGTTGAGCCAGACGATCGCGCCACTGACCTCGAGGCGGTGACTCCGTCAAGCCTGCGTTCTACGACGAAGGAGGGGGTGCGCTACCGCTCGCCAGCCAAGCAGTAGAAACGCCAGACTCACGGCGGCCACCAGCACGAACGTCAGGGGCAGTCGCTGAGTGAACGCAGCGCGTACGCCGAGGCCGACTACGGTGGCGCCCACCCACACCGCGATGCCGGTGGGCAACCGTAACGGCGCGCGCCACGCCCGGCCCACCAGCCACCCGGCGACCAATCCCAGCAGGAATGGCGACGCAGTGGTGAGCACCTCGAACGGCTCAAGCATTTCACCATGCGAGCTTCGCCCGATGGCGGCAAACAGCAGCACCGCGAGCACATCTGCTCCCCCGGCGAGCGCGACAGTTGATGGTCGGATGGTTGCCGCCCGCTCAAGATCCACTTTCCAGTGCGAGGCCCAGCTACTGGGTCCGCGCTGACGCTCGTGCCGCATCTTCGAGCCGCTTCACCACGACGTCCGCGTGCATCGCGACCGAATTCTCGCGCAGGGGGCCGATACCACGTAGTTGCACCTTCACCGGAAACTGCTGCTCGGACGGCTGTCCGGACTCTTCGCGGTCGGATTCACCGTCAACCACCGCGTATGCCTCCCCCGTCCACACGGTCTCGTCCGGGAGGTGCAGCTCAACAGCCACGTCACCCAACTGGTCACCCGCCTGCGAGCTGACGCGTGTACTAACACCCCAACTCACCAGCGGAGCGACTGGTTGAGTGACCACCAGCTCGCCTGGCCTGAGCGGGCCACCGGCGATGCGGCACATCACCTCGATGTTCGTGACGTTCATGCGGGACCTCCGTTTGCCTGGTGCCATCCTGCCTGACGCCAGTCCGGTAGTCCCCAGCGGCGGGCCAGCCAAGCGCGTGGCAGCAGCAGACCCTAGGCGTCGGAGCGTCATCCAACCTCAGTAGCGTGGGTCGCGCTCCGGCAGGTATGGATCCGCGCCCGCCGCGTACTGGTCTCGGGGCGGAGCACCGATGGAGCGGTTGCGCCAGCTCTGGGCAAGGCTGACGAGTAGTCCCAGGAGACCGACCGCGGTGAGAATCCAGCCCACCAGAGTCAGATCGATCCCGCGCACGTTGACGCTCACCGCAAGGGCGAGGATCAGGCCCAGTGCGATCAAGCCGATGCTCGATCCGATTCTCATAGTGCGTTAGGTACCCGCCACAGCGACGGCGCACACCTCCTCCATTGCTGAGTTGCCCACCTGACCCCGGCATGCGGTCTGCCGACCGGATTCACAACGGGCGAACGTCTTCCTGGTGCCGTATGATCAACACGATTCAGGGAGGCAGCGTGCGGTTCGACGAGGGCTCTGAGCTCGACACGTCGCAGGTCGACGACCGGCGCAGTGGTGGCGGCCTCGGCGGCCGGATTGCGGTGGGCGGTGGTGGCGTCAGCCTGGTCGGTCTGCTGCTCTACCTCCTGCTTTCCCAGCTCGGCGGCGGCCCGAGCAGCCCGCTACCCGACGGCTTGCCGGGGCTCGGAGCTGGGCAGCGCGTCGACGACACGCAGATCAACCAGAGCTGCCGGAATGGAAGCGACGCGAACACCAAGCTCGACTGCGAGGTCGTCGCCGTCGATAACTCCCTTGACGCCTACTGGGACGACGCATTCGCCCACGCCGGCCAGGCCTTCAGCAAACCCCGGATCACCTTTTTCAACGGCGGGGTGAACACGGGCTGCGGCGGTGCCACCTCAGACGTGGGGCCGTTCTATTGCCCAGCAGATCGCGAGATCTACATCGACTTGCATTTCTTCCAAGAGCTCCAGCAGCGCTTCGGCGCGCAGGGTGGTCCGTTCGCGCGGGCGTATGTGATCGGGCACGAGTACGGCCATCACGTGCAGAACCTGCGCGGCACCTCGCGCCGGGTCGAGCCGGGCGAGACCGGGCCGACCTCCGGCTCAGTGCGCCTTGAGCTGCAGGCCGACTGCTACGCCGGGGTCTGGGCGAAAAACGCGAGCACCACGCCAGGACCGTCCGGCCGGCCACTGATCACCGGTGTGACCGACGCGGACGTTGGCGCGGCACTCGACACTGCCTCCCGCATCGGCGACGACTACATCCAGTCCCACCTTCGCGGCGGGCCGGTCAACCAAAGCGAGTTCACCCACGGAACCTCTGAGCAGCGCCAGAAGTGGTATCGCACCGGATACGGATCCGGGGACCCTGCGAGTTGCAATACCTTCGACACTCCCGATCTCGGCTGAGCTGAGGCCGGCGGCGATCAGGCGTTCACCCGGCCGAAAAGCCGACCGAAGAACCGTTTCAGCGCAGTCATCGCGGCTTGCATCCCGATGCTGAAACCCTTCACTGGTACCGCGTCGCGTTGCACGGCCGCCTCGCCACGGGAAGCACGCCCGATATCATCCGCGATGCATTTGGCGAAACTTCTCATCAGCACGCTGGTGACGTCCTGCACCATGCCACGGCCGAACTGGGCAGCAGCACCGGACAGCTGGATATCCTGAGCCACCTTCACGCGGGTCCCACTACCGGCCGGCGACATCGTCGATGTCACCTTCATGGTGGCCTGGCCCTTGCCTTTCTCCTCTGACCCGGACGCATCCATCACGATCCGCTTCGCCGACTCATTCCGCTCGACGATCTGTGCCGTGCCCAGGAATTGGAGCTTCACCGGCCCCATCTTGGTCGTCACTCGCCCCTTGTACACATCGCCGTTGACATCGATGAGCTCAGCACCGGGCAAGCAAGGCGCGATCTTCGGCACGTCCTGCATGTGCTTCCACACCTGCTCGAGGGGGGCAGCGACCTCGAATTCGTTCTCGATCAGCATTGGTTACGCTCCTTTTATTCGCGGGGCTCCAGGCACCGTCGACCCAGCGGCCCGCGCCTGGCCCGCCAACCCGATCGCCTGATCCAATTCACCAAGAGTGCCAACCATCGATGATCGTTAAACACGGCAAGGTAAATCCCGGGCTGGTGCCCGTTCGACGGAGTACTTTGTCCGTCGGCGCATGCTCCGACTGCGGCGAAGCCTCAAGAGCACCTTCGCATGAGGAGCGGCGTCATGAATCTCAAGCTACGGCCAGGTAAGCCTGAAGACGCCGAGATCTGCGGACGGATCTGCTACGAGGCATTCGCCGCGATCGCGGGGCAACGAAACTTTCCCCCCGGATGTACCCTCCGCCGGGGATGGGGTGATGCTGCTGTCGATGTTGCTGAGCCATCCGGGTTTCTACTCGGTAGTAGCCGAAGCCGACGGGCAGGTGGTGGGCAGCAAACTTCCTCGATGAGCGCTCGTCCATTGTCGGCGTTGGCCCCATCACCGTGGACCCCGCCGTCCAGGACGGTGGAATAGGCCGAGCCTCATGCAGGACGTGATACGGCGCGCCACCCAGCGCGCCACCCCAGGGATCCGGCTTGTTCAGTCCGCGTACCACAACCGTTCGTTATCCCTGTCGCAAAGCTCGGCTTTCAGGCGCGTGACCAGCTGGCCTGCATGCAGGGCACACCTGCCAAGGGCAGCGTCTCCGGCTACCAAACCCGGCGCGCCACACCTGCGGACGTCGAGGCGTGCAACGCCGTGTGCCGCCGTGTTCATGGCCATGACCGAGCCGGCGAGCTGACCGACGCCTTGGCGCAGAATACAGCGCTGGTGGTCGAGCACGACCGGCGAATCACCGGATACGCCGCCGAACTGGGGTTTCCGGCCATGTGGTGGGTGAGGGCAACGAAGACCTCAAAGCGCTGATCATGGCTGCCGATGCCTTCTCAGGTCCCGGCATCCTCGTCCCTGTCACCAACGCCGATCTATTCCGCTGGTGCCTGGAACGGGGTCTGCGGGTGGTGCAGTTACTGACTCTGATGACGGTGGGGCCTGTATTCCCCACCGCACGGCGCCTGCCTTGCCAGCATCCGTTACTGACGCCGATCCGCCCAACGGCTTGTCGACAGCTGCCTGATGCAGCGAATACCGGCCAACGACGTATGTTTACTGTCAAACCGTGAGGGTCGGGCAAGGGTGGTTGCGAGATGGCGCAGGCCACGAAGAGCATGAGGGAATTCGGCGACCGGGGCTTCTTGAGGCGGCTGACGCTGGCCACGGCGTGGGGCGAGGGCCTCGACGGGTTCGACCTAGGAGTACTCAGCGTGGTGCTGGTGCCGTTGTCGGCGCAACTGGGGATCTCGCCGGTGTGGGCCGGCCTGATCGGGGCATCGTCGCTGATCGGAATCTTCTTCGGCGCGCCCATCGGCGGTTTTCTCACCGACCGGTTCGGCCGCAAGCAGCTGTTCTTGGTCGATATCTGCCTGTTCGTCGTCCTCGGCGTGCTGCAGGCTTTCGTCACCGAGGGTTGGCAGCTGTTCGTCGTACGGCTGCTGTTAGGTGTCGCCATCGGGGCCGAGTACTCCATCGGCTCGTCGATGCTGTCGGAGTTCGTGCCGGCGAGTCGGCGTGGCCGCCGGGTGTCCTACATGCTGGTCTTCTGGTACGGCGGCTATCTGGCCTCGGTGGCGGCCGCCTACGGCCTGCTGGACGGCCTGGGCTGGAGCTGGCGCTGGACGCTGGCCACCAGCGCGATCCCGGCGCTGGTCGTGCTGGGGCTGCGCATCGGGCTGCCCGAGTCGCCGCGCTGGCTGATGCTACATGGGCGCACCGGTGAAGCTCGCGCGATCATCGACCGCTACCTCGGCGGTGAGGAGCACATGGCCGAGGCCGACTACAGCTCGGACACCAGGAACGAGGCCGGTTGGCGGCAGCTGTTCGCCCGGGGAATGCGCTCGCGCACCTTCTTCGTCAGTACCTTCTATATCTGCGTGGTGACGCCCTACTTCGCGATCTTCACCTTCGCCCCGAAGGTGTTCGAGTCGCTGAATCTCAATGAGAGGGCCGGCACGATCTTCGCCAACAGCATCGCGTTCATCGGGGCGATCGCCGGCATGCTGACCATCGAGCTCATCGGGCGACGCAAGCAGCTGATCGGCCCATTCTGGATCATGGCGGGGGCGCTGCTGATCATCGGGCTGTGGTCCGGTGCGCCGCCGATGGCACTGGTCGGTGCCTTCGCGATCTTCGCATTTTTCAACGCCCTGACCGGCAACCTCACCGCCGTATACCCGATCGAGGTATTCCCGACTGACGTGCGGGCCACCGGAGTGGGCATCGCCAACGCGTTCAGCCGGATCGGGGCCGCGGCGGGTACGTTCCTGCTCCCAGTAGGGATCGAGACCATCGGCCTGCCGTGGTGCATGGTGACCGGGGCGGCCCTATGCGTGGTCGGCGCTACGGTTTCCCAGCTGCTCGCGCCGGAGACCACCGGCAAGTCGCTCAGCCACACTGGGCTGGTCGCCCCGCTTGCGCCGAAGATCGCACCGGCCTGAAGTTACGCATCTCCTAGATCGCGAGCGCATGATCAATCTGTACTTGTCCTCGCGCCTTCGTTACGCTGCGTACCTCGGGGGACGGGGGATACGGGGTGGATGGTGGGGAGACCGCGTACACGTACGCCGACGCGCAACCGGGGAACAGTCGTCGGCTGCCAGTAGGTGGTGCGCAAGCAAGCTCGCCGCCTGGACAGCAGCTGACCATCAGCCCACTGGCGCACCGGCCCGTGCTGGCGATCGCCGCTGGGGTCAGCTTGGTGCTGTTCGGCGGTCGATGGATCTTTCTGCCGCGGATGCTGATGGCAACTGGGGTGGGAATAGGTGTGGTTCTGTTCTGCTACGGCTTGTGGCGGCTGCTGCACTCACCGGAGCTGCGTCCCTACCGCTTTCTGGGGTGGGCGTTCCTCGGGTTGGCCGCGTTCTTCCTCATCACGGATGGTCATTTCGACTACGCAGCAGGGATGTTCCCGGCGTGCTGGGCCGCGGGCGCGGTGGAGCTGCAGCGGCGCACGCGCGCGCTGGTGGCGATGGATACTCAGCTGGCCAGTCTATGCCCTGTCGGCGATCATCGCGCTCACCTCGCTGCCGATATTGCCCGTTTCGTGGCCAACTCTCGCAACACCGACATCGCTTGCGAGCCTGGGCTTTCCGGAGTTGACGGATACGGTGGCCGGCGCCTATCGGGCGCTCCCACCGGTAGTGCGGCGCAACACTGTGGTCGTGACCGCGTGGTATTGGGATGCGGCCGCCATCGACCGGTTCGGCCCAGTACGCGGGGTGCCACGGGTCTACAGCCCCAACCGCGGTTACTGGTATTTCGGGTTGCCTCCGGAGGAAGCCCGCACCGCTTTGTTCGTCGGCTCCGACGCGGCCTACCTGCACCGGTAATTTCACCGAGGTAAACCAGGTGGCCACCGTGACCGCCGGCCCGGCGATGAACCTGACCTCACTGCCCACGCCGGTCTGGTTCTGCGCCGGTCGGAAAGCACCGTGGGCGCACCTGTAGGCCCAGCTCCGTCACCTCTGACAGCGGCTGGGGTGTTTGCGTAACAAACCGGCCCCCACCTGCGAGATATAGCCGACATAACACGTGACGCGTGGCAAAAGTATTGCGCAGTGATGCACGGACGCGTTCGGCGGCACATCCGTTACCACGGCAAACACTGTTATGCGGCACAACACTATTGGCGGGCGTCGAGGGACGGGCATGATCAGGCTCCGGGATCAGCGCCGGGCCGCAGCAGCGGGCATGATACTTGCCGCGGTAGCATTGGTGGCCGCCGTCACCGTCCCGGTGAGTGCGGCCGAGGACGCCTCACCTCCCGGCGGACTACCCGGTATTCAGGTGCCCTCCTTGTCCTGGCAGCACTGTCCGCATAGCGATAACGCTTTACAGTGCGCGACCGCACAGGTTCCCCGCGATTACCGGAATCTGGGCAGAGGCTTTCTCTCGTTGCACCTCAAACGCCACCTCGCCACTGACTCCGCGCACCGCATCGGTTCGTTATTCGTCAACCCCGGTGGACCGGGCGGCTCAGCCGCCGACTTCGTCAGCACCGTGGTGAGTAGATTGCCGGCGGAGGTGGCTAGCCACTTCGATGTCGTCGGCTTCGATCCGCGAGGTGTCGCCGAGAGCGAGCACGTCAGCTGCATGACCGCGGACGAGACCCAGCGGGCGTGGGCGGGCGTGTCCGCGGGCGTTGCGCCGAGGGCTTTCGAGCGCGGTCAGCGAGCCGCGGAGCAGTTCGACGCCGCCTGCCAGAGGCGCAGCGGCGATCTGCTGCCTTATCTTGGAACTGAGTATGTCGCCCGCGATATGGACCTCTTACGCGCCGCGGTCGGCGACAAGAAGCTTAATTACTTCGGGGTGTCATTCGGGACGTTCATCGGCACCGTCTACGTCAACCTCTTTCCCTTTCGAATTAGGGTGATGGCCCTTGACGGCGCCTACGATCCCGAGGCATACGCCAGCAATCCTTACAAATACGATTACTGGCAGTACGTTGCGGTCGAGGGGGCATTGCACCGTTTTCTCGATTGGTGTGCGGACAGCCCGGATTGCCCGTTCGGGCACGGCAATCCAGCGGCCGCCTACGACGCGCTGGTGTCGGATTTAGACCGCATCCCAGTGCGCGACACCCATGGTGAAGTGGTCGCGAACGGAGCGACGCTGACCTACCACGTCATGTTCGCCCTTAACGGTGGCAGGTCCGGTTGGCCGGGAATCGCCAAAGACTTGAGCGCCGCTCAACAGCGCGGCGGATCGTATGTCGAATCCATAGCTGCCAAGTCGAATTTTTTCGCTGCCAACGTTTCGGTGGAGTGCGCCGACCGGGTTTACCCAGCCAGCGACGTGCTCCTGCCCTACCATCTGGCGCTTTCGACCGTTACGGCGCCTCGGACAGGCCCGGTGGCCGCATACGGACCGCCCGGCTACGACCACTCCCACGCTAACGCGTGTCAGCAATGGCCGGCCGAACGAGCCAGCCGCTACGCCGGGCCGTGGAGCGCACACGGCTCAGCCCCCATCCTCGTGGTCGGCACCACCGGCGATCCGGATACTCCGTACCACGATGCCGTCACCCTCGCCGCCACACTCGACAACGGCCACCTGCTTACCTTTGTCGGCGAGGGCCACTCCGGTTTCGGTCACAGCGCCTGCGCACGAGCCGCGGAGGCCGCTTACCTCGTCGAACTGACCTCGCCGCAAAGCGAAGCCCGTTGCACCGATGACACTCCACCGGTGGCATCGATCCACCAGATCGCCGCGCATCACTAGAACCGGTGCTGTTCCGGGAAGATGGTGGTGGAGGGCTCCCGCTTCCGTAGACAGTCACCGAAGTGGCACGATGGTCTACGAGGAGAAGAACAGAAGTGGGATCGACACGCCGGAAGTTCACCGCTGAGTATAAGGCTGAAGCCGTAGAGTTGGCGATCAACTC
>DATFDO010000010.1:0-5394 GCA_035252045.1 Pseudonocardiaceae bacterium
ATGCGGCGGGCCCCCTGGTTGCGGTGTCGGACTGGATGCGCGCGGTCCCCGACCTCATCCGGCCCTGGGTACCCATCGAGCTGGTCACGCTCGGCACGGACGGCTTCGGCTTCTCCGACACCCGGCCGGCCGCGCGACGCCATTTCCTCGTCGACGCCGAGTCCATCACGGTAGCCGCGCTCGCGGTGCTGGCCCGCCGCGGCGAAGTGGACCAGTCCGTGGTCACCGAAGCAGTGCACGACTACCGCATCGACGACCCCCAAGCCGCCGGACCCCAAACCTCCGACCCCGGCGTCGCCTAGCGCGCGGCCATTTTTGGGGTGAGGTGGGGATGGCTAGGCGTTTATCAGGCGGGCGGCCATCTCCCAGACGAGGATCTCGGCGCCGGCCGGACCGGCGGTGACGCGCTGACCGCCGGCGGCGGTCAGCCGGGCGGCATCGCCGGTGTCCAGCGGGCCGGTGCCTTCCAGATCCACCGCGCCGCGAGCGACGAACAAGTGCACGAACGCGGCGGCCGGAAGCTCGACGCTGGCACCGGGTTGGAGCCGAGCCGCGTGCAGGGCGGCATGCTGCTGCTGGATGGAGATGGCCCGCCGGTCACGGTGGGCGTCCATCCCGGATGCGACTACGACGAGCTCACCCGATCCCGCATCGACCGGGCCTAGCTCCTGGCTGATATCCAACTGCTGGTAGCTGGGTTCGATCGAGCGCGTATCCGGCGGCACCCACATCTGCACGAAGTGCACGTTCTGGTCGTGCGGCTCACCATCCAACCGCCAGGAGTCGTTCTTCTCCGAGTGCGTGATCCCGGTGCCCGCGCTCATCCGCTGGGCCAGTCCAGGGTAGATCACCCCGCAGTTGCCGTTGGAATCTTCGTGCACCAGTGACCCGTCCAGGACCCAGGTGACGATCTCCATATCGCGATGCGGATGGGTTTCAAATCCCAGACCGGGCTCCACCACGTCGTCGTTGCTCACCAGCAGCAGCCCGAAGTGGGTATTCGCCGGGTCGTAGTGCCGGCCGAAGGAGAAGCTGTGCCGCGAGTCCAGCCAGTCCAGCGCGGTCTGCCTGCGTTGCGCTGCCGGGCGCACATCGACCTGCGGCGTGAGCCTCGGTGGCGAGTTGACCATCCGTCTCTCCTCGACCGTCTTTTCTCGATTGGGTCCTTCTGCTGCCTTCCAAAACACTATCGCGCGCAGACATCTTCCGTTGGCTTTGCGTTGTTGCACTGTTGTTCGGCAGTTGTGCCCAGCGTTGCCGTGCAATGCTGGCGCTATGACCGTCCAGACGAGTACCCACCCGCTGTCCGCCGGCACACTACGCAGGCTGGCACTGGCCACCGGTGGGCTCGCCACGGCCAGTGTGGCCGAGATGGAGCTGCGCTATCCCTGGTTCCGCCGGCTACCGGCTAACCAGCGAGCCGGCATCCTGCTGGTCACCCAGACCAGTCTGGCGAATTTCGTCGAGTGGCTCACGGATCCGCAGCACTCGATGAAGCTGTCTGCCGGTCCGTTCCGCACCGCTCCACGTGATTTGAGCCGCTGGGTCAGCCTGCGCCAGACGGTCGACTTGGTGCGGGTTGCTACCTCGGTATTCGAGCAGCAACTGCCTGAGCTCGCCGGCGACGACACCGAGCGCGCCTTACTCACCGAAGCCTCGCTTCGCTACAGCCGGGAGGTGGCCTTCGCCGCCGCCAGCGCCTACGCCGGTGCCGCTGAGGCGCGCGGCGCCTGGGACGCCCGGCTGGAGGCATTGGTGGTGGACGGCATCATGCGGGGCGACGGCGAGGAGTCGCTGCTGTCCCGGGCGGCCGCGCTGGGCCTGGAACCTGCTGCGCCGGCGACAGTGCTGGTGGGTAATCCACCCCCGGACGGCGATCCGGAGCGGCTGTCCGACATCCGGGGAATCGCGGTGCGCACCGGGCGGGGGGTACTCGTCGGGGTACAGGGTTCCCGACTGGTGCTGGTGGTCAGCGGCTGCCCCGCGCTGCCGGAAGACCCGGACTGGATGATCGGCGCCTTCGGGACCGGCCCAGTGGTCGTGGGGCCTACGGTGCCGTCACTGGCCGAGGCACACCGCAGTGCCGCCGATGCCCTGTCGGCGCTGCGCGCAGTGGCGGCCTGGCCCTCGGCGCCGCGCCCGGTACCCGCCGCGGAGCTGCTGCCCGAACGTGCCCTGGCCGGAGATCCGGAGGCGGAACGGCTGCTGGTGGACCAGGTGATGCGCCCACTCACAGCAGCCAGCGGTGGGCTGGTCGAAACACTCGACGCGTATTTCGACGCCAGCGGAGTACTGGAGGCCTGTGCCCGGCGGTTGTTCGTACACCCCAACACGGTGCGCTACCGGCTACGCCGCATCGCCGAGATCACCGGACGAGTGCCCGGCGACCCCCGAGACGGCTTAGTGCTGCGAGTGGGTCTGGCGGTCGGCCGGCTGGCCCGCTCACGCGGCTTGTGGTAGCTCACCGGTTCGCTCGGACGGCGGCGTGAGCGGCCGGGGGCCACAGACGTGCTTGTAGACACTCCACAAGAATGGCTCGGTGGACTTCGTGACCGCCAGCATCACCGCCGTGGCCAGCCAGGGTGTTCAGTGGACACCGATGATCGCACTGCTCGCCCCCGGCCAAGGCGCCCAGGCCCCCGGCATGCTGACACCCTGGCTGGAGCTAGAGGGTGCACAGGACCGGATCGCAGCGTGGTCGGGCAGTGCTGGCCTGGATCTCCGGCGCCTCGGCACAACCGCGGATGCCGGGGAAATCAAGGACACCGCGGTAGCCCAGCCACTGATCGTGGCACTATCGCTGCTGGCCGCTGAACACCTGCTCCGGCGGCTGGACCTGCCGACCTGGATCGTCGCAGCCCCAGTCGCCGGTCATTCAGTCGGCGAACTGGCAGCATCGGCGATCGCCGGGGTACTCACGTCGGACGACGCCGTCGCGCTCGCCACCGTCCGTGGCCGGGAAATGGCTGCCGCGTGCGCGCTGGTGCCCACCGGGATGTCCGCCGTGCTCGGGGGTGATCCCGATGAGGTGGCGGCGGTGCTGGCTCAACTCGGGCTGGACGCTGCCAACCACAACGGCGCTGGACAGATCGTCGCGGCGGGCCGGCTGGACGCGCTGGCGGCCCTGGCTGCAGACAAGCCGGCTCGAACACGAGTGATCCCGCTGCCGGTTGCCGGAGCGTTCCACACCCACTTCATGGCGCCGGCCGAGCGAGCCCTGGCCAGCTACGCCACGCAGCTGTCCGCCGAAAACCCCACCCGACCGCTGCTGTCCAACGCCGACGGGCAGGTGGTCTCCGAGGGTGCCGAGATGCTGGCAAGGCTGGTCGCCCAAGTGACCAAGCCGGTCCGCTGGGACGCTTGCATGGCCACGCTGGGCGCCCTCCAGATCACCGCAACGATCGAACTTCCACCTGCCGGAACGCTGTCCGGACTGGTCAGGCGTGACCTGAAAGGCACCGCCACGCTGGCCCTGAAGAAGCCCGATGACCTCGACAAAGTTGCTGATCTGATCGCCGATCACGGCAGTGTTGCGAACCGGGCCGACTGTTCAGGAATCTCCGCGTGAGCCCCCACCTCCGGCAGCTCACCCCCATCGCCGGCGCGCGCATCCTTGGCTTGGGCACCAGGCAACCCGAGCACATCGTGACCAACGACGACATCGCGGCCCGTGGGGTGGACACCAATGACGAGTGGATCCGCACCCGGGTGGGAATCGAGCAACGTCGGGTGGCCCGCGCTGACGAGTCCGTCGTCGACATGGCGGTCGATGCAGGGTCCAAAGCGCTCGCCGATGCGGGGCTGGCGCCCTGCGACATCGACGCGGTGCTCGTTGCCACCTGCACGATGCCGTCGCCGATCCCTAATGCGGCCGGACAGACCGCGGACCGCATCGGGGTGCGCGCCGCCCCCGCCTTCGACATCAACGCGGCATGCGCAGGTTTCTGCTACGGGCTGGGCACCGCCTCGGACATGATCCGCGCCGGCTCCGCGCGCCACGTTCTGGTGATCGGCGCGGAGAAGCTGTCCGACTGGGTCGATCCGATGGACCGCTCCACGTGCATCATCTTCGCCGACGGTGCGGGCGCCGCCGTAGTCGGCCCGGTCGACCACGGTGAGCGGCCCGGAATCGGCCCGATCGCGGCCGGTAGCGCCGGGGACCTGGTCGACACCATCGTGATCGCCGACCGCCACTGCTTCATCCGCCAGGAAGGCCAGGAGGTGTACCGCTGGGCGATCACGAAGATCGCGCCAGTGGCGTTGCGCGCGTTGGAGCTGGCCGGGCTCACCCCCGAGGATGTCGACGTGCTGGTGCCGCACCAGGCCAACCTGCGCATCGTCGAGGCCATCGCCAGGCGTATCCGTGCCGCCGGAGGCCGCAAGGATATGGTGGTGGCCGACGACATCGTCCACTCGGGAAACACGTCCTCGGCGTCGATACCTCTCGCGCTCGACCACATGCGAGCCGAGGGACGGATCCGTTCCGGGGACCTGGCGTTGCTGGTCGGGTTCGGCGCTGGATTGTCGTATGCCAGCCAGGCGGTGGTCCTGCCGTGAGGCCAAACCTGCGCAGCTGGAAAATGCATCGCCGCAGGGGCGCTGGGCCCCGACCACCGAGACCGAGAGAAGGGACAGACACCAGTGACCAACGAGGAGATCCTCAAAGGCATCGCCGAGATCGTCAACGAGGTAGCAGGCGTCGAGACCAGCGAGATCACCCCAGATAAGTCCTTCGTGGACGAGTTGGACATCGACTCGTTGTCCATGGTGGAAATCGCAGTACAGGTGGAGGACCGTTTCGGCGTCAAGGTGCCCGACGACGTACTGGCCAACCTCAAGACCGTCGGCGACGCGGTGGACTACGTAGCCAAGACCACATGACGCGCAGCACTCAGCTGCGCTACTTGGATCTCGGGCGGAGGTGGACATGACCTCGGAGGTTGTCGTCACGGGGCTGGGTGCGACGACCCCGCTCGGCGGCGACGTCACATCGACCTGGGACGCATTGCGGTCGGGCAAGAGCGGTGTCGTGGCGCTCACCGAGGACTGGGTTGATCGCTTCGACCTGCCGGTGCGGATCGCCGCGAAGCTGGCGGTGGATCCCAGCGATTGCCTCCCGCGGGTGCAGGCTCGCCGCTGGGATCGGTGCGAGCAGGTGGCGATCATCGCCGCCCGGGAAGCCTGGCAGCACGCCGGTGCACCCGAGGTCGAGCCGGAACGGCTGGGCGTGGTGATGGGCACCGGCATCGGTGGAGCGATCACCCTGCTGGGGCAGGATGACCTGCTCGAGAACGCCGGCATGCGCAAGGTCTCGCCGCTGACCATCCCCATGCTCATGCCCAATGGGCCGGCCGCCCATGTCGGCTTGGACCTCGGTGCCCGCGGTGGTGTGCA
>DATFDO010000011.1:0-14450 GCA_035252045.1 Pseudonocardiaceae bacterium
GCGAGCGTGCCATGCGATGGCCAACGGATCGCGGCGGGTCCGGGCGGCGAGCACGGTGGCCGCCTGCCGGTGCAGCAATCGGCGCCGGCTCGGCGACACCGACGCCGCCACGGCTTCCCGGAACAGCTCGTGACCGAACTCCAGCCCGGACTCCCGCTCCACGAGTAACCGGGCCCGAACTCCGGCTTCGAGATCATCGAGCACCGCGGATCCGTTTCGCTCCAACACACCGGTCAGCAGATCGAGATCTACCTGCGGGCCGAGGACAGCAGCCGCCCGCAGCGTCGCGGCCGCAGCCGACCCCAGCGTCGCGGCCGCCAGCAACCTCTCGACCACGTCCGACACTCCGGCCGGAACCGCGTCTTGCTCCGGCGTGGTGACCAGTGCGTGCAGCAGCAGCGGGTTACCGCCGGTACGGGTCCACAGCTGCGCGAGGCGATCCGGGTCCACCGGTGTTCCGGTGCGATCCGCCACCAGCCGGCCGGCCGCGGCCAGATCCAGCGGACCCAACTCGATGCGCTGCGTGCCGTCCGGTAGCGCCACCCCCGCGGATCGGGTGGCCAGCACCGCGCGCAGCCGCTGGCTGCGCCGCGCCACGAAACGCAACCACTCGACAGTGCTCGGACCGGCCAGGTGCAGGTCGTCGACGACGATCAGGACCGGCACGGCGGGACCGCCCTGCGGGCTGGATCCGGCCCGCTCCGCAACCCGCAGCAACGCGGCGAACAGCCTGCCCAGCGCCTCACCGGGATCGGCAGGGGCCGGCACTGTCACCGCGGCAGTATTGCTGTGCACCGCCCCGAGCAGCGGCTCGATCACCATCGCATCGGCGCCGAGGATCTCAGCCGCCCGGTCCCGGCCCAACCCACGCAGCAGCACGTCAAGGCCGTCGAGCAACGGCTGTAGCGGCAGGTCACGCCCTATCGGATCGCACCGGCCGGCCAGCACGACAGCCCGCCCGCGTAGGCCGGCCAGGAACGCGTCGAGCAGTGCGGTCTTCCCGACGCCCGGCTCACCGATGACCGCGACGGCGCGAGCGGGGGCGCCGCTGTCCAGCAGCCGGTCCAGCTGCGCCAGCTCGGCATCCCGCCCGATCACTGTCTGTGATCGGACTCCCCCGACGGTGGGTCGCTCTTCGCCGCGCAGGATCCGGGCATGCAGCTGCGTCGTCTCCGGCGCCGGGTCCACCCCCAGCTCGTCAGCGAGCCGAGCCCGGAACCGCGCGAAGGCGGCCAGCGCCGCAGCCGGCCTGCCCACCGCGACATGGGCCCGCAACAGCGCCCGCAAGGCCAGCTCGTCGTAGGGATCATGATCCAGCGCTTGCTCGGCAGCGGCGACCGCGGCCAGTGGATCGCCCACAGCCAGCGCGCCGGTGGCCACCACCAGCCGCACCGCAGCGAGCCGGCGGGCCAGCGCGTCGCGTTCGGGCACCAGCCAGTCCCCCATATCGGTGCCGAGCAGTGGACCGGCATTGGCCAGCTCCAGCGCGGCGCGCGCAGCGGACAGCGCGGCTCCGACCTCGCCGGCAGCCAGCCGGGTCTGCGCGTCGTCGGCCCGGGCCTCGAACTCGATGAGGTCACTGGGGACCAGTCCGGTGGCATAGCCGTGCCCGGTACGCCGCACCGCGTCTACCCCCAGGACCCGGCGTAACCGGCTGGCGAGCACCCCAAGCTGATCAGTTGGACGTTCCGGCGGCGAATTACCCCAGAGCATTTCGGCGAGCCGGTCGATCCGCACCGGGGCGCCGCGCGCCAGCAACAGGGCAGCCAGCAGCGTGCGGGCCTTGCGCGACCCGATCCCCCCATCGGTCAGCCCGCCAACGGTCAATCCACCGAGCACCCTGGCCCGCACACCCGAACATTAACTCGCTTCTCGCGTGCGTGGGCCACCGCGATGACGGGCGCAGACTGCGGTAATCCGGCCCCGAAAACAGCAGTCGGCATCCTTCATCGCGTTTTCTCGACGCGAGAGCGGAGGCTGGGCGGTCGTGCGATCAGTGGGCGTATCCGGCGCAACGGCGACTGACCGTGGCGGCCGAATGGCCGAAAAAACGTTCCGAAGTCGCCCACGAACGAGTGGTCCGTGTGACACCCGAGTGGCCGATAAATCGGGCAAACCGCGCCCGCTGATGGAACCGGCTGTCACCGCTTTACCTGGAGAAACAGGGTCAATTGTCGCTATGCGTAACAGGATCGCGGCCGTACCCCTGCCCGACTGGCCGCACCGACACCCCCTTGCATTACCGACGGTGATCCGTACGGTCATTATCGTCCTACCCAATGGAGCCACCTTGGGATCGGGAATCCGGACCGTTGCGCTACAGCCCTGTCCCACGGGGCCGGATACCGCAATCTAACCCCGAATCGGGACGGGGCGCAGGCTGACGACGACCCCGAAGCGGACCGCCGAAATTCCGCGCTTTTAAATTGATGACATCAGCCGTGAGCGCGGTTCATGGAGATCAGACATGACGAGGACCTCCCGATTACTCGCACGTATTGGTATCGCCGCAATCGCTATCACGGCCCCGCTGGCATCCGTGGCACCGGCCCTAGCCGGCCCGGCCCGCCAGGATCCGTGGGATGCGGTGGCGCAATGCGAAAGCGGCGGTAACTGGAGCGCTAATACCGGCAACGGGTTTTTCGGTGGTTTGCAGTTCACCCGCGGAACGTGGCACTCGTTCGGTGGGGGCACCTTCGCGGGCAGCGCCGACCAAGCCAGCCGCTCGGAACAGATCGCCGTCGCCGAAAAGGTGCTCCGCGCGCAGGGCTGGAGGGCCTGGCCTACTTGCTCGAGAAGGGTCGGGCTGCGCTGACAACCGGCCACATCCCATGCTCGACTCCCGCCGTTGCTGCCGGCGGGAGTCGAGCTGACACAACCAGAACGGGCAGGCAGGCTGTCCACAGACTGCTACCGCGTCATAGCTTTCCAGGCCGCACGCACCTCGGGCGTGGTGGGGTCGAAGTCGGGCTTGGTGGTGCGGATCGGCGTACTCGTCGATCTCCGAGATGCTGCGCACCACGAGGTCGGTGTCGGCCAGGAGGTATCGCTCGTCTGCGAGAACGCCAGCTCGTCGGTGACAAGGACGACGTCGCCGGCGCGAGCCGCGAACACCCACTGAACGGCAGCTCCCGCTTGGCATCGTCCGTGGCCTCGGGCAAACCGCAATGGCGGGTCCGTGCATTGGATCCCGGTTGGTGGTAGCGACCGATGTCGACGCCGGAGTAACCGCGGTAGGACTGGAAGACCGACACCGAGTCCGGGCACGGACCATCGGTAGATCGAGTTGGTGTCGGGCGAGCTGAACAGCATCGTGCCATCCGCTGTCCACACTGGACTTGGAACGAGAAACCAGGGTGGACACCCGCTCGTCTCGCAGCCGCTGTCTCGCCATTTCTTGGGCACGATCGCCTCGACGCCGGGCGCCGCCGCAATGAGCTCCACCGCAACGTCCTCAGTGGTCTGCGCCGAGTCCGGGCTGTAGAAGTCCAGCCGACGTCCGCATCCAGATGTGATGATGCGGCGACACCGAGATCGGGCCGTTGATCCCGCACACCGCGAGACCCGGCCCCATGGGCGTCGACACCGACCACCCGGACCGGCTGCGGCGCCGGCCCGGTCACCTCGGCGAAACCGGGGTGCAGCGCCTGGGACGGCGAGCCAGCGGCAAACGCGGTCATGATCTGCCAGTCGCGCGCGGGCGGCGACCCGTTAAGCGGGCACGTAGAGCTGAGCAATCCACACCAGTCCGTGCGCTACGCTGCGGGAGTAATCACGAGGTGAGCACAAAACATGGAGATAACGGTGACTCAAGCGAAAAAGACAGACTTTGCTCGGTACCCCGAGCTTTCGGACTCGGAACGGAAAGTGCTTGAGGAAGCGCTTGCCTCAATACCGGACGATATCCTTTCCACCGGGGAGCGCGGACCGATCGAATCCCGGGTCCGGAAGCGTATGGAGCGTGAGGGGATGCTCACCGCTGAGCGTCCATTAGACGTAGGCGAGATTCCCGCGGTGGCCTATGTCGCCCGAGCAGTGGTGTGCCTCGCGATGAGCTATGTGCCTTTGCGGTCAATCAGTCACAACAAGCCGGCCAGCCATGTCGCAGAGTCGATCGCAAAAGCGATGGGGGATTGCGTTCGCGGTGACCTCAATGCGGTCAAATCCGACATCCTGGCCTCTCGGGAACAGGTTGCGGGCGCCCTGGGTGCGCTCGGGCTTGCCGCGTTGGGCGTTGCCTTGATGGGAGATGAGGCGGAAATCGATCGCTGGTGACCGGTAGGGCTACCGCTCGCGGCGCAGCCGCAGGAACAGGTATCCACTGTCCTCACAGATCATGTGCAGCCCGAAGCGGTTCATGGGTACCGCTGCGCCGGCCAGAATCCGGCGCGAATCCCCGCCGAGCAACCACGGCGCAACGGTGAGGCACAGTTCGTCGATCAGGTCGGCGGCGGCGAGTTGCGCGTTGAGACTGGGGCCGCCCTCGGCCAGTACGTCGCGGTATCCGGCCGCGCCCAGCAGTTGCAGAGCAGCGGGCAGGTCCACCGTGTGTTCGCCGGCGATCAGCACGTCAGCGACTTCGCGGGCCGCGGCCACCGCCTTCGGCGGTGCGGTGGCGACGGTGAGCACCAGAGCCCGGGCGCCCTCGGTGAACAGCGGGGCGTCGAGATCCAGCGCGCAGGACCGGGTGACGATCGCCAGCGGTACCTTCGACGGGCCGTAACGCTCCGCGCGTACCGTCCCGGCCGCGACCAGCACCACGTCAGCCAGCTTCCGCAACGCCGCGAAGACCCGGTGATCGGCCGGTCCACCGAGCCCACCGGACAGGCCGCCGACGGTAGCCGCGCCGTCCAGGCTGGCGATCATGTTGAGGCGTACCGCGGGACGGTGGGACGCGGTGGGCAGGTCGGCGTACACGACTGCCGGATCGACCAGATCAGCAACGATGGGCAGCAGCTGGCGCACAACTCATCAGTGTGGCGCACCCACCGTCTCATTACGTCGGGTCAGCTGGCTGTGATCGTGCGGACGTGTAACTGCGGGCTCGAGGTGGTGGCCGCGCAGCCGGTACCGGGCAGTGCGAGGTCTATCGCCGTGCGCTCGTCCGGCGGGTAGACGCGCAGCCCGCGTACCTGCATGGGGTGGCACATCTGTGGATCGAAGACACCGGGATCGGTGACGTCGACGATGGCGGCGGCGCTGGCGCCTGGGTCCACTGCGACCGCAGGGCCGATCGGGCCCGCACGTACCGCCGCCGGACCAACCTGGTGGCCGTCGTCGGCGATGAAAGACACCCCGGGAAAGCCCTGCATGACACAGCTGTGATCGCTGTGGTTGGTGAACCGCAACGTTCGATAGACGTGACCAGCGGCACCTTCACTGCGTGCAACCGCCAGCGTGAGGTCGGCGGTGCGACATTCGGCAACGGGCGCGGTGGTCATGGTTGGAGCCATCGTCGGGGTCGGCGAAGTGCTCGGCGTGGCCGGGCTGGTGGCGGTCGCCTGGGAGCCGGATCCACATGCCGCGGTCAGGATGGCGATCAGCAGTTCGCCGACGATCACACCAGCTCGCCGGACCCGCCCTCGGACGCCACCGGGTTGCACCATGCCCACCTCCAGATCCAGGTGACGGACGGGCCGGGTGGTACCCGCCAAGGTCGTGAAGGCACAGTGACACAAATGAGCAGTACCGTGAGCGATCCCCGTACGGATCGGGCCTTCTTCGGGCATCCCCGCGGGCTGGCCAACCTGTTCGGCGTCGAGGTCTGGGAGCGCTTCTCCTTCTACGGGATGCTCGCCTCCCTGACGCTGTACCTCTACTACGCCGCTGCCGGGGCCGACCCGGGGCTCGGATTGCCCAAGTCCACCGCCACCAGCTTGATCGGCGCTTACGGGGGGCTGGTCTACGTATCGACCATCGCCGGATGCTGGGTCGCCGACCGGGTGCTGGGCGCCGAGCGAACCCTGTTCTACAGCGCGGTGCTGGTGATGATCGGCCACATCGCGCTGGCGACCCTGCCCGGCTTCGTGGGCGTCGGCGTGGGCCTGGCATGTGTCGCCCTGGGCAGCGGCGGCGTCAAGGGCAACGCGACCACCGTGGTGGGCACGCTGTATGCACCCGACGACGACCGCCGGGACGCAGGTTTCTCGATCTTCTACATGGGCATCAATGTCGGCGCCTTGCTCGGCCCGCTGCTCACCGGATTGACCAGAAGTACGCTCGGCTTCCACTACGCCTTCGGCGTCGCCGCGGTCGGCATGGCCCTCGGCCTGATCCAGTACACCCTCGGGCGAGCCAACCTGGGCAGCGAGGCGGGCATCGTGCCCAACCCGCTGCCACGCTCCCGCGGGATCACCGTCGCGGCTGGTGCCGCGGTGGTCGCGGTCGCGATAGCCGCGCTCGTCACCGTGAGAGTGATCACGGCCGCGAACCTGTCCACCATCGTGGTGGTCGTGTGCGGGTTCGCCGCGGCAGCGTACTTCGCGGTCATCCTCACCAGCCGAAAGATCACGACGGTGGAACGCAGCCGGGTGCAGTCCTTCATTCCCCTGTTTATCGCCAACGCCGCGTTCTGGTCGCTATTTCAGCAGTACTTCACGGTGGTCGAGATTTACGCTGACCGGCGGGTCGACAAGCACCTTTTCGGCTGGCCGATGCCGACGGAATGGGTGATATCGTTCGATCCCGTTTTCGTCATCGTGCTGGCACCGTTATTCGCGCTGTTGTGGATTAAGCTCGGCTCCCGCCAGCCGTCGACTCCCGTCAAATTCGCGCTCGGCAACATGGTGATGGGCCTGGCCTTCCTGCTGTTCGTGCCCTGGGCCGGCGGCGCCGGGCCGAGCACCCCGCTGCTCGCGGTGGTCTTCATCGTGCTGATCTTCGCGACCGGGGAGCTGCTGATCTCACCGATCGGCTTGTCGCTGGCCACGAAAATCTCACCGAAAGTGTTTCGCAGCCAGACCGTGGCGCTGTACTTCTTGTCCGTGGCCCTGGGCACGGCGATGTCCGGATCGCTCGCTGGTTACTACAGCCCGCGGCGCGAGGCGCTGTACTTCGGCAGCCTCGGAGTGGCCGCGATCGTCGTCGGACTGATCGTCGTCGCGCTGCGCCCGATGATCCAGCGGCTGCTGGCCGGCGTCCGCTGAGCCATCGCCCAGGTGTGACAAGTTAGGCCGGTGGTGCCAGGCGTCACGTCATCGCAGGGCTTCTTGATCGGTGCGTATGCCGGGAAATTCTTGACAATGAGGTACGCAACGTGCCGGGTTTGCGCTCTGTTACGGTATGACGCCCACGACGACCAGACTGATGATCTCGGTGGTGGCGCAGCCTGCAACGGATGACCGGGGGTTGGGGACGGATCGAGCAGCGCTGACGCCGGAGCCGAGCACGACGCCTGGCTGAGGAGGTCCCGATGCCTGACTCACACATCGCGGTCTCGCAGGAAACCGACCAATACGCAGCGCACCGGTTGGCCGCAGCCGCCGCCGCGAAAGCCAAAAGGTTGTGGCCCGGTGTTATCGGCGACGTGCTCGCCTTCGAGGTCATGGCAGCGCTGGATCTGCCGGCCTGGCTGCGATGCCAGAGCCGCACCAGCCGGCTGGTCGACGCGATACTCGACTTCGTCGAGGAGCCGGCCGCGACCCGCGATGAGCGGCCGGCGGCCTAGCGCGCCAGGTAGCCGCCGTCGACGCGGTCCGGGTGACGCCCGGGGCGACCCAGCTGTGTTGTCGGGGCGGGTACGGATTCAGGGCGGCGTAGCGCGGCGGGCCACCTGGCCACGGTCACGGCGGTCATTGTGCTGCGGGGTCGCTGTTGGCGGTCAGGAGGTGGGGTGGTGTGCTGGGCGGCGTGCCGCCGCGCAACCACCTGCCCCGCCATCCCGACATGGAGACATATCGGGATGGGTCCGCTCGGGATGGGTCCGGGAAGCGGATAGCGTGGTCGGACCGGTCTCTGGCGCATGCATCAGGATCGATGGCGGTGGCCACGGTGGTCAGCCGGCTGACCGGGCTGGTGGCCAAGCTGCTGCTGGCCGCGGCGCTCGGCTTCGGACTGCTCAACGACTCCTACAACATCGCCAACGAGCTGCCGAACATGGTCTACGAGCTGCTGCTGGGCGGGGTGCTGTCCAGCGTGGCGATCCCGGTGCTGGTCCGCGCCCAGCGCACCGACCCCGATGGCGGCCATGCCTACGCCCAGCGGCTACTGACGATGAGCACGGTCGCCCTGTTCGCCGGCACGGTCGCCGCGGTGGCCGCCGCGCCGTGGCTGATCCGGTTATCGGTGACCAGCGGCCCCCACGCCAGTCCCGCGCTGGCCACCGCGTTCGCCTACCTGCTGTTACCGGAGATCATGTTCTACGGTTTGGCCGCGCTGATCGGGGCGGTCCTCAACAGCCGCGGGGTGTTCGGGCCACCGGCGTGGGCGCCGGTGGCCAACAACCTGGTACTCATCGCGGTGATCAGCGCGTACATGGTCACGCCAGGGCGAATCAGCCTGCAGCCGAACCTGATGGGCGATGTCAAGCTGTGGGTGCTCGGCGTGGGCACCACGCTGGGCATCGTCGTGCAGGCCGCGGTGCTGCTGCCTGCGCTGCGCCGGTCGGGATTTCAGTGGCGGTGGCGGTGGGGCTGGGATCCGCGGCTGTCCTCGTTCGGCGGGCTGGCCGGTTGGGTGTTCCTCTACGTGCTGGCCGGCCAGCTCGGCCTGGTCGTCACCTACCGGATCGCCTCGGCCACCGCCGGAGGCGGGGTGGCGACCTACGCGTACGCCTGGATCTTGCTGATCGTTCCCTACGGGGTGCTGGGTAACTCCGTGCTCACCGCGTTGATGCCCCGGATCAGCCGGGCCAGCGCGGACGGGAACATCGGAGCGGTCATCGCTGACCTGTCACTGGGTACCCGGATGTCCGCACTGCTGCTGGTGCCGATCTCGGCGCTGTTCACGGTGGCCGGCGGGCAGATCGCCACCGTGCTGTTCTCCTACGGTCACTCCGATGTGACCCAAGCCGCCCGGCTGGGCCAGACCCTGGCCGCGTCGGCGTTCGGCCTGCTGCCCTACGCCGTGGTGCTGCTGCAGCTTCGGGTGTTCTACGCGCTCGACGATGCCCGCACTCCCACCGTCATCATGGTATTGATGATCGCCGGGAAGATCGGCCTGTCGGTCTTGACGCCGGTGTTGTTGAGCCCGCAGCAGGTGGTGGTCGGGCTGGCCGCGGCCAACTCGGCGTCGTTCGTCATCGGCGCCATCGCCGGCCAGGTGTGGCTGTGGTACCGGCTCGGCCGGCTGCACACCCGAGCCGTGGTAAGCGTGGTGGCGCGCATTACGCTGGCCGCGATCCTCGCCGCGGTCGCCGGGCTGGCCGCCGTCAGCCTAGGACATGTGGTGATGCCCCACGCGCTATCCCCCGTGCGCGCCGCCGTGGAGCTCGCCACGATCACGGTGCTGGGCGGAGCAGTCCTGCTAGCCGCACTACAGGTTATGCGCGTCTCCGAACTGCGAGTCGCGCTGACCCGCGCCGCCGGCCTGCTCCGCCGCTGACACCGGTTGGAATGTCGCGGTGAAGTGCCGCAACCGAGGGGCTTGGGAGATGATGCGCAGGCCGGCGAGCGAGTGCGCATATTGGGCTACGTACCCGACCACCTCGATTACGTAGTCGATGTGGCTCTGGGTATAGGTCCGCCGCGGGATGGCCAACCGCACCAGGTCCATCGGGGCCGGCCGCTCGACGCCATCAGCGTCCATCCCGAACATCACCGTGCCGATCTCGCACGACCGGATACCGCCCTCGACGTATAACGCGCACGCCAGCGCCTGCCCGGGGTACTGCAGCGGGAGGATGTGCGGCAGCAGCGCGCGAGCGTCGATAAAGATCGCGTGCCCGCCGAAGGGCACGACGACCGGGACACCGAGCCGTTCCAGGGCTTCACCGAGGTAGCTCGTGGAGCGGATCCGGTAGCGCAGGTAGTCCTCGTCGACGACCTCGCGCAGTCCGACCGCGATCGCCTCCAGGTCACGCCCGGCCAGGCCGCCGTAGGTGGGGAAACCTTCGGTGAGGATTTCCACCGCGCGGCACTGCTCGGCGAGACCAACGGGTGCCGGCTGGCTGGTTCCAAGCCCTCGGGGATCACCAGGTCAACGGCCTGGGCGCCGGTGAACTCGACGTTGGCCCGGGTGGTGTCGAAGTGAGTGTTGTTCGGCACCACCCGGCCCGCCGACCACACTGAACAGGATCTTCTCGGCCGCCCGTCCCTGATGGGTGGGCAGCACGTGCCGGAACGGGAACAGCTCCGTCACAGCCTGCTGGAACCGGTACCACGACGGCGCGCCGGCGTATGCCTCGCTGCCGCGGTGCATCGCCGCCCAGCCCTCGCTGGACATGGCGCCGGTCCCGGAGTCGGTGAGCAGGTCGATCAGCACGGTGTCCGCGTGCAGGGCGAACAGGTTCCAGCCGGCGTCGTCGAGGTGGCCCCGCCGCTCCTGCGCGGTGGTCATCCGCATCGGCTCGACTGAATGGATCCGGAACGGCTCGATGATCGTGCTGAATCTGGCGTCGCGCACGTGCACAGCTTTACAAGCCCCGATCCAGGCCGCGCCTCGTGGCGTCGGCCGCTAGATGCGCGCGGGACGGCGTGCCGAGCTTGGTGAAGATGTGCGACAGGTGCGCCTTCACGGTGCCCAGCGAGATGAACATGCGCTCGCCGATCTGGCGGTTGGTGCGACCGGCGGCGATGTGGCGCACGACGTCAAGCTCGGTCGGAGTCAGGCTGTCCCAGCCGCTGGAAGGGCGTTTTCGCTCGCCGCGAGCCCTTCGGACGTAGCTGACCGCCTCATCGGTGGTCAATGCTGCGCCCCCGGTGAAGGCGGCGTGGTAGCCCTCGTCGCCGAGCGCTTCCCGGGCGGCCCGCTCGACACCAGCCCAGAATTCTGGTTCGAGAGGAAGGCGAACGACGCCCAGCCGCGCTCGGGCCGCCGCCGCCGCACCCAGCAGCCGAGCGGCTTCTTCATGACTCTGCTGGGTGGCGGCAACGGCGCCGAGCACGTCGAGGCATTCCGGGATGTCGATCGCGAAGCCCTTGGCCGCCAGGCGACCCAGGGCCTGGTGGACGTACCGCTCGGCGTCCGTCGCCGCGCCGGCGGCGAGGGCGAGACGGCCCAGTAGGCGCTCGGCGCCGGCTTGCAGCCATCCGCTACCCAGGCGCCGGGCCACCTCCAGCGCCTCCTCGCCGGCGGCCTGGGCGTCCTCGATCTTTCCTTCGACCCGCTCCAGGCTGCCGAGCAGGACAAGGTGCCAGGACAGCGCATAGTCGAATCCGGTCCGGCGGTCGCTGTCCACGGCGGTGTGGAGCTGGTCGCGGGCCGCGGCCAGCTCACCGCGCGCCATCAGCGTTGCGCCCAGCATCTGCTGCACCATCCCGGCTATCAGGCCCGCTCCGGTCTCTTGGACCCGCTTGAGCGTGGTGCTGGCGAGCGAGTACGCGAGTTCGGTGTTGCCGCCGGCCAGGTGCACGTACGTCAGGAAACCGCTGGCCAGGCCGTTGGTGACGGGAAGACCCACCTCGTCGCTGACCGCAACACAGCGCGTCAGCAACTTGCGCGCCTCGGCAAGCCGGCCCTGGTAGCTCGCCTCCCACCCCAGGCACAGCCAGGACCAGGGCAGCCCCCATCGGTACTGGGTTGCGGTCGCCCGCAGGTCATCGAGCAGCGTGCGGACGGTGTCGAACCCGTCTTGGAAGATCCAGCCGATCGCCAGGCAGTTCGAAGCGTCGATGCGGCACCAATCATCACCGGCCTGAGTGGCCAGCTCAACGCTTCGCTGTAGCAACGGCCGCCCACCGGACGGGTCACCGAGCGAAGCCTTGAGCCCCAGGGTGTTCAAGGCGCGCGCCTGCGTCCAGACGTCTTCGCAGGTCTCGCCGATGTCAAGAGCGGCTTGCGCCCAAGAGTGGGCGCCCTGGCCGGCATCCCCGTAGTGGCCGAGGGTGGCCCGACCGGCCATCGCCCGCCCACGCAGCACGGTCGGCTTATCGCCGGCGGCATGCAGAACGCGGGCGTAACAGGTGTCACCTTCCCGGTAGCGGCCGGTGAAGACCCAGAACAGCGTCAGCGCTGCCACCAGGCGCAGCCCAGCGGCGGGGTCGCTGGTTGCCGCCGACTCCACGGCAGCCCGGATGTTGGGCAACTCGGTGGCCAGGTTATGCAGGACAGGGTCGCCGCGCCCGGCGCCGAGCAGTTGTGGCGCCACGGCTTCTGCCAGTGCGACGTGGTAGGCCAGGTGCCGGCCACGTAGGTCGTCAGTTTCGCCGGCGCTGGCCAGGCGCGCCGCAGCGTACTGGCGGACGGTCTCCAGCAGGCCGTAACGCACCTTGGGCCCCTGTTCACCAGTGGTGACGAGAGATTTGTCGACCAGGCCGGTCAGCAGGTCGAGCACGTCATCACGGTCGGCCCCATCGCCGGCGCACACTTCCTCCGCGGCGTCGAGCGTCCAGCCACCGGTGAACACCGACAGCCGCCGCAGCAGCGTGCGCTCGCCGTCGCTGAGCAGCTCGTAGCTCCAGTCAAGCGACGCCTGCAGGGTCTGGTGTCGCGGCATCACCGTGCGGGCGCCGCCGGTCAGCAGGTGAAAGCGGTCGGCCAGCGCGCGGGAGATCTGCTCGGGAGCCAGCATCCGTATCCGCGCGGCAGCCAGCTCGATGGCTAGCGGGATGCCGTCGAGGTCGGAGCAGATCTGGGCGATGACAGGCGCGTTGGCTGCAGTGATCGTGAAGTGCGGGTGCACCTGCAGGGCGCGGTCGATGAACAGGGCCACCGCATCGCACTGGCGCAGCGACTCGATGGGTTCACGATCCGGCTCGGTGGGCAGCGACATTGACGGCACCCGCCAGGTGATCTCCCCGGGCACGCCCAGTGGCGCGCGGCTGGTGGCCAGCATGGTCAGCGACGGGCATGCCCGTAGCAGCACATTTGCCAGCTCGGCGCAGGCGGCCAGCAGGTGCTCACAGTTGTCCAGGACGACCAGCGCGCGGCGAGCCCGCAGGTGCGCCATGAGCGTGTCCAGCACGGGCCGACCCGGCACCTCACCCAAACCGATCGCGCTGATCACCGTAGCCGCCAGCAGCGCCGGATCCTCGAGCCGAGCCAGCTCGACCCACCACACGCCATCGGGGTGGCGGTCAAGGGCGTCGGCCGCTACTTGCAGGGCTAGGCGCGTCTTGCCGCAGCCGCCGGCACCGGTGAGGGTGAGCAGCCGAGCCTGCTGGAGTGCAGTGCCGATCTGGGCCAGCTCGGTGCGCCGCCCGATGAAACTCGTCAGCTCACCGGGCAGGTTGTTGGGCAACGTGTCCAGCGAGCGCAGCGGGGGGAAGTCCGCCGGCAGCTCGGGGTGCACCAGCCCGAAGACATGCTCGGGCCGTCCGAGGTCGCGCAACCGGTGCATCCCGAGGTCGGTGAGCTCGGTGCGCTCGGGCAACCGGTCTCCGACCAGGTCGCGGGTCGTCCGGCACAGCACGACCTGGCCGCCGTGCGCGACCGCGCACAGCCGGGCGCATCGGTTGACCGCATGACCGAAGTAGCTACCCTCATCGCGCCGCTGGGCTTCTGCGGTGTGCACGGCGATGCGCAGCGTCGACTGCTGGACGGCACGCTGGATGTCCAGTGCGGCCGCGACTGCATCGGAGGCGCGGGTGAACGCCGCCACGGTGCTGGTTTCGTCGGTTTGCTGCCGTCTCCGCACCCCGCTGTGCCGCGATATCGCCTCGTCGAGCAGTTCGTCGGGCAGACGCGCCGAACTGTTGGCATCGGTCAGCATGAACGTCGCGGTTCCGACCGGCAGATGGAAGGTCTCCTGCTCGATGCCGCCTGCGTGCACTGGGGGTTCTTCCCACTTCAGCGGCCAGCCTGTCCGGCCGCTGAAGTGGGATTGTCGCATCGCCAGCGCCTCCGTGGGTAGGTGCGCGGTCAGGTCATGAAGAAAAGCTCCAGCTGAATATTGTCCGGATCGCGGAATACCAGCACCGAGTACTTCAGCGCGCCATCAATATCGGTTACTCCGGAGTGTGGCACTTCCAGGCTGTCCAGCCATTCTGCCCAGGATTTCAGATCCGCGTGGCTCGGCACAGAGATGCCGATGTGGTCGAGGCCGGTCCGGGTTTCACTGAACGGCTTGCCGTCATTTGCTTCATGATGCTCCAGGACGATGACGATCCCGGCGTTGAAGTCAGCAAGGATCACCCCGTATCCGCCCTCTTCGTTGCCGTAATGCGGGAACTTGCCCGGAATGCGGTCCAGCCCTAGTACGCGTTGATACCAGGATACGCTAGCCTCGATATCGGTTACGGTGGGGGAAAAGTGGTGGAGGCCGGCCATCGGCGGTCGCTCATTCATCGCCATCTCCTTCGTTTTTCTTCAGCTCAATTCGTAGAGCTCGTAGCGCAGCACGCCTTCGCTGATGA
>DATFDO010000012.1:0-5217 GCA_035252045.1 Pseudonocardiaceae bacterium
CATGATCTCAGCCGCCTCTGTTGCGCTCACTGTACGAATCAGGTCGATCACGTGAGCGATAGTGTGCTCCGCCGCACCGCGGCGCTTCCAGTCCAGACCCGGAGGCGGGATTGGGGTGCTATCCTGCATGATGTTCTCCCTGTAGTGCATCAAGTGTTCCCAGGTTAGAGGACAACCGCCTCCGTTCGGCGGCTGCTGCGATCGGCCCCCGGTTTCCAGGCCCCCCTGCACCGGGGGCCGTTCCATGTCCGGTGCTGGCCGTCTCACCCCTGGCTGGTGCCCTCGCCCGGCTCGTGCACCGTGGACCCGCCGGGCAGGTACGGGGCCAGCCGCAGTGCGACGCGTTGGCCGAGCTTGCGCGGGGATCGGGTGCGGGCGAGTTCCTGCCGGAGCAGCTCTTCCAGCAGCGCGGCCAGCCCAGCGCCCATGCTGGGCTGCAATCGTCGCTCCATCGCAGGAGGCAGGTCGGCACGCAGCACGAGCGTACGGGGCTGCCCCGCCGAGCTGCGTGCGGAGCTGGTGTGCACGCTGCCCTCCGAGATCCACCGCCAGATCGTGCGCGGATGCACATCGGAGTACACCGCGGCCTGATCGACGGGCAGCCAGTCGCCCGGGGGTTCATGCGTCGAGGTCGTCATGATCCGTCAGAGTACAGCAGGCTGGGGTATTGACAAGGTCTGACAGAGCAGGCAAGCTGGTCGAGCAGCCAATAACGGACGGAAGGAACGACGTGAGCGACATCGTCATCACCAGCTTCGGCTACGGCCACAGCGCTGCCCCGGCTGGTCAGCACCTCATCGTTGACCTGCGCAACCTGCTGTACAACCCGCACCACGACCCGGCCATGCGCGAGTTGACCGGCATGGACCAGGTCGTCTATGACCACGTGGTCGCCACCGAGGGCGCCGCCGAGATGGCGGTCGGCCTGATGGGCTGGGCGCTCGCGGCACGCCGCGGTCTCCGGACGGCGGACGACGAGCTGCACGTCGCGATCGGGTGCGTTGGCGGACGGCACCGCTCCGTCGCGCTGGCCCGCCTGCTGGCGCGGTTCCTCGGCACGCACACCAAGATCGAGAACTTCCAGGTCACGGTCATGCACCGCGACGTGCGCAAGCCGGTCATCCAGAAGTAGCAGCGACGAACGGGAGAGCATCATGATCGAGATCACGCGTGAGAACATCAGACCCGGGACCGTGCTCAGCATCGGTGAGCAGTGCGGCCTCACCGTGGAGAAGCTGGTCTCCGCCGTTGGCAGCTGGGAGCGGGGCTACTTCATCGTCCGGTCGGGCAACGGCTACACCTTCGCGGCGCACATCAGCATGGTCAGCTTCATCAGCCTGGCCGGTGCGCGATGAGGGTCAGCACGGGACGCACCGACGCGACCGGCCGTCAGGTCTGGGAGGTCACCACCGCGGCGCACGCCCGGCCGCGCCGGACCGGCCCGGACACCTTCGTGCGGGACGCGCAGCGCACGCCGCACCGGGAGCTGGTGACCATCGCCGCGCGGCTTGCCGAACTGGCTGGCCCGCAGTCGGAGTGGCGTGCGCGGGCCGCCTGCCGGGGGCGCAGCGACATCGAGTGGCAGGGCGACGGCCGCGGCTGGGAGCACGAGGCCAAGGCGGTGTGCGCCGGTTGCCCGGTGCGTGCGCGGTGCCTGCAGGACGCGATCGAGAACCGTGAGTTCGGTGTCTGGGGCGGCACGACGGAGACCGAGCGCGACCGCCTCCGCCGGGGAGAGCCAGCGCGCTCCGCGTGGAAGCAGGCGCGCGCCGATCTGCGGACCGATCGCATGCGGCGTACCGCCGAGCTACGTGAGCAGGGGCAGACCATGCCCGACATCGCTCGCGCGCTGGGCATCGCCACGAGCACCGTGTACGACTACTGCCGCGAACTGGGACTCACCACCAGCGATCGCACCCCCGAGAGCGAACACGCTCGTCAGCAGGCCGTTATCGAGATTCAGCAAGGGATCACGTCATGACCTTCAGCGTTGCCGAACTGGCGCAGCTCGCTCTGATCTACCTGCCCCTCGCCCTCGGCGTCGTGATCATCGGCTGGGGCGTCATTGACGTGCTGCGCAGGGAGTGCTTCAAGGTCGACACGATCATCAAGAAGACGTTTGAACAGCCTTCGACCGACGACGAGCAGCCATGATCGGATCACTGTGCACGGGCTATGGCGGATTGGACGACGCCGTTCACCGAGTCCTCGGTGATGAACTCGCCTGGTGGTCCGACGTGGATCCGGGGCCGGTAACCGTGATGGAGCACCACGCGCCCGGTGTGCCGAACCTGGGCGATCTCAAGACGGTGAACTGGTTGCGGGTTCCGCGACCGCGCATCGTCACGGCTGGCTACCCGTGCCAGCCGTTCAGCAACGCGGGACTACGAAAGGGCACCGATGACCCCCGGCACCTCTGGCCCTGGATCTCCGACGCCCTTGGCGTACTTCGACCCGACATCATCGTCCTGGAGAACGTGGCCGCCCACCTCCGGCGCGGGTGGGACGTTGTCAGCGCGGATCTTACCGGTCTCGGGTATGACGTGGCGTGGCGTGTTGTTCGAGCTTCCGAAGTCGGTGCCCCGCATCGCCGCGCCCGGTTGTTCGCCGTCGCCGTTGCTCAAGACTCCGACCGCGCAGCTCGCGGTCAACGGTGGGAGCCAGCACCCGGACAAGAGGAAGTCGGGTGGACACGGCCCGACCCTGGCCGACGAGGTGGAACACCTGCTGCCTACGCCGAAAGCCAGCGACGGCACGAACGGTGGTCCGAATATGCGGGACAGCAAGGGTGGTTTGATGTTACCCGCGATCGCCGTGCGGTTTGGGGACAGTACGCCAACGCCATCGCGCGATGGGAATCCGTCCTCGGACGAGTAGCACCGGAACCAACACAGCCCGGTCGCGGCCCGTCACGAGTGCTGTCGCCCCGGTTCGTGGAATGGATGATGGGGCTCGACGACGGATACGTGACCGGTGTGCGCGGCCTGAGCCGGAATCAGCAGCTCCGCCTACTGGGCAACGGAGTTGTGCCGCAGCAAGCGGAATATGCGATCACCAGCCTGCTGCGGGACATGTTCCAGCTGGCGGTGATGTTGTGATCTCCCGACACTTCGACACGCGCTGTGCACGGGACCCCTGGATTACGCTGCACGTGATGCGGGACCGCGACGCGGCGGAACGGCTGCGCGTCTGGTTGTCCCAACGGCAGAACTGGGTCCTGGGACTGGACTGCGAGACCAACGCCCTGCCGCCGCAGCACCGCGACTTCCGGGTGCGCGCGGTGCAGATCGCCGACGCGGACACCGCCTGGGTACTCGACGTCGAGAGCCTGGGTACCGAGCTGGTAGCCGCGCTGATCCGCGGGCATCGCACCTGGGTCGCTCAGTTCGCCGGCGTGGCGGAGGTGCCGTTCCTGCATCACGGCGTCCCGGGCGCGCTCCGGCTCGACGAGGATGAGCCGCACGTTGTCGAGCTACAGACGTTGCTTGCCTGGTTTGACCCGCGCACGCTGGTGCCCGCGGGCAAGGACGGTATCGACCCGCGGCTGTCCCGGCCTCGCGGCCTGAAGGACAACACGACCCGGTGGCTGACCCCGGTTCTCGCTGAGGTCGAAGCCGAGATGCACGCCTGGTTTCACGAGCACGCGCCCAAGGGTCACCGTACCCCGAAGAAGGCCAAGGCGTGGGGCTTCGCCAACATCCCGGTCGACAGCGAGCTGTACCAGCTCTACAGCGGGCTCGATCCGCTGATGGCCGTGCGCCTGTGGAACATGATGATCGAGACGATCCAGCGGCGCGGCGTGGTGCACTCGTTGATGGACGACCTGCGCACGCAGTGGGACTGCGACCGGGCGGTGCTGCGTGGGCTACCCGTCGACGAAGCCTACGTGCGGTGGTTGGACCGCAAGCTGCGTTCAGTTGTTGACGAAGCGGCTGAGCATCTCGCCCGGCTGGGCATCAAGCCGTCAGGCTCCGGCCCGCAGGTCGGCGAGGCGTTCGCCCGCTTGGGTGTGCAGTCACCGAAGCAGAGCCCGAAGACCGGCAAGCCCAGCTGGGACAAGGAAGTCCTCAAGGCCCTGGCCAAACGCGGACCCGGCGATCCAGGCGGCTGGCTCGCTCAGCGCATCATCGAGGTGCGGCAGGCCACCAAGTTCCATGCGGCCTACGTTCAGCCGATGCTGGACGCCCTGGAGCTGGATGGCCACGTGCACTGTGATCTGCGCGCCCTCGGCACGGTCACCGGCCGCATGTCCGCGGCACGACCCGCCATTCAGCAGCTGCCGAAGAAGGACACCCGGGTGCGTGCGGCGTACGGCGGCCGCCTCGGTTGGGTCTTCGTCTCGTGCGACCTGGCGCAGGGTGAGCCGCGCACCATGGCCGCGCTGTCCGGTGACCCGAACCTGATCGCGGACATCGAGGCTGGCGACATCAACAACGCGGTGACCGCCGCGGCGTTCGGGCACGCGTTCGATCCGAGTGAAGGCAAGGTCGCCGGCACGCCGAGCTACCTCATGCGCCAGGGTGGCAAGGCCGGGTTCCTGGCCAAGGTCTACGGCGCGGGCATCGGCCGGCTGGCCACGACCATCGGCACCGACGACCCCGCGACCCGGGCGATCAACGATCGGTGGGAGCAGCGGTACTCGGTCATGTTCGAGCGCTTCGCCCGGCTCAACCAGGGTGTCAAGATCACGCTGGCGAACGGCTTCGAGGTACCCCTGTGGGATCGGTACACAGTGGACGATGAGACCGGTGAGCTGCTGGTCTATCCCAAGCCCAGCCGCAAGGCCGGGAACTACGAAACCCAGGGCACGCAGAAGCTCTACCTGAACCAGGCATGGCGCCGCATGGTCGCGCGCGGCTGGTCCTGGGCCCTGGCCATGTTCGTGCACGACGAGATCCTCCTGCTGGTTCCCGAGTTCATGGCGGAGGCCGCACGCCGGGACCTCGAAGAGTGCATGACCTTCGACATCGGCAACGGCGTCACGATGCTGTGTGAGGCCACGATCGACGGACCGACGTGGCTGCCGCAGCCGAGCGACTTCGACCTACGGGAATTGGAAGCGGTGGAGATATGATCACCGTCGTGGCAGCCATCCTCGTGTATGGTGGATTCACCCTGCTATGCTTGCGTTTCGTCGACCGAGAGGACCAGTCCGGTGCAGCTTCGGGGCTACCAGGAAGAGGCAATCGCCGCGCTGGAAACCGACTGGTCGAACGG
>DATFDO010000013.1:0-3145 GCA_035252045.1 Pseudonocardiaceae bacterium
CGTTCCGACGCCGACGTGCTGATCATCGATGAGGCCTACGCCGGGCGTCTCGCCCAGGCCCTGGCCGACGCACCGCTGACCGTCACCCGGGTTGAGGACAAGCCCTATACCCGGCGGCCTTACCCGCCGTTCATGACGTCGACCTTGCAGCAGGAGGCTGGTCGCAAGCTGCGCTTTTCCGCGGAGCGCACGATGCGCACCGCGCAGCGGCTCTACGAGAACGGCTACATCACCTACATGCGGACCGACTCCACCACGCTGTCGGAGACCGCAATCGCAGCGGCCCGGGACCAGGCCCGGCAGCTCTACGGTGAGCACTTCCTGCACGACGGCCCGCGCCAGTACACCCGCAAGGTCAAGAACGCTCAAGAGGCGCACGAGGCGATCCGGCCCGCCGGGGAGACCTTCGCCACGCCCGGGGCGCTGGCCGGCGCGCTGGACGCCGATGAGTTCCGGCTCTACGAACTGATCTGGCAGCGCACCGTCGCCTCGCAGATGGCCGACGCCCGCGGCACCACCATGAGCGTGCGGATCACCGGCCGCTCGGCAACCGGCGAGGAGTGCACCTTCGCCGCGTCCGGCCGCACCATCACCTTCCCGGGCTTCCTCAAGGCTTACGTCGAGACCGTCGACGAGGAGGCCGGTGGTGAGGCCGACGACGCCGAGCGTCGCCTGCCCCGGCTCACCGAGGGCCAGCAGGTCACCGCCACCGAGCTGGTCCCGGACGGGCACACCACCACCGCGCCGCCGCGCTACACCGAGGCGAGCCTGGTCAAAGCTCTCGAGGAACTGGGCATCGGCCGGCCGTCGACCTACGCGTCGATCATCAATACCATCCAGGACCGCGGGTACGTGTGGAAACGCGGTTCGGCGCTGGTGCCGTCCTGGGTGGCGTTTGCCGTGGTCGGGCTGCTGGAGCGGCACTTCGGCTGCCTGGTCGACTACGACTTCACCGCCGCCATGGAAGACGAGCTGGACTCCATCGCCTCCGGCGCTCAGCACCGAACCGACTGGCTGACCGGCTTCTACTTCGGTTCGGATCAGGGCGATTCGCTGTCGGTGGCACGCGTTGGCGGGCTCAAGAAGCTCGTCGGAGTGAACCTGGAGGAGATCGACGCCAGGGAGATCAACTCTATCCCGCTGTTCCCCGATGACGCCGGGCACGAGGTGGTGGTCCGGGTCGGGCGCTATGGCGCCTACCTGGAGAGAATCGTCGACGGCGGCCAGCAGCGGGCCAACCTGCCCGACGACCTGCCACCCGACGAGCTGACCCCGGAAATCGCCGAGAAGCTGTTCGCCACCCCGGTGGAGGGCCGGTCGCTGGGCACCGATCCGGTGACCGGGCACGAGATCGTCGCCAAGGAGGGCCGCTACGGGCCCTACGTCACCGAGGTGCTTCCCGATCAGGGTGACGCCAAAAAGATCAAGCCACGCACCGGCTCACTGTTCAAGTCGATGAGCCTGGAGACGGTGACCTTGGAGGCGGCGCTGCGGTTGCTCTCATTGCCCCGGCTGGTCGGGATCGACGCGGAGACCGGTCAGGAAATCACCGCGCAGAACGGCCGTTACGGCCCCTACCTCAAGAGGGGCACGGACTCGCGATCGCTGGCCGACGAGGAGCAGATCTTCACCGTCACGCTCGACGAGGCGCGCAAGATTTACGCCGAACCCAAACGGCGGGGCCGGCAAGCCACTGCCAAGCCTCCGTTGCGGGAACTGTCCGCAGATCCGGTGACCGGCAAGCCGATGGTGGTCAAGGAAGGCCGCTTCGGGCCGTACGTCACCGACGGCGAGGGCGTCAACGCATCCCTGCGCAAGGGTGACAGTGTCGAGACCCTCACCGATGAGCGAGCCGCCGAGCTGCTGGCGGACAAGCGCGCGAAGGCGCGGTCGGCTGCGGGGGCGTGATGGGTGCAAATCCGTAACGATGTTACGCCCGGAACGTGCCACCATGGACGGGTGAGTGAACCGTGGCCCGATGCCTTGTTCGGGGTTGATGGCACCGAGTCGCCGGTGCCGCCTGACCGCAACCGCCGGCCAGATGCCGCGATGCCGCCACCGTTCGTGCTGCCGCCCATTCCGCCGCTGGGCATGACCCGGGAGGCGGTAGCCGCGACGCTCGGCGATGATCTAGCCCTGCCCTCACCCCAGGAACCGGCGAGTCCCTCGACGGCCCCGGCCAGCCCGGCGACGCCACTGCCCGCTGCCCCTATCCCGCCGCCGGAAACCCCGCCCTCAGGCGCACCGGCCTACAACCAGCGGCCGATCATCGCGCCGATGGTGTCGCCGGCTCAGCCGCTTGCGCGCGGTGGCGGGGTGCGTTACCGCCCGACGCTGATGGCCGGTTCCCGTTCACTGAATCAGTTGCGCAACACCAGTCGCCTGGTCGTGCGCCGTTTGCCCAGGCAGCCCCGGTCCAACGGGGGCGCCGGCACCTTCTTCCTGATCATGTCGATCGTCATCGTGGTCCTGCTGTACTTCATCATCAGCGGCATCGTGGAAGCATTCGCCCGGCTCATCCCCTAACGCTCGGTGGACCCGCCGGGGTCGGTGGGTGGGGTGCATGGCAGACTCCGCGCGTCGTTCACCTGAGCTCGGGGAAGCTGTGATGTGATGCGTGCGCATCTGGCGGTGCTATCGATGGTCCTGGCGATTGTCGGAGTGCTGGCGGGCTGTTCATCGGGCAGCGCGCAACTCGACGAGGCGGCGTCGGAAGCATCCGCGACGCCGGCCATGGCCGCGAATGATCCCATCCCGCCGGTGCGCACCCCCAAGAACCTGACCGCCATCCAGCCGTGCCTGCTGCTGACCCCGACGCAGCTGGACACCAACCGGATCGACCAGCCGGGCACCCCTAAGAACGTCCTCGGCAACACCGGCTGCGAGTGGAGCGACAAGGCGCACACCCGCGAGTTCGCCGCATTCGTCGACGTCGGTAACGACGTGCTGAGTAACGTCTACAGCCAGCGAAACAACATCCCGGTCTTCGAGGTGACCGACGTGGCCGGAATGCCAGCGATCCGCACCAAGGACGATGTGGACGGCGCCAGCTGCTACTACCGCGTCGCCGTCGCAGACAAGCAAACCCTGATCGTCCGGTACACCGGGCAGCGGCAGTCCCACGAAGATCCATGTGCCCAGGCGA
>DATFDO010000014.1:0-5618 GCA_035252045.1 Pseudonocardiaceae bacterium
GCTCACCAGACGGCCTCGTGACGGCACGCCGACTGCCCGTCAGGCTTACCCCGCACGCTGCCCTGTAAAGGGCAGTCTGGATGCAGACTGCCCTTCGGGTGGCCTGGAAAGGGCAGTCTGCATCCAGACTGCCGTTGGGGAGAAAAGGAAACGGGGCCGGTCCCGGCGAGATGAGAACGGCCCCGTTTCGGGTATAACGTGCGGGATCAGAAGTCCATGCCGCCGCCGTCGGGCATACCGCCAGCGGGAGCCTTCTCCTTCTCCGGCTTGTCTACGATTACGGCTTCGGTGGTGAGGAACAGCGCCGCGATCGATGCCGCGTTCTGCAGCGCCGAGCGCGTGACCTTGGCCGGGTCGATGATGCCGGCCTTGATCAGGTCCTCGTACTCACCGGTGGCCGCGTTGAGGCCGTGCCCGGGGGCCAGGCCGCGTACCTTCTCGGCCACCACGCCGCCCTCGTGGCCGGCGTTGACGGCGATCTGCTTGAGCGGAGCCTCCAGCGCCACCCGGACGATGTTGGCCCCGGTCGCCTCGTCACCGGTCAGCTCGAGCTTCTCGAACGCCAGCGCGCCAGCCTGGATCAGGGACACGCCACCGCCGGCGACGATGCCCTCTTCCACGGCTGCCTTGGCGTTGCGCACCGCGTCCTCGATGCGGTGCTTGCGCTCCTTGAGCTCGACCTCAGTGGCCGCTCCGGCCTTGATCACCGCAACGCCGCCGGCCAGCTTGGCCAACCGCTCCTGCAGCTTCTCGCGGTCGTAGTCGGAGTCGGAGTTCTCGATCTCGGCACGAATCTGGTTAACCCGGCCCTGGATCTGCTCGGAGTCACCGGCACCCTCGACGATCGTGGTCTCGTCCTTGGTGATGACGACCTTGCGGGCCCGGCCCAGCAGGGACAGGTCGATGTTCTCCAGCTTGAGACCGACTTCCTCGCTGATCACTTCGGCGCCGGTGAGGATGGCCATGTCACCCAGCATCGCCTTGCGGCGGTCACCGAAGCCGGGCGCCTTGACCGCGGCCGACTTGAAGATGCCGCGGATCTTGTTGACGACCAGGGTGGCCAGCGCCTCGCCCTCGACGTCTTCAGCGATGATCATCAGCGGCTTGCTGGACTGCATGACCTTCTCCAGCACCGGGAGCAGGTCCTTGACCGCCGAGATCTTCGACGCGCACATCAGGATGTACGGGTCGTCGAGGACGGTCTCCATGCGCTCGGGGTCGGTGACGAAGTAGGGCGAGATGTAGCCCTTGTCAAAGCGCATACCCTCGGTCAGCTCGAGCTCGAGACCGAAGGTCTGGCTCTCCTCGACGGTGATGACGCCTTCCTTGCCGACCTTGTCCATCGCCTCGGCGATGAGTTCACCGATCGACGGGTCAGCGGCGGAGATCCCGGCGGTGGCCGCGATCTGCTCCTTGGTCTCGACCTCCTTGGCCGAATTCAGCAGCTGCCCGGACACGGCCTCGACGGCCTTCTCGATGCCCCGCTTCAGCGCCATCGGGTTGGCGCCGGCCGCGACGTTGCGCAGGCCCTCGCGCACCAGTGCCTGAGCCAGCACGGTGGCGGTGGTGGTGCCGTCACCCGCGACGTCATCGGTCTTCTTGGCAACTTCCTTGACGAGCTCGGCCCCGATCTTCTCCCACGGGTCCTCAAGCTCGATCTCTTTGGCGATGCTCACACCATCGTTGGTGATGGTGGGCGCACCCCACTTCTTTTCCAGCACGACGTTGCGGCCCTTGGGGCCGAGCGTCACCCTGACGGCGTCGGCGAGCTGATTCATCCCGCGCTCGAGACCGCGACGGGCTTCCTCGTCGAACGCGATCATTTTGGCCATTGCGGTGTGGTCCTCCGGTCATGGGCGCCGCGGGGTTTCCGCAGCAAGGACACAGTGCTCGGCCAGGCTCGGTGCCCGCGACGGACGTCCGGCGGTAGCCGGACTCACCGTCCCGACCTCGGTGTGTGATGCACTTGGCACTCGGACAGGCCGAGTGCTAACCCCGGTTTTAGCACTCGCCCCCTCCGAGTGCAAGCTGCCACCCCCACCAGCGCCCAGTCCTTGACCACCGACCAGCTACTCGCTCTGGGGTTGATCGTCACCGGGCAACCTCGGTTCTCTTCGGCAGTCTGGATGCAGGCTGCCGACGCGGCGAGGGGTTGACATCGAACTACTAGGTGGAACCGGGCAGGATGCGAGAGGTGTCCACCGCGCAGAAACCTCGCTCCGTTGATGAACACATCCGGGTCGTTGCCGCGCTGCTGGCCAGCACTCCGGTGATCCAGCTACCGCTGGTGGAATGCGCCGGTCTGGCCCTGGCCGAGCCGATCACCGCGGCGATCCCGCTGCCGCCGTTCGACAACTCCGGGATGGACGGCTACGCGGTGCGCTGCGCGGACATCGCGCAGGCCGGCGACGAGACGCCGGTGGAGCTGCCGGTCAGCGAGGATATCCCGGCCGGGCGCACCGACTCGCCGGTGCTGCAGCCGGGCACCGCACACCGAATCATGACCGGCGCCCCGATCCCACCTGGTGCGGATGCGGTGGTGCCCGTGGAACTCACCGACGGTGGGCGCCACCGGGTGCAGATCTACGCGCCCCGTTCCCCCGGCGACAGCGTGCGGCCGGCCGGCGGCGACGTGACGGAGGGCGAGGAGGTGCTGCCGGCGGGCGCGGTACTGGGACCGGCGCAGCTGGGAGTGGCCGCCGCAGTCGGCTACGCCGAACTGCCGGTGCACCGGCCGGTCCGGGTGCTGGTGTTGTCCACCGGTTCCGAGCTGGTCGTGCCGGGCACCCCGCTGCAGCACGGGCAGATCTACGAATCGAATGGCACGATGCTCGCCGCTGCGGTGCGGGAAGCCGGTGGCGAGGCACAGCTGATGCATTTCGTGCCCGACGACGTGGCCGCGCTGGAAGCCGCGCTGGCCCCCCATCTGGCGGGGATCGACCTGCTGGTGACCTCGGGCGGGGTCAGCGCGGGCGCCTACGAGGTGGTCAAAAGCGCCATGACCGGTCAGGGCGTGAATTTCGGCAAGGTGGCCATGAACCCCGGCGCGCCCCAAGGCGTCGGTCGCTACCGTGGCGTGCCGGTGGCGGCGATGCCCGGCAACCCGGTCAGCGCCTCGGTGTCCTTCGAGGTGTTCGTCCGCCCGGCACTGCGCGCCGCGATGGGCCTGCCGGCGGCCCGGCCGCGGACGATGGCACGGCTGACCGAGGACCTCAAGTCACCGGGGGATAAACGGCAGTTCCGGCGCGGCGCTTTCGACTCCGCCGCGGGGACCGTCGCCCCGGTCGGTGGCCCCGGCTCACACCTGCTCGGCGCGCTGGCCAGGTCGAACTGCCTGATCGACATTCCCGAGACCACCACCTCAGTGCCGGCGGGCGAGCACGTCGAAATAGTGCGTACCGGCAGCATCTGATGTCCGGATAGCCTGCTGACGTGGGCCTGCTCGGATGGATCGTGTTCGGTGCGCTCGCGGGCTGGGCGGCGAACGTGATCATCGGCGGCCGGGACCGGCAGGGCCAGGGCTGCCTGGCCAATATCGTGGTCGGCGTCGTAGGCGCGGTGCTCGGCGGGCTGCTCTACCGGATCGTCACCGGCCGTGAGATCAGCTTCGAGTTCGACCTACCCAGCTTCGGCATTGCGGTGCTCGGTGCCGTGGTGCTGTTGGGCACCGTACGGCTGCTCACGTCGGCCAGCCGGACCCCCCGATGAGCCCGCACCGCAGCCTGTCCGGATGCACTGCTGCCACTTAGTGTGAGAAATCCACGACACCCGGACAGACCTTGTGATCGCCGGTGACGCCAAGCACACTGAGGGTGAATGACAGCTCGGCGAGCTGCTGTAACCCAGATCCACCACATGACGTGGGTTCCTGCGTCGTCGGGGGGCGCAGGAGCGCCCTGGGAGATAACCGTTCGGAAAGCTGGGGAGCGGACGAACGGTTGACGGGCACCGGGAACCTTCCGTCGGGGACGGCGGGTTCCCGGTGCCCTTCCCCCGGGCATCATTCCACCAGGCTGCGGGCGTACGGTGTCAGACCGCGGACAGCACCCACCACACCAGTCGAGGATCTTGGCAACGCATGGCGTCTCCCCGGTTCTCCGCGACCCGACTCCCGATCCCATCGACCCCGACTTCATCGACCCCGACTTCATCGACACTGCGGCATCTGGCGAACCTCGCTCGCGAGACGCTCCCCCCGATGCACTCCGCTGGCCGGCCATTCGTGGTCGCCGGTGCCGTGACCGCGCTGCTGCTGGGCCGGCTGTCCCCGGCCGCCGGCACGTTGGGCGCCGTCGCGACCGCGTGCTGTGCCGCGTTCTTCCGCGATCCGCGCCGGGTACCACCGGGCGATCCGGGGCTGGCGGTGGCGCCCGCGGACGGCACGGTGAGCAGCGTGGCACTCGCGCCGGCTCCTGCGGAGCTGGGACTGGGTGACCGGCCGAGGCCCCGGGTCAGCGTGTTCCTGTCGGTATTCGACGTGCACGTGCAGCGCATCCCCGCAGATGGGGACGTGCGGCGAGTCGTTTACCGCCCGGGGAAGTTCCTCACCGCCGACCTGGACAAGGCCAGCGACGACAACGAGCGCGCGTGCGTGCTGCTGCGCTCGGCCACCGGCCACGACCTCGTCGTGGTCCAGATCGCCGGGCTGGTGGCTCGCCGGATCGTCTGCTCCGTACGCCCGGGCGACAAGGTGCGTGCCGGGGCCACTTATGGCCTGATCCGGTTCGGGTCCCGGGTGGATCTCTACCTGCCGCCGGGCAGCTCGGTGCTGGTGCATCCCGGGCAGCGCACCGTCGGCGGGGAGACCCCGCTGGCCCGCCTGCCTGCCATCGGGGGCAGCTAGCCGTGCCCAACGCCGGCGCTGGGATCCGCCTGCTGCCCAATGTGATCACCGTGCTCGCGCTGTGCTCGGGTCTGTCGGCGTTGAAGTTCGCCCTGGATGCCAACTTCACCGGGGCGCTGGCCGCGATCGGGTTGGCGGCTCTGCTCGACGCGCTGGACGGCCGGCTGGCCCGGCTGCTCGATGCGACGTCGCGGATCGGCGCCGAACTGGACTCGCTGGCCGACTCGGTGTCCTTCGGCGTGGCGCCGGCGGTCGTGCTGTTCGTCTGGTCGTTGCACGGCATCCGCATCGGCTGGCCAGTAGCGCTGGTGTTCACCGTCTGCGTGGTGCTGCGGTTGGCCCGGTTCAACACGTTGCTCGACGACACCGAAGCGCTGCCATTCGCTAAGGAGTTCTTCGTCGGGGTCCCCTCCCCCGCCGGCGCGCTACTGGCGTTGCTGCCGCTGACGATCTTCCTGCACCTGGGCGCGGGATGGTGGTCGTCACCGTTGGCGGTGGCGGCGTGGACCATCGCGGTGGCGCTGGCGATGGTGAGCCGGTTGCCCACCCTGTCGATGAAGACGGTGCGGGTACCGGCCCGGGCAGTGGCACCCCTGCTGGTATTGATCGCCGGGCTGGCCGCCGCGGTGTTCACCTTCCCGTTCGCGTCGCTGGCCGCGGCGATGGTGCTGTATCTGGTGCACGTGCCCTATGCGAGCTACCGCTACCGGTGGCTGGCGCGGCACCCCTCGGCGTGGGAGGTCCCGCCGCGCCAGCGCCGGGTGATCCGCCGCAC
>DATFDO010000015.1:0-4723 GCA_035252045.1 Pseudonocardiaceae bacterium
GGCTAACCCGTCACCGGCCCGTTTCAGGGCATCTAATGGGGGAGGGACCGCCGACCGGGTATCAGGGGGGCGGGGTGGAACCCGGTCGGCGGCCCGTACGCCAGCGGCCAGGGGGAGTGCCGCTTGCGCAATCGGCGCACAAGGCATCGCGCGTATGCCCTGTAACCGTGAGGTCCGGCTGACGTCGTGTGGGACCGGGTCCTACGGCTAGTTCACCGACAGCCACAGTGTGCGGGATGGGCCCATCCCCTGACAACCGTTGACAACCACTCACCACCGCACCGGTACGCTGACGCACCCGGCGTAACGTCAGTACTCGCAGGGATGGTGGGTCAACGTGGAGTTCGAGCTAGAGCGCGACGCGTTCGCCGAGGCCATCGCGTGGACGGCGAAGGGGCTGCCGACCCGTCCGGTCGTCCCGGTGACCGCGGGCGTCGTGCTCGAGGTGATCGACGGCGCGATGATCGTCTCGGGCTTCGACTTCGAGGTACTCAACCGGATTGAGGTACCCGTCACCGACAAGGCCGCGGGACGGGTCCTGGTGTCCGGCCGGCTACTCGCCGAGATCGCCCGCGCGCTGCCACCCAAGGACGTCCGAGTCACCGCCGAGGGCAACCGGCTGGCCGTGCGATGCGGGTCGGCGCGGTTCAACCTGCCGCTGCTGCACATCGAGGACTACCCGGTGGTGCCCGAGCTGCCGGCTACCTCAGGAAGAGTCCGCGGCGACGTCTTCGCCATCGCTGTCGGGCAGGTCACCGCGGCGGCCAGCCGCGATGAGACCCTGCCCATGCTCACTGGCGTCCGCATGGAGGTCGGCCCGGACGCGCTCAGCTTGGCCGCGACCGACCGGTATCGGCTGGCCGAGCGCCATATCCCGTGGACGCCCAGCGGCACGGTGCCCGCCGCCCCGCTCATCGTGCCCGCCAAGACGCTGGCCGAGGTCGCCAAATCGCTCGGTTCGGCCAGCGAGGTGGTGCTGTCCATGGGCACCGCAGAGGACACCGGGTTCCTCGGTTTCTCGGCGGGAGGCCGCCAGACGCTGACCCGGCTGCTGGACGGCGAGTTCGTCAAGTTCGCATCGCTGTGGCCCACCGAGGTCACCACCACCGTCGAGGTGGACGTAGCCGAGTTCATCGCCGCTCTCAAGCGAGTGTCTCTGGTGGCGCAGCGGTTCGCGCCGGTCCGGCTGATCTTCGACGACGGCATGGTGCAGCTGTCCGCGGAGGCAGAGGACGAGTCCAGCGCCGAGGAGGAGCTGGAGGTGGGCCTCACCGGCGAACCGCTGACCATCGGGTTCAATGCCGGCTACCTGCTCGACGGGCTCAGCGCGGTCACCACCCCACGCGCCCGGCTGTCGTTCACCGAGTCGAGCAAACCCACCGTCATCACTCCGGTCACCGGCCTGGACTCCGGCACCCCGGATGACGCCAGGGACGGCTCCTACCGGTACCTGGTCATGTCGATGCGTCTGCGTGGTTAGTCCATCCGGGTGCCTCGCCGGTGGCGATACGGCGAACGGTCGGCGCTCAGGGCCGGCGGAACGGCCAGGCTCGGCGGGCACCCGCTGTTGGCCTGCTCGCGTCGGTGCGGGTGCGCCAGCTGGCGTACTGGAGCTTCGCTTCGGCGGGTTCCATCACCGGAATACCGAGCGTGCCCGCGGCGCGCAGGGTGGGGTGATTTGCGGGCACCGAGGAGTCGGCGACCACGACGGTGACCGCAGGCGTCAGCCGGCTGCGCGTCACCGCACCGTGCGCCTCCATCATCCGGCGCAGTGCTCCAAGGTCAGCCGAACTGCCGAGATATAGCACGTGCACCGGATCCTGGGTGGCCGTATGACGACCCACCGCGTCTCCAGTCTCCCCGACGGGTGTCCCAATTTCACACGGTGATCAGCGCACTGATCACCGTCTGCAACACACCCTGCAAAAGTCAGAGTATGGTACTCCATTCAGTCCACCAAGTGTGTGCGCCACACACATCAAGCTGTCGTGAGCTTGGCCGCCCTGGCGCGCAGCGCGGCGCCCGCCTGGGCGGCGTCTACCCGGGTCGACCTACCCCCGGCCATGACCTGCTCTCCTGCCACCCAGACATCCCGCACGGCCCGAGCGCCGGCCGCCCACACCAGGTTGGCCAGCAACTGCCCGTCCGGCACGTCCAACCCCGCGGCGAATGCCGGGTCGTCGGCTGAAATGTGCACCAGATCGGCCCAACCGCCGGGACGCAGGGTGCCGAGATCATCGCGCCCGAGCGCGGCCGCGCCGTCCCGGGTCGCCAGCAACAGCGCCTGCGCGGCGGTCAGCGCGGCGGCGTCCCCGGAGGTCAGCCGGGCCAGCAGGGCGGCTAGCCGGGCGTCGTTCCACAGGTCGAGGTCGTCATGCGAGGCCGGACCGTCGGTGCCCAGGCCGACGGCGATCCCGGCGGCGCGCAGGTCGAGCAGCCGGGCGATCCCGGACGCCAGCTTGCTGTTGGAACCCGGGCAGTGCGCGACGCCGACCCGGTGCCGGGACAGCACCGCGATGTCGATGTCGGACAGCTGCACCGCGTGCGCCGCCAGCACCCGGGCGCCGGCCCGCAGCACTCCGAGATTCTCCAGCAGCAGCGGCACCGACCCGTGGGCCGCGCGGATCGCAGTGTCCTCACCGGCGGACTCGGCGACGTGGATGTGCAGCAGCGCACCCCGCTGCTGGGCGGCTTCGCCGGCCGCGGCCAGCGCCTCGGTGGGCAGCGTGTAGGCGGCATGTGGGCCGTAGCCCAGCTCGATGCGTGCACCGGGCCCGAAGCGGACGCCGTCGGTGTCGATCCAGCGGCTGACGCCCTCGAGCATCTGCTGCCAAGTGCCCAGCCGGTCCCAGCCCGGCGCCGCGATGATGCCCGGCGTCACCACCGCCCGGCTGCCCGCGGCGAGCACCGCGTCCACCACCGCCTCGGGGTAGAAGTACATCTCCACGCTGGTGGTGATCCCAGCGCCGAGCATCTCCAGAGCGCCGACGAGCATGCCGGCGCGCACGTCGTCAGCATCCACCCGGGACTCGGCGGGCCAGATCACCTCGGTCAGCCAGCGCATCAGCGGCAGGTCCCCGCCCAGCCCGCGCAATCCGGTCATGGCGGTGTGTGCGTGGGTGTTGACCAGCCCCGGCATCAGGATCCCGGTCAGCGGCACCGCAGCGCCGGGGCAAGCCGGTGCCCCAGCCGACGGGCCGACATAGCCCAGACGACCGGAGTCGTCGACGTCCACCACGGCGTCGCGCAGCACCGTGCACGCCTCGTCGCAGGGCAGTACCACCGGCGCGGCCAGGCGCATCACGGGATGGACTCGGTGAAGGAGTGGCGCAGCAACGCCGACAGCGGCCGCAGCGCGGGCAACCAGGCACCTTCGGGGGGCAGCGTTTCCAAGGTGATGCGGGGCAGCGGCTGCAAGAACAGCTCCGGGATGTCCTCCAGGTCCTCGAAGCCCAACACGCCTGAGTTGACCGCGAACGAGGCGTGCTCCCGGAACCCGAGCACGGTGACCCCGACACCCGCAGCAACCAGCTCCTCCAGCGGCTCCCGGAAGGCTCGGCTGTCCCCGGAGGCCACCAGCAGCTGGCGCAGCACACCCTGCTCGTGGCGCGACCGGATGTGCATCAGCATGTCCTCGTCGATGTCCGATTCTTCAATCTTCGGTTTGGCGAAGACCGCGAACCCGGTGTTGCGCAGTGCCTCCACCCAGGGCCGGACGAAGTCGGTGCTGCCCGGCGCGACGTTGGTGAACACCGTCGCCTCGGGTTCGGTGTCGGACCCGGCGCGGTTGATCAACCAGCGACCCAGGGCGTCGAACCGCGGTCGGGACGCGGAGCTGGGGCGCCCACCCAGAATCGAGCCCAGACTCATGTCGATATTGGGCGCATCCCAGACGAGCAGGGTGATCGGGATGGTCGAGGCGGACACCGGGTTCATGGGCACCGATCCTGCCGCACCATGGCGCCCGAGTCTGCAACCGGGGGAAAGTCAGCAACGCGTGAACAGCAGATCGCGCACCGCCCGACCCTCGTCCCGGGCGCGTTGCTCGAATTTGGTGACCGGCCGCCAGAGTGGGCGGGTTGCGAAGTCTGCGGCGGTGTTGCGCAAAGCCGGCGCGGTGGTGCAGGCCGCGAGCATCTCGTGCGCGTAGGGCTCCCAGTCGGTGGCCAGGTGCAGCGTGCCGCCAGGCGCCAGCCGGGACGCCACCAGGGTGACGAAGTCGGGATTGACCAGGCGGCGCTTGTGGTGGCGTCGCTTGGGCCACGGATCGGGAAAGTAGATCCGGACGCCCTCCAGGCTGCCTACCGCGATGTGGTCGTGCAGCAGCGTGTAGGCGTCGCCGCGCAGCAGCCGCAGGTTGGTGATCTGGGCCTGCTCGATGCGCAGCAGCAACTGCGCCAGCCCGGGCTGATAGACCTCGACCGCGAGATGGTCGATGTCGGGTGCGGCCAGCGCCATGGAAGCCGTTGACTCACCCATCCCCGACCCGATCTCCACAACGGTGGGTGCGGTGCGGCCGAACCAGCCGGTCGTGTCCAGTGGACCGTCCGGCAGGTCGATGACATCTGCGCCCCATCGGTGCCAGCTGCGCTCCCAGGCACGGTGCTGCCCGGTGGTCATCCGCGTGCGCTGAGGGTAGATCGTCTGCACGGGTACAGCCTGGCAGGATTACCGGTGTGAACACCCTTCAGGAGTGGGTCGATCTCGTGTGCCGGGAACTGGA
>DATFDO010000016.1:0-7239 GCA_035252045.1 Pseudonocardiaceae bacterium
AACTCGAGGGTGAACCAGAACACCCGGCTGAAGGCGTCAAGCAGGGCGTCGGTCGTGGCGCGCAGCGAGGCCCGCCCGGCCGCTTCGTAGAGATCGGCGAGCACCGGGTTGGCCAGCATAGTGGCGTGCCCGATGATCTCGTGGACGATGTCGGGCTCCGGGGTGTAGAAGGGCACCGAATGGTGGCGGATGTACTGCGTGGACAGAAACGTCCGCTCGGCCAGCGAGCCATAGAACTTCCGGGTCGGCACCAGGCCGGGGACCGGGTTGATGTGGAAGCCGGTCAGGCCGTGTACCCGCTCGTCGACCTCCCGTAGCTGCGGGACGCGGGCCCTCGGGAGCACGAGGCGGCGTGCGCCGAGAAGGTACTCACGGCACGCGTACTTGCGGTGCTTGCCGGCGAGCTCGGCTGCCACGGTCCGCCAGACCTGGTCCTCCTCGGCGGTGTAGGTGACGTCCGGGATCGGGTCAGCGCGGTGGTAGGTAGCGCCGATCTCGGCAATCCGGGCCCGCCGCGCGCGGTACGCCGGGTCGCTGAACCCCGGGTGATCCTCCGGTAACGCGAACCGGGAGGGTGCGATCGGCGCCGCCATAACGGCAGCCTGCACCTGGCGGCACGATCGTTCAATATTCACGCCGTAAAGCCAGACGGATATCGTGTGGAGTACGGTGGTTAGCCGATGCCTGTCTCGCCTCGCCACCTCGATGACGTCGATCGTCGGATCCTGGGCACCCTGGTCGACGACGGCCGCATGTCGGTCAACGAGGTGGCGAACCGAGCTGGTATCTCCCGGGCGACCGCCTACGCCCGGTACGACCGGCTGGTGGCCAACGGCGTCATCCGTGGTTTCCGCGCCGACGTCGATCCGCAGGCGCTCGGGCTCGATGTCGCCGCCATGATCCTGATCAACATCGAGCAGGGATCGTGGCCGACGATGCGGGACAAGATCAGCAGGCTGCCGGGGGTCGAGTACGTCGCGATGACCAGCGGCGAGTTCGATTTCGTGCTGCTGGTCCGGGCACCCGACATCGCCGCGCTGCGCGACGTCGTGCTCTACCGCCTGCAAGGCATGCCCGAAGTGCGCTCGACTCACACGGTCTTCGTCCTCGACGAGGAGCGCCATCCCATCGGCTCAGCTCATCACCTCGATCCCGATCACGGACCACGGCGCTCGCCACGGTAATGCAGCTGCGCCGGTCGGTCCTGGTGGCCTGACCAGACGCTAAGCGACATGACGATGTCCTGCTCGCCATCAAGGAGCCGGCCCAGCGTGAGCGCCGCACGATCGGCGAGGTGCTCTCCGAGCTGCCACGCCAGGCGTTTGGCCGGGCGGGTGCACTGCATGGATCAGAGCAGTGCCACGGGTTCCACCCCTTGCCCCCGCGCGGCGCCCGATCTCGAACGCGATGATCGACCGCCGGCGGGAGGATGAGCCGGAGTGAGTCGGGCCAGCGCGCCGACCACCGACACAGCCGCGACCACCAGCAGCGTCACCCAGGTGTCCCGCTACCCGTCAGATGCGCCCGCGGATGGCCGAACAGCGCGACGCTGACCGGGTTCGCCACGATCTCGCGGGCGTGGCCGGGATCGGGACGGGCGGCAGCTAGCACAGCGAATACAGCACCGAATACAGGAACGCGAGCCGGAACCCGGCGCGCACGGTGGACTCCAGGACTCACGCGCTGTGTCCTCCGGGGCATCGTAGGGTGCAGTACTCAGTCCTGAGGGCTAGTTTCAGACGATCGCACGCGGTGCTACCCAAGCACCGGTGGTCCCGCCCAGGTTCATTCCGACGACCAGGTGGTCTCGAAGCTCGGGTACAGGGTCAGCCCACCGTCGACGAACACCGTCTGCCCGGTGATGTAGGCCGCCTCGTCCGAGCATAGGAACGCGGTTACCGCGGCCATCTCTTCCGACGAGCCGACCCGGCGCATCGGGATGTGCTTTGCCACCGCAGCCCGCTTGACCGGGTCGTCGATCCAGGACCGGTTGATCGGGGTGACGGTGGCGCCGGGGCCGATGCCGTTGACCCGGATACCGCGGCCGGCGTATTCCAGGGCCAGCGTGCGGGTCAGGTTCTGCATCCCGCCCTTGGATACCGAGTAGCCCACGAACCGCGGCTTGGGGATCAGCTGGTGCACGCTGGAGACGTTGACGATGCACCCGCCCCGGTCACCGTCCAAAAAGCCGCGAATCGCCCGCTGCGCGCACAGGAAAGCGCCCCGGAGGTTGACGCCGACCACACGATCGAAATCCTCGATAGCTAGCTCGTCGGTGTCCGCGGCGATCTGGATACCGGCGTTGTTGATCAAGATATCGATGCGCCCGTAGGCGTCGAGTACCCGGTCGAACATCCGGTCTACAGCGGCGGTGTCGGAGACGTCGGCCTCGACGAGAATCGGGTTGGTACCGGCCGCGGACAGCTGCTTCATACACAGCTCGACGCCATGCTGGATCTGCTCTTTGGTCGCCTCGGCGCCTTCCGGCCGACCAACGTAGTTGATCGCGACGTCGACGCCCTCCTCGCCGAGCCGGACGGCGATGGCCTGCCCGATCCCGGAGCTGCCGCCGGTGACGATGGCGCGCTTGCCGACGAGTCCCTTCATGATCTGCTCCGCTGTATCGAGTGGGCGCGGACACGCCCGGTGTGGAAGAAATCGACGGCTGTCTCGACCGATGCCACATCGTGGTGGCGCAGGACCGCCCCGAACGGGGCGTTCCAGAAGTCGTCGGGTTGCTGCGGGCCGTCGTGCGGCCCGACGTACAGGTAGGGCTCCGCGATGTGCACGTCGCCTGGCGAGACGCCGTAATTGACTCGCGCGGCGCTGATACCGAGATCGAAGTGCTCCGGCCACAGCTGCGCGCTGCTCGGTTCGTCCCCGGGCACTGCGGCGGCGAACGCGACCAGCGCCTGCGCACCGAGCTGGTACCAGTCGGCCAGCAACCGGGCCGCCTGCCGGTCGATCCGCAGCAGCGTGTCCGGCTCCAGCGGCGTAGCCGGGCGGTACACCTGTTCCGGCGCGCCGGGCCTGATCCCGGCGAAGTCGGCGACCTGCGCCACGGTGACGATCCGGGTGCGTTGCTGTTGCCCGTTGCGGCTGACCACGAACTCGTCGAGGTCCACCGCGAGCACGCAAGCGTCGGCCCCGAAGGCGGGCGTCGCAAAACCTCCGGGTGCGGGTACCAGCCCGATGCGTCCGGTGGCAGCGTGCCGGGCCGCGGAGAGCACATGTTCGGCCAGCCGGTGCCACGCGTCCCGGGTGGCGGGCAGTGCGTCGGGTGCAGTCATGCCGATCAGTACCGGTGCGCCGGTGCACCGTTACGCCTCACCGGAAGCTGTCGGTGCCCTGGTCTATCGTCAGCCGACGTGACCCGATCTCGGTTGGTGCTGGCTTCGCTCATGGTGGCCCTGGTCTGGGTTGTGACAGCCTGCGCGGGCGCACCACCAGCAGCACCGCCGGCGTCGGGGCTGCTGCTGTCCGGATACGACCGTGGCGCGCGTGCACAGGACGATCTGTTCCAGTTCGCCAACGGGCAGTGGCTGCGCACCACCGAAATCCCGCCCGACCGGACCCGGTACGGCGCGTTCGACGCGCTCGCCGAAAAGGCCGACAAGGACCTGCACACGATCATTGCGGACAGCGCGGCTCGCCACGCCGCAGCCGGCACCCCTGACCAGCGGCTCGGGGACTTCTACGCGAGCTTCATGGACACCGCGCACCTCGATGCGCTCGGGGCTGCTCCACTGCGGGCGTCGCTGGCCCGCATCGACGGGCTCGCCAGCCCCGCCGACGTCCTGCGATATTTCGCCGACAGCACCCAGACCGGCACGCCCAGCCCCATCTCGCTGAGCATCGACCAGGATGCCCGCAACGCCAGCGCGTACATACCCAGCGTCTCCCAATCCGGCCTGTCCATGCCCAATCGGGACTACTACCTGAAAACCGATCCGCAGTTCGTGACGCTGCGAGACCAATTGCGGTCCTACGCGACGCGGGCGCTCGGGCTGGCCGGCGTGCCCGATCCGGCTGCCGAGGCCGACCGGGTACTCGCTGTGGAGAAGCGGCTGGCCGAAATCCAGTGGACCGCCGCGCAGGACCGCGACGCCACCGCGACCTACAACAAGCTCACCGTCGCCGACGCGACCGCCCACACACCGGGACTGGACTGGCAGACCTACCTCGACGCGGCACGTGTGCACACGGACAACTTCATCATGTCCGAACCCAGTTTCTTCACTGCCTTGGGCACCGCGCTGACCACCGTGCCGTTGGCGGACTGGAAGTCGTATCTGAGGTTTCGGCTCATCGACGACCTGTCCCCGTACCTAAGCAATGACTTCGTCACCGCGCGCTTCGAGTTCCGTGGCCGTGACCTCGCGGGGCAGCAGGAGATGCGTCCCCGGTGGAAGCGCGGGGTCACCGCGGTCGATGACGCGATGGGCGACCTGCTCGGGCAGCGGTACGTGCAGCGGTACTTCCCGCCAGACGCCAAAAAGCGAATCGACGCACTGATCGGCAAGCTGATCGACGCCTACCGCTCCTCCATCGACGGTCTGGACTGGATGAGCGAGGCGACCAAAGCCGAAGCCAGGGACAAACTCAGCAAGCTCGCCGTGAAGATCGGCTACCCATCCAAATGGAAGGATTACTCCAAGCTGACCGTCGCCCGCGACGACCTGGTGGGCAACGTGCTGCGGTCGGCGCAACTGGAATACCAGCGTGACCTCGACCGGCTCGGCAAGCCGGTGGACCGGGAGGAATGGTTCACCACACCGCAGACGGTCAATGCCTACTACAACCCCACCCGAAACGACATCACGTTCCCGGCCGCGATCCTGCAGCCACCGTTTTTCGACCCGAACGCCGACGATGCGGTCAACTACGGCGGGATTGGTGGGGTCATCGGTCACGAGATCAGCCACGCGTTCGACGACCAGGGCCGCAAATTCGACGGGACCGGCAATCTGCGGGATTGGTGGACCCCGCAGGATGTGCAGCGGTTCACGGCCCGGACCCAAGCGCTGGCCGCACAGTATTCGGCCTATGAACCCTTGCCCGGTGAGCACATCAACGGTGAACTGACGCTCGGCGAGAACATCGCCGACCTGTCTGGCCTGACAGTGGCGCGGCGTGCCTACGAGCTGTCCCTCGGCGGCCGACCCGCGCGGGTCCTGGACGGTTTCACCGGGGAGCAACGCTTCTTCCTCGGCTGGGCACAGGTGTGGCGCGGCAAGACCCGGGACCAGGACCTGCGGGCACAGCTGTTGAGTGATCCGCACAGCCCGAATGAGTTCCGGGCCAACGGAGTGGTCAGCAACCTGCCCGAGTACTACGCCGCGTTTAACGTCAAACCCGGCGACAAGCTGTTCCGGCCGCCCGACCAGCGCGTCAAGATCTGGTGACGGCGGCGTGCCCGGCGTGTCGCGCCCTCATGCACCGTGTGTCGTCCCCTCCTGCCCGGTGTGTCGCGACCCTATGCGCATAGCTGCCAAGCTGCTGACGCTCGGCCAGCGAAAGTGGCCATGCTGGAGGCAATACGCTGGACGGGTGAACACCTTGCGCCGAGGACCTCGAGTGCCGCGCCTGATGGTGCCCTTCTGGATCGCGGCAGTGACCCTGATGATCGTCTCCGCTTGCGGAGGTCAGAGCTCCTCGGTGGCACCGAGCCCGTACCCCGGCCAGAGCTCGCTGCCCGGTCCGCCCTCGGCAGCGGGGCCGCCCCAGGGCGCTGTCCCACCCTGCACTCGCACGGTGAGCCACGCCGACGAGATACGGCCGGCCTTGGATGCTGCCGCGCCGGGGACCACACTGTGTTTCACCGGCGGTGACCTGTCCGGCACCGATATCACCGTGGCCCGCTCGGGCGCGGCCAACGCACCGATCACGCTGCGCTCCGATGGAGCGGCCGTGCACAGCATCCACATCACCGCAGACCACGTTGTGCTCGACGGTTTCACTGTCGCTGGCGGCGAGGGGATCTTCCTCAAGGGCACTGACCTGGCCATCCGTCACAACACGGTGCACGACACCCGGATGGGGGGGATCACCTGCCAGCGGTGCCAAAGCTCGATCATCGAATCCAACCGGGTGCAGCACGTCGATACCGTCGGCATCTGGATCGAGGGGCAGCGGATCGAGGTCAGCCACAACACCGTGAGCGACATCCTGGCCCGCGACAATGGTGACGCTGATGGCATGCGCTTTTTCGGCAACGGTCACCGGATCACCGATAACACGGTCACCGACATCTCCGATCACGGCTACGCCAACCCGCCGCACCCGGATTGTTTCCAAACCTATGACGACAACAGCCCACCCACCTTCGACGTCCTCATCGCGGGTAACACCTGCCGCAACGTCGGTGCGCAGTGTCTGATCGCCACTGGCGACCAGACCGGCAACAGCGGCGCTCCCACTGGTGGTCCGTCGATCACCTTCGTCGGCAACTCCTGCGCGAACAACGGTGCCCAAGCAGTGAACTTGCGCCACTGGCCCAATGTCGAGATACGGGACAACAGGTTCACTGGCCGCAACGTGACTCGGGGAATCATCATCATCGACGGCTCGACGGGGTGCGTTGTGGTCGGCAACACCACCGATGGCGGCCGCCCGACGGTGGATATCGACCCCTCCTCCGAGCCCGGTTCCCACCTGGAACACAACACTCCCGGCTGATGAATGTTGTGATCGCTGATGACTGATTTCGAGCGCTACCTGGTCGGGGAACACATCGAGGACTTCCACGCTCGATTGATCAGCCGGCGGGAGCTGTTGCGCCGGGTCACGCTGATCACCGGAAGTGTCGCCGGCGCGATGGTGGTGCTGGAGGCGGCGGGCTGCTCAAGCGAGCCATCTGGCACCCGTCCCTCGCCGCAGTCCCGCCAGGCCGGCACGCCGTACCCGTTCGCCACCCCACCTGCCCGGCCCACCACCGACGGGGTAACCGTACGGCCCGACGATCCCCGCGTCACCGTCGCACCGCTGACGGTGACCGGCGCGGATGGCGCTTCGCTGATCAGTTATTTCGCCCGGCCGCGCAGCGGTGCCGCGGCAGGCGGCGTGCTGGTGATTCACGAGAATCGTGGCCTGGTCGCGCATATCAAAGACGTGGTCCGCCGCGTCGCCACCGCGGGGTTCAGTGCCGCCGCGGTAGACCTGCTGTCTCGCCAGGGCGGCGCCGACACGCTCAGCGATCCGGCAGAGTACGCGGCCACGTTGAGCAAGCAGGATCCCACG
>DATFDO010000017.1:0-3624 GCA_035252045.1 Pseudonocardiaceae bacterium
TGCTTGGCGCGGTGATCTCATCTTCCCGCCCCAAGGCGACGGTGCCGGTGTCGAAGGACTTGTCCTTCGCGGTCACCGTATGGGCAACTGAATCTTGGTTGATCACGGTGACCCGCGCTCCTGGGGCGACCGTCAACACCACCGGTTGGTAGGCAAAATTATTGATCATGATGGTGTCCGGTGGGTTTCCACTGGTGACCGCACCACCGCCGCTGGACCCAGCCCGGCCGCCTGTGCTGCCGCCGCAGCTCACGACCGCGCCCAGCACGGCAACCAGCATGGTGAACAGGATCACCACCCGTTGAGTCCCGATGCCGCCGTGCCGTTTCATCGCCGGCTCACCTGACCGTCAAGTTGTCCGGCTTGAGCGCGTTGCCGATACCGACGAAAGTGTCCGGAATCTCGTATTCACCGAGCATGAAGTTCAGGATCGCGGCGTGCATGGTTTCCACCGGTTGAATGGTGGCAGCCGTCATGATCGCGCTGGGATCGGACATGTTGGCGACCGCGAAGGTGTAGCTCTGCGCGGCGACGTTTTCCAGGTCCAGCGCAAATCTGGCCACATCGGAAACTGATTTCGCGGCGGCGAGCTTGGCCATCTGATCCTGGGTGACCGACAGCGGCGCGTCACTGATGGGCGGCTTCCCGGCTCTGGACAGCACCGTGGACCAGGCCTGCGCGTGGTCGGCGTGCTGCTTCATCGCAGTCTGCACGAACGTCGCCACCGCCGGGGGCACTGCGCCGAGTTCCCCGGCGCCGGCCTTTTTCAACACGCCCTCGTACGCGGAGACCGCCAGGTTCTCCAACGCGGTGGCCACCGCCACCACCTTGAGATCACCGGGGTAGGTCTCCGGTGGTGCAGGCGGCGGCGCAGCGCTCGACGTAGCGCGGGTAGCCGCCGGCCGACTGGAGCAGGCGGCGGCCGCGCCGAGCGCAACCGCACCGGCGGCGCCGAGAAAGAAGCTGCGCCGTGTGGACGGCTGGCGTACCACGGTGCCAAGGTTGGCGGCCAGCTCGTCGATGGTCGCGCGGACCTGCGGGAAACTCGCTTCATGCAGCTCGTCGAGCGTGTGGGTCAGCTGGGACAGTTCCCGCTCACTGATCGCCATCTCAGCGCTCTTTCCGTGGTCGCTCATTTCACCGCCCCTTCCTCGACCGGCGCGGCCATCGCAGTGGGGTAGAACCCGTCGGGGAACCCGACGCTGCCCGCGGCCGCAGGCAGCTGCGCGATCTCCGGCGGGCGGGCGATGAGCTGCGGCTGGTTGGCTTTGAGTAGGGCCTGGGCCAGCAGCAGGATCGCCTTGTGCTGGGATTCGACCCCGGCCACGCTGGCGAACAACTGCCGTAGCTCCGCAGTACTGACCAATCCGACGTCCTGGACGTAGGTCTGCGCGGCCACATCCTCCAGAGTGATCGCCAATCCGACCGCATCGACCGGGTTCTTGATGTTGGGAAGCGCTTGCTTGACCACTTCGGCGTACTTCGGGTCCGGGCCGGTCTGGGGTTTACCGCCCAGCCGCTGGACTGCGGCGTTGAAAGCCGCCGCGTGCTGACTGTGCTGGGCCATCGTCCGCTCGGTGAACATCTTGACTTCCGGCTTGGCCAGCGGGCCACCGATGAACGGCAGGGTCAACGCCATCTGGTAGGTCTGCACCGCGAGGTTCTCCAGACCGGCCGCGGTCTGCAGCACCGCCACGTCGTCGGCGGCCGCCACTCCCACGGTCGCTGCGATACCTCGCATGGCGCCTGCGTGCAGACCATCAGATTCTCGCAGGAGCTGCCGAAACATGTTGTGCATGAAGCCTCCCAGCCGGTGTGGGCGAACACGCACAGTACCGCCACGTCAGCGAGGCGCGACGCGGGTACGTGGGGACTTAGAACCACCTCTCGAGGACGACTGCGAGGCCATCCTCGGAGTTACTGGCGGTGATCTCATCAGCGGCGTCGAGCACCGCAGGATGGCCGTTGGCCATCGCCACACCGTGGCCGGCCCACCGCAACATCGGCAGGTCGTTGGGCATATCGCCGATGGCGAGCACATCGGCCGAGGCGACCCCTAGTTCACCGGCCAGCCGGGCCAGCCCGGATCCCTTCGTAACGCCGGGCGGGGACAATTCGATCAGGCCGTAGCCGGTGGAGAAGGTGATGTCCAGCGCTGCACCGAGCAGCTCACCAACCGCGGCCGCCATCACCTCGCTGCTCGTGTTCGCCTGCCGGACCAGCAGCTTGATCGCCGGCCTGCCGAGTATCAGGTCGCGCGACGCAGTCTCGGAATCCGCGCCGGGCCACGGGTGGGTGTAGCCGGGTTCGGCGAGGAACTGATCGGCCCCGTTGACTGCGGCGCTGCCGGTGGGCAGCTCGACGGCGAGCTTGGCGCCCGGCAACGCGGTGGCCACCACGTCGGCCGCATCGCGCAGCTGGACCGGATCCAGCGTCACCGAGTAGCGGACGCGATCGGCCGCCGCGTCATAGTGCACCGCGCCGTTGGCGCAGACCGCCAGCCCGGCATGGCCGAGTTGCTCGACGATCGGCGGGATCCACCGCGGCGGTCGCCCGGTGACCAAGACGAACGGGATCCCGGCGGCCACCACCCGATGCACCGCCGCCCGGGTGCGCGCGGAGATCTCATCGGTCGGATCCAGCAGGGTGCCGTCAACGTCCGAGGCGACCAACCGCGGCCTGCGCATACCTCGACCCTACGTGGACGCTCGCTCGCCCCCTGGTACTCACATGTCCTTGGCGAGCGTGATGTTCACCGGTGGCGGGAGAATTCGGTGGCGCACTTCTCGATCAGGTTACGATCGCCGGCCGACTGCTGGAGGCATTGGCGGTAAGTCTGGCCGGCCGGAGTGTTGAGGATGGACACCGCCAGCGCGATCAGCACGATGGTGATGATCAATCCGACCGCGCCCAGCACGATTCCGGCCACTGAGAAACCGCCGTTGGTCGCCTCACCACGTCTGGCCCGGCCTCGGCCGAGCACGCCGAAGATCACCGCGAGGATGCCCAGGACAATGCCGCCGATGACCGTCCAGGACAACACCACCGCGAGGACACCCAGCACCAAAGCGGCCACCCCGAAGCCGTTACGGGGCTGGGCCAGCGGACTTCCCGGCGCAGTCATGCACTCACCTCACCTCGTCGGTGCCCTCGTCGCACCATCATCGCACCGACCGGTTCGGATCGTCGATCAACCGTCGTGGTACGTGCGGAGCACGCTATGACGTTGCGCCTTACACCGACCTGGACGCCGAACCTCGCGTTGACACCGAGCAGGCGTGATCGTGCTCGATAACAGACATCGTCTGTGCGCGCTTATCGTGCGGTGATCAGCTCGCGGCCGCCCAGCGCGGACCGTAGTGCTTCAGGTACCCGCACCGACCCGTCGGGCTGCTGGTGGTTTTCCAGGATCGCGACGATCCAGCGGGTGGTGGCCAGGGTGCCATTCAGCGTTGCCGCCACCTGCGGGCGCCCGTCAGCGTCGCGATACCGGGTGCCCAACCGGCGAGCCTGGAAGGTGGTGCAGTTGGAGGTGGAGGTGAGCTCCCGGTAGGTCTGCTGGGACGGCAGCCAGGCCTCGCAGTCGAATTTGCGGGCGGCCAAGCTGCCCAGGTCGCCGGCCGC
>DATFDO010000018.1:0-11815 GCA_035252045.1 Pseudonocardiaceae bacterium
CGAACAGCGTGGCCTGCACCTGCTCCCAGGGGAAGCTACCCAGCGGTCGGGCACCGGTCGTCTCGGCGATCTCGCGGGCGATCAGCGCGCACTCCTGCGCCACGGCCTGGCGGCTCGGGGCGAAGTCGCCGAACCGGTCGGCCTCCAGCTCGAGTGCTGCGGGCAGCAGCTGCGCCGGGAACTCGGCGTGGTAAGTCGTGTGACCGGTGCGGGTGTAGGCATTGGTGCAGCCTCCCGAGCCGAAGTAGGTCCGGTAGTAGTCCTGGCGGGCGTGGCGGCGGGTGCCCTGGAACATCAAGTGCTCGATCAGGTGGGCAAGCCCAGGGCTGGAGTCGGGGTCGTCGACGAACCCGACCCGCCAGGTGATCGACATCGCCACCGTGGTGGCCGCCGGATCCGGTGCCGCCACCAGGGTCATCCCGTTGTCAAGCCGGTGCGTGGTGATGGTCCCACTCGGTCGGGCGGTCATGGCAGCACCAGGCTGTAGAGCGCGAGCTCACCGTCCTTGCGCGCGCCGAGCAGGCGGTTGAGGGGCTCGTCCGCGAAGCCGCCGACCGGGGTCACCGGCACCCCGAGGGCCTCGCCGACCAGGATCGCGTTCTGACCGACATGCCCGGCCTCGATCAGGGCGAACCGGTAGGCGCGGTCGGCGTACTTGACCGCACCGCGCCCGAGGGCAGCGGTCAGCACCAGCACTGCCCGGGCGCCGGTGATCCAGGGGAACCCGAACGCCCGCTCGACGTCGCGGCGCAGGTCGGCCTCGATTAGGGTGGCCAGCCGGTGCCCCACAGCGTCGTAGTGGTAGGCCCCGGCGGCCAGCCCTGCGCAGCGGCTGGCGATCAGGTAGCACTCCAGGGGGAACCTCGCCCCGGCGGAGGGGTAGACGCGGCGGCCGATGTCGGGCGGGTCACCGCCGGGCCTGCGCAGGCCGCAGCAAAAGCGCAACAGCGCAGCCAGCCCCGCCAGCGGCAGATCCGAGCCGGTCGGCGTCCGCACCGAGGCCCTCCGGTCCAGCAGGGCGGTGACCGCATGGGCACCGGTCGGCTCGGGTTCGGGCAAGGGCACGCCGGGACGGCGCGGGTAGGCCTTCACGGTGATCTCGGTCCATTCCGGTGGCCAGTCGGCTGTGCCGGTCCAGGCCTGCCTGCGCAGGTTCCGGCCCGGGATGGCGCTGCGAGCATGGAAGGCGCTGCTGTCCGGCCAGGCGTCCAGGGTCATCGTGGCGGGTCTCCGTCAGAGGAAGGGGTGGGGAGCCGAGGTGAGCCCCGACGGCGCGACGGTGCGGCCCCCGAAGGTCAGCAGGCGGCGCATCCACGACGGGTATTGTTCGCTCAGATGCATCGGCTGCAGGCCGGGCACGACCACCTTGACCACGCACACCCCGAGTGCGTCGACCTCCGGTGTGGTGACGTCGGTGACCAGCACATCGCCCCCGACGGCCGCGGCGGCCTCGACGAGCGCCAGGTCACCCCGCCACTGGTCCGGCACCTCGCCGGCGTGCTGGATCACCTCGGCCCCGGCTGCGGTGAGGTAGTCCAGGTGGCTGGTCATCTCCGGCTGGGCCCAGGTGTGCGACCGGGCCTGCAGGCAATCGATGCTGGACAGGTCAGCCAGGTAGTGCTCGGCCACGGCGCGGACCTTCGCCGCTCGAAGCCGCAACGCACGGCGCAGCAGCGCCGCCTCGAGGATCGCACCGCGGGCGGCGTCGACCATCGACGCGGCGGCCTTGGAACCGACCGACTGGGCGGGCCCGACGCCGGTCGCGTCGTCCACCCGGCACACCACGACGTGCGCGGGCAGCCCGGTGTCGACGTGAAACAACGTGCAGCCCAGGCCATAGCGTCGCATTTCGGCGAGTAGCCAGCTCACGTCGGTCCCGGCGAACACCCCCGGCGCGAGCACGGGTGGCCGCAACCGCCGGTAGTGCAGCAGCATGACCGCGTCGCGCTCGACGACCTCGAGCAGACCGTTGCGGACCGCGAACCCGGCACCCAGGCCGCCGGCCGCGCCGGTGGTGAGCGGGTCGCGCAGCACCGGTTCGCCGTCCGGGAAGGCATAGGGCAGGTACACCAGCTGCGCCGGGACCCGGACTGGCTCACCGGTCAGCACTGAGGTCGCGGTCGTCCAGCTCAGCGGGCAGTCGCGCAGGTGCGGCCGGGTGGGGGCACCCGCCAGCTCCACCGGGTCGAGGGTGTCGGCGCCGGCTGCGACAAGCGCGCGGTGGGTGGTCACCGTCAGGTCGGCCCGCCGGTAGATGGACAGGCAGTAGCGTTCCAAGGCCTCGAACACCGCCCCGATCCGGGCCTCGGTCGCGGTCAGTCCCCGGCCTCCGGCAGTGCTGACCCGGCGGTAGCCGCCGTCCGACAGCGGCGAGGTCGGGGCGAGCTCCGAGCGCCAGAGCACGAAGCCCGGCTCATCGGGCGCGTAGTCGGATTCCTCGGCGAGGTAGCGGATGATCCCGACGTACGGGTCGACCAGTCCCGCCAGCTGGTCGAGCGCCGCTTCGGCGGGCGGCGCAGGCTGGTCGAAGATCTCTTTCACGCCGGCACCGCCAGTGCGCAGGTCCCGCATCCCGGAATCTCCAGCACACGCCGACGGTGCGTGCGGCAGTGTTCGAGGTCCACCGACAGCACACCGGACAGCGTGGTGGGGGTAGGACCGTGCAGTATTCGGTGGACCTCCAGAGCCAGCGCGTGCAACGCACTGGAGGTCACCAGCTCGCCGAGCCGGCCGACTTCCCGGAAGCAGCCTCTCGGCGTGGAGTCGGCCACCCAGGGCGGCGGCCCGTCGTCGATGAACGGTGCCTGCAGCCGCTGCCAGTAGCACTCGAAACAGGCCCCCATGCCGGGCAGCACCAGCGGGCCGATCTCGTAGGCCCGGGCCATCAACCGCAGCGACACGAACGCCGCGCCCGCGAGCACGGCCCGGCGGTTGCGCTCCCGATGCCGGGCGACGTCGAACCGGTCGTCCACCAGCACTATCAGCTCGTCGACCCCGGCGGGATCGGCCTCGGGCCGGTCAGGGATGACCTCCGCGCCGCACCCGGACAGCAGTCCGGCTGCCTCCTCGCGCAGCCGGGCGGGCGCCTCGACCCGTAGCGCTGTGATCTTTTCGGGAAGTCCGGTGTCCACCGTGTCCGGGCGATCGAACGGCTCCAGGACACCTCGCCGGCACAACTCCGCTGCCAGCGACACCCACCGGTCCGCCGGGATGCCCAGAGGTCGTGACCCGAACAGCTCCTCGGTGATGACGCCGTCGCGCTCACCGTGGTGCCGCAGCTGGTGGGCCATCCGCGCGGCGAGGCCGCGCAGCACCGTGCCGCTGACTCGGTCGGCCGAGTACAGACACACCTCCACACCGTCGGAATGCAAGCTGAAGCCGGCACTCAGGCGGTATCTCATCGGCAGGTCGACGCTCATGCGGTCGCCTCCTCGGCGGTGGTGACCAGGGCGCGCCACCGGGTCGGGGTGGAGGTCTCGAAGGCGCGGAGGTGGGCAACCACCTCGGACGCCCGGCCGGCGAGACCGGAATCGGCGAGCTTGGTCTGCAGCCGGGCCCAGCTGGTTCGGGCGTGAATCGCAGCGGGCCGCAGCGGAAGGCTCCACTGCCGATCCGGACCGAACAGGCGGATCACCCCGGAGTCGCCCACCCTGGCCGGCGTGACGTCGACGGACGCCATGGTGCGCTGGAGTGTGTCGTCGGTCAGCCGCGAGGGCACCCAGTGGGCGGGGGTGACCTCCTGGTGGCGCAGCAGCAGCGCGATGAGGAATGGCAGGCTGAAGCGAGCCTCGTCGAGGGTCGTCGGGTTGCTGAACCGGTTCGCCCGCACCAGGTACTCCGGTCCCTCGACGGTGACCCGCACAGCGACCTCGGGTAGGTCAGCCGGCCGGTCCTGCCAGGCGGCGAGCACCGGGTCGAAGTACCCGCAGACCGGCAGGGTCTTGCAGCGGGTCGGCACGACCCGCGCCGCCCACGGTTGACCGAAGACATGCGGCGCGCAGTCCTCGTTAACGACTCCGGCGAGCGTGGCGACCGGCGCGTACCACGGCGTCCTCGGCCCCACCCGGTTGCCGCGGATCGCAAGCTGGGCGGCCTGCCATCCGGCCCGGGCGCAGGCCGCCACCTGCAGTGGCTTGATGTCGCTGCCGAAGTGGGTGTCGAAGCCGATCGTGGTACTGGCCGCGTAGGCCATGGCCCACCGGATCGCCTCGGCGCCGCCACCCAGTAACCAGGTGCAGCTGGCCGCGCAGGCCGGTGCGCCCAGCACGACCGTCGGGTGCAAGCCCGCGGCCCGCAGCGCCGTCCCGAACCTCGCGCCCAGCATCGCCATGATCTCGACGGATAGTGCGTATCCGGCCAGGATCCGCAGCGGGTCACCGACGCCGCACTCGTACAACCCGAGCAGCGGCGGCAGCGACACCGCAGCGGGATGCCCGAAGGTCAGGTAATGGACGCTGTCGAAGTCGCTGGAGTGCACCCGGTAGGCGTTGGCGAAGATCGCGTCCGCGACCGTCGCGCGGTGCCCGGTCCACCACACGCCGACCGGCCCATCGCCTGACCCGTCCGCGCCATCGCCCAGCGCAGGGGTCGGCCCCGCGTAGGCGGCGGCCGCAAGGGTGTCCGCCACGGCGTAGCGGGCATCCTCGAGGACGTCTTCGGGAACCGCGCCGGGCCGCAGCGCGGCCACCGTGTCGGGCAGCGCGTCCAGCGCGGGGCACGGCGCGGTCATGGGTGATAGCGGTGGTCGACGTTGGTGAACGAGAAACACAGGCTGTAGCGGGTGCCCGCGGTGATCGCGCTCACCGCGTGGAACGAGCGCGGCCCCATCGCCATGGCCACTCCGGAGTTGAACCGGGGCGCGATCACCCGCAGCAGCTCCCGCGGGTTCTCCGAACCGAACAGTCCCAGCACTCCGCCGCGCCCGGCGACATCGTCGGGCGACAGGTAGACGATCAGGCGGTGGGTGAAGAAGAACGGGTGATCGAGCTGGTCGGCGAAGTAGTCGTTGTGCACCATCGAGCCGTCACCGGGTACCTGCTTGTTGGCGGTGACGAAGAAATCGGTGTCGAACACCTCGCCGAACACGTCTTGCATCCGGGTGGCCAGCCCAGCCAGTACCTCGCCGGTGAGCAGGGCGGCCATCGCCGGGGGCAGGTCATGCGGCCGCCAGTGGCAGGTTCGCACCCGGTTTCGTGGTTCGCTGCGGTATGACCAGTCGTCCCAGTCGGTCAGGTACCTGCTCAGGCCCTGCGCGACCTCAGGGCTGAACACCGTGCTGAACATGCAATGCGCAAACGGCGAATCGCACCGTCGCTCCGTGACCTCGATCATCGTCGGTCCCTCCACCGAAGAGCTGCTTGCAGGGTCGAGCACGTCACCGAAGACCTGCTCGCAGGGTCGAGCATGTCTTGTCATTGCTGCTGCCCCGGCCGTCCGTGCTGCCTGGGCCAGCGCAGCACCCGGACCGGGGTGGCCAGTACCCGGTCGCCGTGCGCGACGAGTAGGCCATGTGAGGCCAGGAAATCCACGGCAGCGGCCAGCCCTCGGTCCGTGCCGGGGCCGGCCGGGCGCAGTGGGCTTTGCGCCACCGTGAAGGCACGGACCAGCAGGGGATCCCGGAAGACGATGTCGTGCGTCTCGGTCGATCCTCGCTGCCGGCATACCCTCACGAAGCCAGGCCCGCGGCGCCAGGTCAGGCTCAGCGGCCGGTGCGCCGCGCGCCAGGCACCGTCGTCGTCGGTGGCCGGTGGCAGGTGGCTGATCGCGGGATCGATGAGGCCGAGGTCGCCGCGCCACCGGACCGTCATGCGGTGACCTGCTGCATCGCGCAGGAACCGGAGGAACTCCAGGACAGGGCTCCGGTCGGTCAGCGCAGCAGCCACCGACAGCTCCTGGACGCCGCGCTCACACCACCTGCGCAGCGCGTCGCCGTCAGGCAGCCGGGCCGGGTCCACCAGCCAGCGGTACGAAGACCCTGCGGTCGGCGCGGCGGCTGCGGTCATCGCGGTGCTCCTTCCGGCGTGCTGGTGCGCTCGGTGCTCGGTCTCGGGCCGGGGTGGGCCGCAGGTCGCTGCCGGTGGCCAGGGCGACGTAGTGGTCGGACTCGCCGAAGACGAGCCCGAGCCGCAGCCATCCGTCGAGCAGTTCACCCAAGGCGGTCTCGCCGATCGCGATCGCGTACTCGTCAGCGAGGTGGCGGCGCAGGCCGGCTACGGTCCGGCCGGTGAACAACCCCCGATAGGCGGCAACCTCAGGGCCGTCCTCCAGCACGTGCTCACACCCCGGCCGGCCGGCCCGCCGGTCGAGGACCACCAGCCGGTGGCCGTCCCGGATGACGCGCAGTGCACTGTCCTGGTAACCGGCACGCCAGCGTCGTGCGGTGGCGAGCAGGTCTTGCTCGACAGCGCCACCGATGCCAGCCGACTCGCTTTCGAACAGGTAGACGAGCTCAGCAAGGTCCTCCGCAGGCAACTGGTAGATCGCCCCGAACAGCTGGGCGGGGCCCCGGTTGCGCAGGCCGAGCGCGCGGTCCTCGAAGTACGGGCTGAACCGCTCCAGGGCGACCCGGAAGGCCGCCGACGGTGGCTGCAGGTGGGTGAGCGCGGCGGCCTGCGCCAGGATCCCGGTGTAGTCGGAGTCGGTCTCGCCGGGGAAGCCGTACAGGTAGTTCCAGGACACCCCGATGCCCAGCGTCTCGCAGTTGCGGAGCAGTTCCACGTTGCGCACGCCGGTCACGCCCTTACGCATCAGGCCGAGCACGCGGGAGTTGAGGTTCTCGATCCCGGGCTGGACCTCCACGACCCGGGCGCGGGCGAGGCGTTCCAGCTGGTCGTAGGTCAGGTTGGACTTGATCTCGCAGAACAGCCGGATGTCGAGGTCGGCCTCGGCCAGCCGGGGCATCAGATCGCGCAGGTAGGCCATGTCCAGAATGTTGTCTGCCAGGGAGATGTCGAGGACCTGGGTCGTGGACACTGTGTCCATGATCTCCCGGTACAGCCGGTCGGCCGGCTTGCTGCGGAACTGCATCACGTCGCCGTTGAGCCCGCAGAAGGTGCAGTGGTGTTTGGCCCCCCACCAGCACCCGCGGGAGCCTTCCAGCACCAGTTGGGGCTGGACGTAGCGGTCGAGCCCGGACCGGCGCAGCGCCCGGAAGTAGCCGGTGACATCAGCGCGCGGCACCTGGGCCATCGGCAGCGGCGCGGCATGCGTCGGGTTGGCCACGGTGTGACCCGAGCCGTCGCGCCAGCACAGGCCGGACAGCGCGGTGGGCGCCGTTCCCGGGGAGTCCACCAGCCGGCCCAGCAGGCCCCGGAAGACGTCTTCGCCCTCGCCTCGCACGACGTAGTCGACGAAGGGGAAACAGCGGTGCAAAGCGGCGCCCTGCACGCCGTCACAGTTCGCGCCGCCGAAGATCACAGTGGCTGCTGGCAGGCGTCTCTTGAGCTGTCTGGCCAGCGCGAGGGATGGCACGTTCTGCAGGAAGGTGGTGGTGAAGCCGAAGGTGTCGTACCCGTCGGCGAGCAGTTCGTCGGCGCACTCCTCGACGAACGTCCCGGCGAGCCGGTACAGCACGGTGGCCTCGGTGAGGTCGACGCCCTTGCCGGTGGCCAGCCGGTGAAACGGGGTGGTCTCCGGATCCTCGTGGCCGTACAGCGCACCGGAGAACACCCATTCGCCGGTGGCCACGAAGTACCCGTCAGCGATGCGGTGGTACTGGGCTATGCCGGGTACCCCGTGCTGCTCAGCGATGCGCTGCGCCCAGCGCACCGTCCCGTACCAGACGTCGGCGGTCTCCACCCCGGGCACGTCCGCCACGCACGGCGCCAGCGTGCTCAGCGCCAACGACGGCGAATCCAGTGCCGCCCACGGCATGGTGATCAATGCGATCTTCACGGCCGCTCCCGGGTGGCGAAGGTGAAGTTGAGGCTGTAGCGCTGGCCGGATTGCACTGCGGCGACAGCGTGGTACGAGGTCGGCCCGATCTCGAGCGCTACGCCACGGTTGTGGGTCGGGGCCACGGTGGTGACCAGGTCGGTGGGTTCCGGTCCGTCGAACAGCCCGAGTGCGCCGCCGTCAGCCGCGGCCCAGCCCCGGTTCAGGTACAGCAGGAACCGATGGGTGAACGAGAACTCGGTGCGCCGACCGTCCGGCTCGTAGTCCGTGTGGATCAGCGTGCCCTGGCCCGGGACGTAGCGGTTGGCGGAAAGGAAGATCCGGTCGGCCAAGGGCACGCCGAACGACTCGCTCATGATGCCGCGCAGGGCCTGGAAATTCGGCACCGAAAAGAACGTCTCCAAAGCGGCTGGCGCGGCAGTCGGGCTCACATGAAAGGCACTCGACCGGTAGAATTCCTGGTTACGCGGGATGAAGTTCGGTGTGGTCTCCAGCCATTCCAGAAGCCGGTCCGCGAGTTGCTCGTCGAGGACCTGGGCAACCTGGAAGTGGCGAAACGGCCGCCGCGCGGGCGGGGCAGGCGCGAAATGCCACGTTTGATTCATGGTGTTCGGCTGGTCGGTGTTCGGCTGACCCAGGGTGTTTAACTGGGACGACATCGGAAGCCTCTCAACTCTTGACTGGGTAGGCGGCGGTGACCAGGCCGAGAGACCGGCGGCGCGCCCGCGATGCCCCTCGGCCCGACCTCGAAGTGCCCGGGTTAACTGCGGGCATCCGAGCTACCGCAGGTGTCTCACTCCTCGTCGTCACCACTCCACGCAGTCCGACCATTGTCGGAAGACGGGTTCACGACATCGTTGCTGAATGAACGGTCCTGCCATTCTCGCGAGGTGATGTCGAAGTCGGCGAACTCGAATTTATCAACCATTTCCTGCATGCTTCCTCCTCGTTTCCTCAGCAGATCTTCCATCGTGGCCAAGTAGCCACGTTCAGGGGGAAACCAATTCCGTTCGGGAACGAACACCCACGGCGCAGCGCGGCCGTTAACGCAGCGGGCAGGCGATGTCCCCAGACGTGATCTTGGTTACTCCAGGGTCGGTCGAATCGACTTCGGCGCCGGTGAGTACGGCCTGGACGCTGGCTGCCAGCGGGACGACCGATGGCGGTCGGCGCTTCGGCTCAACATCGACTCTCCCGGCTCGCGATAGCTGGCGGGGTCGCCTGGTTCGTAAGTCCGATCAGGTCAACCACGCTGGCTTCATTTATAGCAGTTTATGCTAGGCTTGTCACCCCTCCAGCTGGCCACCATCAGTGGCCGGTCTATCAGGTAAAATGGGTCCAGATGGCGAGGAAACGGGCATGGCGGCCATCGTGGTGCGAGCTGCTTCCTATATGCTGGCTTATGCGCTTGGCGCGGCGATGGCCACGGAGGCCATGGCCGGCCGGGGTGAGTGCGAGGTGGTGGATGGACGGCAAGGCAAGGAACCTGGCCGCGAAGATCGACGCGCTGATCACGGCTGCTGGGAGCCCGAGCTACGAGACGCTGGCCCGGGAGATCAAGGACATGGGCGGCCCGACTGTGTCAGCGGCCTACCTGTGGCAGCTTCGCACCGGTGCCCGCGACAACCCGACGTTCCAGCACCTGCAGGCGCTGGCGCGCTACTTCTCCGAGAAGCTCGACGTTCCGGTGACCTTGCAGTACTTCGATCCCGACACCCCGGCCGATCAGCCATGGCGTGCGGCCACGGACTCCAGCGAGGTCGTGGCGCTTCGTGAGCGGCAAGGCCAGGAGCGCGAGATGGCTCGTCAACTGGCGGAGCGGGGGATCCAGCGCATCTCGGCTCGTTATGGCGAGATGGGCCCCAACATGCTGCGCGACATTTTGGCGATCATGGACGAGCTCGCAGCCCGGGAGCGATCAGCTGGCGGGGACCCTGGCGCAGGCCTGCCCAATGATGCCGAGTGACCCCGGTATGCCGGCAATTCTGATCTCCGCACGCCAGGTGCTGACCGGCCCGGAGCGCGAAGTGATCAACGGGGGCGCCGTCGTCGTCACCGACGGTCGGATCACGGCGATCGGCGGTCGCGACGGGCTGCTCCACGATGTCCCAGAGGCGGTTGAACTGGCATTTCCCGCTCACACCCTGCTCCCGGGCCTGATCAATGCCCATGTGCACCTCGCCTTCGATCCCGGAGAAGAACCGGCCGCCCGGCTGCAGGCCGACGGTGACCCGGTGGCGCTGGCCCTGACGATGGCCAGCCACGCGCGGCAACTACTCGACGTCGGCGTGACCACGGCTCGTGATCTGGGAGACCGGGACGGTTTGGCCATCCGGGTCCGCGATGCCATCGCCATGGGCAGCACTGCCGGCCCGCGCCTGCTGGTAGCGGGAGCCCCGATCACTCCGCCTGGTGGGCATTGCTGGTATCTCGGCGGGGTCGTAGAAGGCGAGGCGCAGATCCGGCAGCGCGTGCGGGACAACGCCGCGGCCGGAGTCGATGTCATCAAGGTGATGGCCTCCGGTGGGCAGACCACACCGGGCGGGGCGGGTATGTCCGAGTCCCAGTTCAGCACCTGCGAGCTGGCGGCCCTCGTCGAGGAAGCCCATGGCCTGGGGCTGTCCGTGGCGGCGCACGCGCATGGGCTGGCGAGCATCGACTCAGCCATCGCGGCGGGAGTGGACACCATCGAGCATTGCACGTTCCTGGCCGGTCCGGGCCGGTTCGAGCCCTCGGAGGAATTGGCGGCCCGGATCGTGGCCAAGGGCATCGCGGTGTGCCCTGGCAGTAGCGGTAACTGGCGGGCGCTGGCGCGCAAGATTGGTGCGGACCGTGCCTACGCCTTGGTCGGACGGACGAAGTGGTTGGCTGACCGCGGGGTACGGGTCATCACCGGCACCGATGCTGGGCTCAGCGCGTTCGACGACTTCCCGATAGCGTTGCGGCGCTACCTTGACTTCGGGTTCCGGCCCGAGCAAGTGATTGCCGCCGCGACCGTGGAGGCAGCGGCGGGTCTCGGGCTGGCGGGTATCACCGGACGCCTGGCTGCGGGATTCGACGCGGACCTTCTCGTCGTTGCCGGTGACCCGCGGACAGACTTGACGGCGTTGGCCGATCCCGTGCTCGTGATGGCCCGTGGCCGCATGCACCTACCACCAGGCTCGGTGATGCGTATCGCGCACCGGCCGCCCGTCGGACACGATTACTGAGATGGTGCACTCGTCGACAGGGCCGGCGGCGTCGCCGGGCTGCTATCCGCGAACGCGCGGGACAGTTGCACTAGCCAGGCTGTGTCGGTAGCCCAATCCGCCGACCCACTGGTCGGCACGGGATGTGGATCGTCTTGGACAAGACCGATCCGGTGTGCTTCCAACGCGGCGCGGACGAGGGCAACTGTGACGGACAGCGACTGCACGGCCGGCGATTCCCCTCGTGCCTGGCTGGCCGCAAGAGCGGCGTTCGCCACTCGCCGGTCGTAGTACCGCTTCAGCAGGACCAACCCGTCCCGGATGCCGTTGCCCCGGCTGTAGTAGCTGCCGTGGATGCCCACGTATCGCCGCAACCGGATGTGCGGGAACTCCCCCAGCAATGCCGCCCACAGGGACCCCATCGCCCGGTACTCCGCCCATTGTGCGGCAGCGATCCGGATGGCGAGGATGATCTCGGCGGCCACCGGGAGCATCGCACCGACGAAGAAGATCGCGAATCCAATGGCGACCGGCACATAGATGAAGGTGTAAAAAGGCGCAACGGCCGCCGCACGAACCGGCGCGAGAAATGCAATGAAGTGGGTGACGAGATCCAGCACGCCTGCAGCCAGAGAGATACCCGACGCGGAACCGACCAGGAATAACGACACCTTGTAGATGCGGTTTCCCTGAAGCTGGCGGAGCAGGCGCCGGCACCACCATATAACGCGGCA
>DATFDO010000019.1:0-31574 GCA_035252045.1 Pseudonocardiaceae bacterium
TCGGCCACCAGCGCCTCGATCTCGGCGAGCACCTCACCGGGCCGGCGGTCGACCTCCTTGCCGCGTAGTGCGGGCACGATGCAAAACGTGCAGGTGTTGTTGCAGCCCACCGAGATCGACACCCAGGCGGAGTGCGCCGAGTCGCGCTTGGCGGGCAGCGTGGAAGGGAACACCTCCAGCGCCTCGGCGATCTCCACCTGGGCGGGGTTGTTGTGCCGGGCGCGTTCCAGCAGCACGGGTAGCGAGCCGATGTTGTGGGTGCCGAACACCACATCGACCCAGGGCGCCCGGCGAGTGATCTCGCCGCGATCCTTCTGAGCCAGGCAGCCACCGACGGCGATCTGCATTCCAGGATGGCCCTGCTTAATCGGCCGTAGCTGCCCCAGGTTGCCGTAGAGGCGGTTGTCGGCGTTTTCCCGCACCGCGCAGGTGTTGAGGACGATGACATCGGGAGTGGCGTCCCGCCCGGCGGGCACGTATCCCGCCGCCTCGAGCAGCCCGGCCAGCCGCTCGGAATCGTGCACGTTCATCTGGCAGCCGAAGGTACGCACGCGGTAGCTGCGTGGGTGCTGCTCGGTACTCGCCGTCATCTGCTGATCGTTCCTTCCTCACCTCTCAGGGTAAGGCCGGTCGACAAAACCACCCTCGGCAGGTAACGCAGAGCAGCACGGGCCACGATGAAGATCTTGGGGCACCTCGTGGTAGGGATGACGTCGACGCCCTGTCCCTCCTGGAGGACCGGATGAGCTCGCCCACCACGGCCGCCCCGCCGATGATCCGGATGGTCGGGGTCCACAAGCGTTTCGGATCGTTGCAGGTGCTGCGAAACGTTAGCCTGGAGGTCGCCCGCGGCGAGGTGGTGGTGGTGCTCGGGCCGTCTGGGTCGGGTAAGTCGACACTGTGCCGCACGATCAACCGGCTGGAGCCGATCGACACCGGCACCATCGAGGTCGACGGGGCACCGCTGCCCGCTGAAGGCCGGGCGCTGGCCCGGCTACGGGCCGACGTCGGCATGGTGTTCCAGCAGTTCAACCTCTTCGCACACATGACGATCGTGCAGAACGTGGCGCTGGCTCCGGTGCTGGTCCGCAAGATCGGGAAGGCGGAAGCTCACAACGCCGCGATGCGGTTGCTCACCCGGGTGGGCATTAGCGACCAGGCTGACAAGTACCCCGCGCAGCTGTCCGGTGGGCAGCAGCAACGCGCCGCGATCGCCCGGGCGCTGGCCATGCGCCCCAAGGTGATGCTGTTCGACGAACCGACGTCTGCACTGGATCCCGAGATGGTCCAGGAGGTACTCGACGTGATGACCTCGTTGGCCGCCGACGGCATGACCATGTTGGTCGTCACCCACGAGATGGGCTTCGCCCGCCGTGCCGCAGATCGGGTGGTGTTCATGTCCGATGGCGAGATCGTCGAGGATTCGGCACCGGATCAGTTTTTCACCACACCGAGCTCCGAACGCGCTAAAGAGTTCCTCGGCAAGATCCTGACGCACTGAGGCGCGCCTGGCCCATGACATGCCGACGAGACAGGAGAAGTAACAAAATGCACTGGAACGCCGTACTGAGGGTAGGAGCGGCGCTGGTTGCGCTGGCCATGGCGGCGACCGGGTGTGGGCAGCAACAAAGCCTGGGGACAGGCACCTCGACCCCTCCTGTCGCCCAGGATGCCCGCTTCGAGCCCGGCACGACCATGGCCAAAATCGCCAATGCCCATGCTATCCGGATCGGCACCAAGTTCGACCAGCCACTGTTCGGCCAGCAGACGCTGGGCGGCAAGCTCACCGGTTTCGACACCGAGATCGGCCGGACCATCGCCGGTGCGCTGGGGATTTCACCTGACCAGGTGCAGTGGGTGGAGGCACCGTCAGCGCAGCGCGAGGAGTTGATCAAACAGGGCAAGGTCGACCTGGTGGTGGCCACCTACACGATCAACGACAAGCGCCGCCAGCAGGTGAGCTTCGCCGGCCCGTATTACATCGCCGGCCAGTCGTTCATGGTGAAGTCCGACAACAACACCATCACCGGGCCCGACTCGCTGCGCCCGACCAAAGCTCGGGTCTGTTCGGTGCAGGGCTCAACTCCGGCCGAGAACATCAGGAAATACATCGATCCCAACCAGCTGACGGTCTTCGACGTCTATTCCAAGTGCGCCGACGCGCTGCGCACCGGCCAGGTGGATGTGGTGACGACCGACAACGTGGTGCTGCTGGGGTTCGTGGCCAATAGCAACGGCGGCTTCAAGCTGGTGGGTGATACCTTCACCAAAGAGCCCTACGGCATCGGGATCCGCAAAGGCGATGTCGCGTTCTGCACGTTCATCAACAACGCCCTCACCCAAGCGGCCAAATCCGGGGTGTACGCCAATGCCTGGAAGACGACGGCCGGGAAGGTGACGACGCAGACGCCGGAGCTGCCTGCGCTCGATCCCTGCAGCTGATTGCGCAGCGTCGGTGGACATCATCCTCGACAACTTCGGGCTGTATCGCGATGGCCTTTTGAAGACCTTGCAGATCTGCATCTACGCGGCGATCGGCTCACTGGTGCTCGGCACGGTGATCGCGACGTTCCGGGTTTCGCCGTTCCCGCCGCTGCGGGCCACCGGCACCGCGTGGGTGACGGTGTTTCGCAACTGCCCGCTCGCCGTCGTGCTGTTTTTCTGCGCATTCGGGCTGCCGGAACTCGGCATCCGCGGCGCCTACTTCTGGTTCGGCGTCAGCGGCCTGGTGCTCTATACCTCGGCTTTCGTGTGTGAGGCGGTACGCAGCGGGATCAACGCGGTCCCGCTCGGGCAAGCCGAGGCGGCCAGGGCGGTGGGCCTGACCTATGTCCAGTCGCTGCGACAGATCGTGTTGCCGCAGGCACTGCGCAGCGTGGTGCCGCCACTGGGCAGCGTGATGATCGCGATGGTGAAGAATTCGGCCATCGTCGGTGCGTTCGGGGTGGGTGGGGACCTGTTCAGCGTGCAGGCCAGGCTCACCTCCGCGCAGGGCCTTGCGCTGATCCCGGTCTTACTCGGGGTTGCTGCCGGCTACCTGATCATCACGATCCCGGCCGGTGTGGCCCTGGGCGCCATCGAGCGCCGGCTGTCGGTGGTGCGGTGAGTAGCACAGTGCTGTTTGACCGGCCCGGTCCCCGCACCCGGCGGCGCATCATGGTGGGCAGCATCGTCACCGGCCTCGGGCTCGGGATACTGGCGATCCTGGTGCTGATTCGGCTGGCGGCGAGCGGCCAACTCACCGAGGAGAAGTGGGGACCGATCGTCAGCCCGGCGAATCCGTCCTTCGTTGCGCTGTGGGTCAATCTCGGGTCGGCCTTGCTGAACAACATCGAAGCCGCCGGGTTGGCCATGGTGTTGTCCATGCTGTTGGGCACCGTGCTGGCCGTGACCAGGATCATCTTGCCCCGCTGGGGACGGTGGACCGTGGTAGCGCCCATGGAGTTCTTCCGTGGTCTACCGGTGGTCATCGCGATCTTCTTCGCCTCCCGGATACTGCCTGAGCTGGGCGTGAGCCTGCCATTGCTGTGGTATCTGGTGATCGGGCTGACCGCGTACAACTCGGTGATCATCGCTGAGATCGTGCGGGCTGGTGTCGCCTCGCTACCCCGCGGCCAGTCCGAAGCCGCAGCTGCGGTCGGGCTGACCCGTGGGCAAGCTCTGCGTGTGATCCTGCTCCCGCAAGCCATCCGCGTGATGTTGCCGGCGCTCATCAGCCAGCTTGTAGTGATCTTCAAGGACACCTCGCTCGGCTTCGTCATCTTGTACGGCGAAGCGGTCCGGTTCGTGGCTATCGCTATTCAGGAGCTCCGCAATCCACTTCAGCTCTACCTGACTATCGGCGCGATCTTCATCGTGATCAATTACGGAGTTGGCAGGTTGGCTGTCTGGATCGAGCGGCGGCTGGCTTTCCGGGGGCAACGCGGCGCGATGGGGCAGGACGGCGCTACCGCACTGCCCGACGAACCGATGCTTGCCGGAACCAGTACTGCTGGAGGCTGATACTACGGTCCACGTCAGCAGTGGATGCCAGTAACGACATCGGGGTACGGCAGGGGGCGCCATCGTGAATCTCAAGGCGCAGCAGAGCTGGGCGCAACGGTCACCCCAGCCAGCGCGGTCGCCCGGCACCGGAGTGCGGTCGGTGCTGGGGCTCATGCGCCGCCACGGATGGCTGCGACCGAAACGGGTGGGCTGCTTGCTCGTGGTGCTCGTGATCGCCGCATGGTGGCTCGCGGGCCGGGCCGTTGAGGGGTTCAACGCCCTGTTCGCTCCCCCTGTCGTGGCCGGCAGCCCGCTGGGCACCGTCGTCCCGGCGCGCCCAGCCGGCAGCGGATCGCCGACCATCGACCGGATCACCCAGCGTGGACGGCTCATCGTGGCGATTCAGGACATGCCTGGGCTGGCCCAGCGCTCGTCGAATCCGGGGAGTTATACCGGCTTCGATGTCGGCCTGGCTGAACTGATCGCCCAGGACCTAGGGGTAGATCCCGCGCGCATCAGTTTCAAGCCGCTGCCCGCCGGTGTTCGCCAGGCCGCACTGGGCCGGGGAGAAGCGGATCTCGCACTCGGCGGCTACCAGATCACTGGCGCACAATCCGTCGACCGGGCCGCCGCAGGGCCCTATCTGGTGCGCGCATTGCAAGTGGCTGTGCCGACGACCAGCAAGGCGGCTGGCCTGACCTCATTGGGCCGTGGGCAGGTGTGCACATCGGAGGGTTCGTCGGCGGCAGCAGCGTTGGTTGGCCGTGGGCTAACCGTGCAAACCCGGGCGACCCTCGCTGATTGTGCGGACCTGCTGGGCGGTCAGGTCGAGGCGATCGCCGGCGACCAGAACGCGGTAGCCGCGGTGGTGTCGCATACACCCGGCGCCCTGCGACTGCTGAGCGAGTCGCTGGGCACGACCGAGTACGGCGTCGGCCTTCCCCCTGGCGACCCGGTGCTGCACGATCGGATCACTGCGGTGCTGCGGCGGGCGATCGACGATGGCAGTTGGGCTCGCCTCTATGCCCAGTATCTCGGCAGTCCAGTGCCCAACCCGCCGACACCGCGCTGATCTATCGCCGGCCACGGCGCAGCAACCGGGCCAGCGGATCGAAGCGGAGACTGACCACCCGTTCCTTCATCGGGATCAGCGCATTGTCGGTGATCTTAATCTGCTCCGGGCACACCTCGGTGCAGCACTTGGTGATGTTACAAAAGCCCAGCCCGTGCTCGTCCTGAGCAGCGCGTTTGCGATCGACGCCCTCCTCGCCGGCGGCGTCGAGTGGGTGCATGTCCAGCTCAGCAATGCGCATCAGGAACCGCGGCCCGGAGAAATGCGCTTTATTCTCTTCGTGGTCGCGGATCACATGGCAAGTGTTCTGGCACAGGAAGCACTCAATGCACTTGCGGAATTCTTGCGAGCGTTCCACGTCGACTTGCTGCATCCGGTACTCGCCCGGCTGCACACCCTTCGGCGGCATGAAGGCGCGAATTTCGCGTGCCTTCTGGTAGTTGTACGAGACGTCGGTGACCAGATCTCGGATGACTGGGAACGTGCGCATCGGGGTGATCGTAACCGGCTGATGTGGCGGCAAGGTGGACATCCGGGTCATACATAGCAGGCGAGGTCGCCCGTTGATCTCGGCACTGCACGATCCGCACTTACCGGCTTTGCAGTTCCAGCGTACGGCGAGGTCGGGAGCCTGGGTGGCTTGCAGCCGATGGATGACGTCGAGAACCACCTCACCGTCATTGACCTCCACGTCGAAGTCGACGAGGTCCCCGCCGCCGGTGTCGCCCCGCCAGACTCGGAACCGTCGCTGGATACCCATGTCAGTCCATCCCTCCGGGGAGCTCCTCAGCGGTGAAGTACTTCTTCAGCTCATCGAGCTCGAACAGGCCGGCTAGGTCCGCCCGTATTGGGATCTGCGTCTTGCGCTCAACGCAGACTCCGCCCTCCACACCGTCGTTGTCCAGGGTGCACACCAGCAGCACATGCCGCCATTGCGCGTCCATGATCGGGTAGTCGTCTCGGGTGTGCCCACCGCGGCTCTCGGTGCGTTCCAGCCCGGCCCGTGCCACGCACTCGCTCACTGCGATCATGTTGCGTAAGTCCAGCGCGAGGTGCCAGCCGGGATTGAACTGGCGGTTCCCCTGCACGACGACGTGATCGGCTCGCCGACGCAGTTGCGCGAGCTTCTTGAGTGCGAGCTCCATTTCGTCTGCCCTGCGGATGATCCCAACCAAGTCGTTCATGGTCTGCTGGAGCTCTTGGTGCACGACATACGGGTTTTCGACTCCCTCGTCGTCTGTATCCGCGCGAAAGGGGCTGATCGCGCGCTGCGCTGCCGCCTCGACATCGACCACCCGGACCGACGGCCGTCGCATACCTAGCGAGTCCACATAGGTCGCGGCCCCGAGGCCGGCCCGGCGACCGAACACGAGTAGGTCAGACAACGAGTTACCGCCGAGCCGGTTGGAGCCGTGCATTCCGCCGGCGACCTCACCGGCGGCGAACAAGCCGGGCACCGACGCCGCCGCAGTGTCCGGATCGACCTCCACACCGCCCATCACGTAGTGGCACGTCGGGCCGACCTCCATGGGCTCGGTCGTGATGTCGACGTCGGCGAGTTCCTTGAACTGGTGGTACATCGACGGGAGACGCTTCTTGACCACTTCAGCGGGCAGCCGGGTGGAGATGTCCAGGAAAACCCCGCCGTGCGGTGACCCACGACCCGCCTTGACCTCGGAGTTGATCGCACGGGCCACCTCGTCGCGCGGCAACAGCTCCGGTGGGCGCCGATTATCGTCCGGATCGTCGTACCAGCGATCTGCCTCCTGCTCCGACGTCGCGTACTGACCTTTGAAGACCTCGGGAACGTAGTCGAACATGAAGCGTTTGTGCTCCGAGTTGCGCAGCACGCCACCGTCGCCACGGACCGACTCGGTCACCAGGATCCCCTTGACGCTGGGCGGCCACACCATCCCCGTGGGATGGAACTGCACGAACTCCATGTTGATCAGCGCCGCACCACAGCGCAGCGCGAGCGCATGGCCGTCCCCGGTGTACTCCCAAGAATTGCTGGTGACCTTGAACGCCTTGCCTATCCCGCCAGTGGCCAGTATTACCGCCGGTGCATCGAACCGGATAAAGCGACCGGTCTCGCGCCAGTACCCGAACGCTCCGGCGATCACATCCCCGTCTTTGAGCAAATCCGTGATCGTGCATTCGGCGAACACCTTGAGGTTTGCCTCGTAGTCGCCGTACTGGTCGAAGTCCTCCTGCTGCAGCGACACGATCTTCTGTTGCAGCGTGCGGATCAGCTCCAGACCGGTGCGATCACCCACGTGCGCCAGCCGCGGATACTCATGCCCACCGAAGTTGCGCTGGCTGATCTTGCCGTCCTTGGTGCGGTCGAACAGCGCACCATAGGTCTCCAGCTCCCATACCCGCTGCGGTGCTTCCTTCGCGTGCAGCTCCGCCATCCGCCAGTTATTGAGGAACTTGCCCCCGCGCATGGTGTCGCGGAAGTGGACCTGCCAGCCGTCGCGTGAGTTCACGTTGCCCATCGACGCCGCAATGCCTCCCTCGGCCATCACGGTGTGGGCTTTGCCGAACAAGGACTTACAGATCACCGCGGTGCGCTTACCCAGCTCACGCGCCTCGATCGCGGCGCGCAGCCCGGCACCGCCGGCACCGATCACCACTACGTCGAAGTCGTGCCGCTCGATCTCGGTCATCGGGGATCCTTGTCAGCTAGACGCATTTAGTTGAATAGGCGCAGGTCCGCTATCCAGCCTGCGGCCACGGCCATGATGTAGAAGTCCGTCAGCATCACCGTGATCAGCGATGTCCAGGCGAACTGCATGTGCCGCCCGTTAATCTTGGACAGCTGGGTCCAGAACCAGTACTGGATAGGATGGGCAGAAAAGTGTTTGAGCCGGCCACCGAAGATGTGTCGGCAGGCGTGGCACGACAGGGAGTACAGCCACAGCATCGTGACGTTGACCAGCAGGATCAGTGAGCCCATACCCACCCCGAAGCCCCCACTGGCCGGAAAGAATGCCAGCACCGCGTCATAGGTATTGATCAGCAGCAACGCTGACGCGAGATAGAAGAAGTATCTGTGTGCGTTTTGCAGAATCAGCGGAAACCGGGTTTCCCCAGTGTATTTCTTCGCCGGCTCGGTTACCGCGCATCCTGGCGGCGACAAGAGAAACGCGCGATAGCCGGCTTTGCGGTAGTAGTAGCAGCTCGCCCGGAACCCGGCGAGAATCGGGAAAATCAAGATCGGCAGCGGCAGGGCCAGCGGGAACGCCGGCAGCGGCGTACCGAGATGCGCTGAACCAGGTGCGCACGAGTCGCTCAGGCACGGCGAGTACAGGGGCGTGAGGTAGTGGTACTCACCGACCCAGTAGTCACTGCGCATGAACAGCCTGACCGCGGTATAGACGATGAAGATCCCCAACACGACAGCGGACACCAGCGGTGACACCCACCAGCGATCGGTGCGCAACGTCCGCGCCGAGATCGCTGCTCGGGTAGCCCGCACGGAGCCAGGTGGCGTAACCCCGGGTGGCGGGGACGATTCGGTCGTGGCCATGACGTCGCTTCCGATCGGGCACGTACCAGTGGTCGGTTCCACTTGCCGTGGTTTCCGCGCTTTGACGAACGCCGCGGCGCGTGCTCGTCGCGGCGTTAACTGACAGTAAGCCGCGTCCGTGGCGCGAGTCCAAGATATGGTAGCGCTGGTCTTGATAGCCTTAATCTATCGAGATGCAACTACAGCAGCTGGTGTACTTCTTAGCCGTCGCTCGGACCCGCCACTTCACACGTGCGGCTGAGAGCACCCACGTGGCACAGCCGTCGCTCAGCAAGCAGATCCACTGCCTGGAGCGCGAGCTGGGCAGCGAGCTGTTCCACCGGGCCCGAGGCAACGTGACTCTCACACCAGCTGGCGAGGTGCTCGTTCCCTTCGCGAAACGCATCTTGGCTGACATCGAGACCGCCCGGCTCCAGGTGCACGAGTTGGCTGAGCTCCGCCGTGGCCGGTTACGGCTCGGTGCCACACCAAGCTTGTGCACCGGGCCCTTCGCGCATGCTTTAGCCCTATTCCGGGGGCGTTACCCTGGCATCCAGCTCCTCATCGACGAAAGCGGGTCCAGGGACCTGGTTCGGCAGCTCGCTGAGGGAGCCCTCGACCTGGCCATGATCACCTCGCCGGCGCATCGAGGTGATCCCACCCTGGACACTGTTCCGATCCTGCGCGAGCAGCTCGCGGTCGCCGTGCCGCACAGTATGAATCTCAACCTTGACTCATTCCGTATCGAAGACCTGCGCGATCGCCCGCTGGTCATGTTCCGAGAGGGCTACGACCTCAGGTCGATGACACTGAGTGCCTGCCAGCGCGCCGGGTTTACGCCACGGTTTGCTATCGAGGGCGGCGAGATGGATGCGGTCCTGAGCTTCGTCGAGGCGGGCCTCGGCATCGCGGTGGTGCCCAGCATGGTTCTCCAAGATCGGCCCAAGTTGTGGGGTGTGCCGTTCGCACCTCCCGTGCCGATCCGGACCATTGCGCTTGCTCATCGGACCGACGTGCGCCCCACCCGAGCCGCCGAGGAATTCCGCGCCACGCTGTTGCAGCTACTCACCGATGCCCACCGGCGGGGCAGCCTTCCCGCCGGCGTCGAGTTCATCGCGTCCGGCGAACCAACTCAGGATCAGTCCGGGCACAACTCAATTTCATCAGGCAGGTCGCCTGGGCCAAGCTCGTCACGTACCACCCGCCACGCAAGCTCTTCGGAATAGCCTTTCCGGACTAACATCGCGCACAATCTGCGGGCCAGAGCTCTGGTCTCCCGCACAGCATTGGTGCGCAATTTGCGCCGAACCAGTTCGTGCGCCCGCTGCTCCTCGTCATCGGGACGCACCTTCGCCACAGCGTCGCGGACGACCTCATCGGAGACTCCCCGGCGCCGAAGTTTGTTGCTCAGTGCCCGTCGGCCCAAGCCCCGATGACTATGATCGGACTGCACCGCCGCTTCGGCGAAAGCAGCGTCATCTACCAGACCCAGCTGGCCGAGGCGATCAAGCACGGACTCGCCGATTTCTTCGGCAATCCCGCGCCGCCGCAGAGCGGCGGCCAGCTCAGCCCTGCTGCGTGGCCTGGCAGTGAGCAGCCGCAGGCAGATGCCCTGCGCGTACGCTGCCGGGCTCATGACTTCAAGGTCGGTGCAGTCCTCCGGGGCAGGTTCGTCGGCTTCACAACCACGATTGCTCATGGCAGTTTCTGACGCCGTCGTACGGGTTCGGGCCATCAGAAGTCCACCGGAGCCGGCACGGTTTGATCAACGTCCAACTTCGCCCCAATACCTAGCTTGTCCTTGATCCGCTTCTCGATCTCAGCAGCGATATCCGGATTGTCGGCAAGGAACTTACGCGCGTTCTCCTTACCCTGGCCGAGCTGGTCACCTTCATAGGTGTACCAGGCACCCGATTTCCGAATGACTCCCTGTTCCACGCCTAGATCGATCAGCGAACCCTCCCTGCTGATCCCATGGCCGTACAGAATATCGAATTCTGCTTGTTTGAATGGCGGGGCGCATTTGTTCTTTACGACCTTGACACGCGTACGGTTGCCTACCGCATCCGAACCGTCTTTGAGGGTCTCAATGCGGCGGATATCCAGCCGCACCGAAGCGTAGAACTTCAGCGCCTTACCACCGGTGGTGGTCTCCGGTGAACCGAAGAAGACCCCGACCTTCTCGCGGAGCTGGTTGATGAAGATCGCGGTGGTGCCCGAGGTGCTCAGTGCGCCGGTGATCTTTCGCAGTGCCTGGCTCATCAGCCGGGCCTGCAGGCCGACATGCGAGTCACCCATCTCGCCCTCGATCTCCGCCCGCGGTACCAGCGCTGCCACCGAGTCGATGACCACGACGTCCAGCGCGCCGGACCGGATCAGCATGTCGGTGATCTCCAGCGCCTGTTCCCCGGTATCGGGCTGGGAGACCAGCAGGGCGTCGGTGTCCACGCCGAGTGCCTTGGCGTAGTCGGGATCCAGCGCATGCTCAGCGTCAATGAACGCAGCGATCCCGCCGGCCCGCTGGGCGTTGGCCACCGCATGCAGCGCGATCGTCGTTTTTCCAGAGGACTCGGGGCCGTACACCTCGATGATCCGGCCACGCGGCAGGCCGCCGATGCCCAGCGCCACATCCAGCGCAATGGATCCGGTGGGGATCACCTCGACCGGCGCGCGGCCCTCCTCGCCGAGGCGCATCACCGAGCCCTTGCCGCACTGCTTCTCGATCTGAGCCAACGCGATCTGGAGTGCCTTCTCCCGATCCGGTACTGATGCCATCTGACGGTCCACCTCGCTGGTTGAGGACTTCGGGTCGGCGCCGACGCTAGGCGGTGGGACCGACAATTTGCGAGGGCACACGGCCGGAGCTGTGGATAACGGTCCGACTGTGGACAACAGCCTAAACGAACACGTGTTCGACATCCTCGGTGACACGCCGAGGTGCTACCTTCTCGCGCCCAGCGGTGCGCACCACGAGTCGACACACCGAGCAGGAGCGCGCGACACGCGGGAGTTCAGCGGCGCTCTTCGGGAACGTCGAAAGCTGCGCACACCGCGGCCCACACTCGCTTGGTGTCGATCCCCGCCTCCAGCGCCCCGTCCACTGTCCGACCACCGAGATCGGCGAATACGTGATCATGAGCCAGGGCAGCCGCCCGGACCGGGCCGAACTCTTCGTCCATCCGCTGCCGGAAGTGGGTGATCCGCATACGTCCACACTAGGTACCCAGCCAGCTATCGTGACGAGGTGTTCCCCCCGGACGACCCCACCGGGCTGTCCTCGACCGCCGGGCAGCTGGTAATCCTGTTCGGGCTCCTGTCGGCCCTGGTGGTGCTCATTCGCTGGTGGTGGCACCAACGGAACCGCTGATCGGGGTAGCGCGAATCCGGTGGCCTGCTGCGGTGAGGCAGCGACCGCTGGCAAGGTCAAAGCGCCAGCCGTGCAGGGCGCAGGTGAGGATCCCATCGGACACGCTGCCGAACTTGGCCAAGTCAGCGCGCAAGTGCGGGCAGCGGCGTTGCAGCCGCCAGCCATCCAGACAGATGTCCGCACCGTCGTCATTGCGCTCGTCGTACCAGTTCTCGACGTAGTCGATGCGCTCCGGCGACAGGCACTTGAAGAACACATAGATGAACTCGTTGTACTGACCAACCCGGCTGGCCCGGAACCGCAGCGACAGAAACAGGCTGTTCGACCAGTCGACCTCGCGGCGGGCCAGGTTTGTAGCAACCAGATCCGCCGCAACCGACAGCCGGTAGCGGCACGGCTCCCCGGCGAACTCGCGCACCTCGCGCGCGGTGAAGTCGATCACCAGCGAGCGCTCGCCCACATCCAGACGCACCGGGCCACCGACTCCTGTGCAGATGTTCTCAGCACGCTTGAGCAGCGGTTCCCACCACTGTTTGAGCTGCTCGAGCAGGTCAGTAGGCACTGACGCCCGGGTAGCCCGCTCGACGGCCAGCGCCGGTTGCGCGCGGGCCTGGTACTCGCGCAAATAGGCGGTCTTGGCACCGAAGATGCGGGTGATCTCGGCGGAGGAGTGCCGATGGGTCAGCTCGCAACGCGCACCGTCCAGCTCGGCCACGCTGCCCGGCAACAGCAGCTGCGCCGACACCTCCGGACGTGCCGCGGCCAGCTCGCCGATGAACTCCATTTGATCAGTGAAGATGCTGCCGCCGTCGCGACCGAGGCCGTTGAACTCGAACAGCTCCTCGTCGAGGAAGCAGGGTGGACCCGCGGTGGGAAACACGTGCGCAGCACCCACGGCGTCGATGTAGCGCAACGCCCGGTCGGTCTGCCCGGCCCGTTTGCGGCGGGCGAACTCCCGGCGCGCACCCTCGGGCAGGTCGTAGACCATCGGCCACCAGATCGCGCCGGAGAACTGGGTGAAATACCCGTGTATGTCGCCGAACTCGCGCAGCTGCTCGATGTCCAGCGGGTGGGCGTCGTTCTGGTTGAGGATCACGGTGCGGCCGTCGTCCAGCGACAGCGCCGAGTCGCCGATCGGACCGTCGCTGGGCCCGGTCAGCGAGGTGATCATGATGCGCAGCCCGTCACGATGTACCGGAATGCCCGATGCCGTCCGCAGGAAGCTGTGGAAACCCAGGCCGGCGAGCGCACGCTCCAGCTCGTCGGTGGGGTAATCCGGGAGCAGCACCGTGGTGTCCTTGCGGACGTGACGGCGCAACAGTTCGGGGTCGAAGTGGTCCCGGTGCAGGTGCGAGATGTAGAGGTAGTCGGCCTGCCCGAGAGTGTCCCAGTCGAGGTCGCTGTTGTCGGGGAAGGGGAACCACGACCCGAAGAAAGCCGGGTGCACCCAGGGGTCGCACAGCACACTGCCGGCGGCGGTTTCGATGTACAGCCCGGCGTGCCCGACTCCGGTTACCCGCATGATTGCTCCCGCGTTCGGTGGTCCGATCTGCTCACCGGGGAGATGGTGCCATCCGCTATCCCGCTCCGATGCGCCCGGCGCAGGCATACGCTGCGCACAGCAGTGCGCGCCATCGAACGGGAGGGGCCACCACGTGACCGACGTGTTCGGATCCGGCGACCACGAACAGGTCGTCTTCTGCCGCGATGAACCCTCGGGGCTGCGGGCGATCATCGCGATCCATTCCACCGCGCTGGGACCCGCGCTCGGCGGGACCCGGTTCCATCCTTACGCCAGCGAGGACGACGCCGTTCGGGACGTGTTGCATCTGTCCACTGCGATGTCGTACAAGAACGCGCTCGCCGGTCTGGATCATGGCGGCGGCAAAGCCGTCATCCTCGGTGATCCGACCCGAGACAAGACCGAAGCGCTGCTGCGCGCGTACGGGCGCTTCGTCCAGTCGCTCGGCGGCCGCTACATCACCGCCTGCGACGTCGGCACCTACGTCGGTGACATGGACGTCGTCGCCCGGGAGTCCAAGTTCGTCACCGGGCGCTCGTTATCCGACGGTGGCGCCGGCGACTCCTCGATCCTGACCGCCTTCGGGGTGTTCCAGGGCATGCGCGCTGCGGCTCAGCACGTCTGGGGATCACCCACCCTGTCCGGGCGCCGGGTGGGCATCGCAGGAGTCGGCAAAGTCGGCACGCTGCTCGTGGACCATCTGCTCGCCGACGGCGCACAGGTGGTCGTGGCCGACATCAGCGACCAGGCGATCGAACGCGTCACCGCGGCACATCCGGAAGTGGCAGTGGTGGCAGACACCGAGGCGCTGGTACGCGAACCGATCGACGTGTACGCCCCGTGCGCGCTGGGCTCGGCGCTGGACGATCCGACCATCACCGTGTTACGCGCCAAGATCGTGTGCGGCGGCGCGAACAACCAGCTGGCGCATCTTGGCGTGGAGAAGTTCCTCGACGAACGCGGCATCCTCTACGCGCCCGACTATGTGGTCAACGCCGGTGGGGTCATCCAGGTCGCCGACGAGATCGGCGGCTTCGACTTCCAGCGAGCCCAGGCGCGGGTAGCCAAGATCTTCGGCACCACCCGGGAGATCTTGGAGCTGGCTGATCGCGACGGTGTGCCCCCCGCCGTCGCCGCCGATCATCTCGCCGAACACCGCATTGCGCGGGCTCTTCGCGTTCGACGGGCTGAGCTGGGTTAGGAGTTCAGGGAAGAGCCGGGCCCGGCCATCCGGCCGCTGAGTCGAGGGCGCAACGAGCACCCCGACGAGCCCGACGACGACCTGTGATGTCGGTTCGTGGGAGGTGCCACCCAATTCGTGTTGGCGGCCGACCCCAGCCATGCCGGAGCCAGTCCTCAACGATCAAGACAACCGCGCGGGCGACGTAGGCCGATCCATTGGGCAGCGGGCTCGAAGGGATCCTCAAACGGTCGACCACATGATCTCGTCGATGGTTCGACGCTGCCGGACAGGGGCCTCGGCCGGGTCCATGGCGGTCGGGTCGCCTAGGTGCGGAGGGACGCGTCCGATGGCGGCCATGGTGGTGACCTCCCAGTGCCTAGGCACGGCGAACTCAGTGGTCAGTCCGGCACGGTCGAAGGCGCGGAACTGCCGAACGAACAGCCCCAGGGCGCGGGCCTGCAGGGTCATGTGGGCGACGGCCTGACCAAGGTCGTAGACGGCGAACTCCGAGTACTCCCAGTCAGTGCCTTCCACATAGCGGTGACAGAGATTGGCGACCAGCAGGCTTGCCGTCGACGCCCAGCCTCTGGAGCTGCCCGCCAAGTACCGCACCAGGCGTTGATGCGTCGGGGCGCCACGGCGACCGAGGATGAAGGCCCAAGGTTGGGAGTTGCCCGCCGATGGTGCCCACCGTGCCGCCTCAACCAGCAGCTCGACCGCCGAAGGTGCGATCTCGTGCACCGGGTCGAAGGTCGTGGGACTCCATCGGCTGGCCAGCAACGGATGCAGCGGCTGCGAGACGAGATCCTCCACCGCCTCAGGCTGGCACACCAAGGTCAGGGGATTCGACAGACATCCGGTGCGCAACGATGACCAACAGACCGCGTTCGCGTAAGCCGATCTGTCTGCGGGCTTCGGGTATCCGATCGCGCTCAGGCCCGCAGACCGCGGCGAGATCGCGAATGAACTGTCCCACCGACCCGCCTCCGGCAGATACGGCGGCCAGACGGACATCGCGGTGACCGCTGGTGCATGCACAGTCAGCCGCGTAGCCCGCGATCTCCGGTCACCGTCGACCACCGCCTGCAAACCGAACCCACCGGTTACCGGGGTGCCGGTTGCCCCGCTGAGTCCGTTCGCTGCGGACCACAGTGTCGGTGTGCCGGGCCATGATGAGTGGCGTGGATGTGTTGGAGTTGTTCTCCCCGGCTACCCGGGAGTGGTTTCGGGGGGCGTTTGCGGCGCCTACAGCGGCTCAGGAGGGTGCTTGGCGGGCGGCGGCGGCGGGCGAGCACGCGCTGGTCGTGGCCCCGACCGGATCCGGTAAGACCCTCGCCGCGTTCTTGTGGGCGCTTGACCGGCTGGCCATCTCCGGAGCTGGGGCGCAGTCGTCCCAACGCTGCCGGGTGCTGTACATCTCCCCGCTCAAGGCCTTGGCAGTGGACGTCGAACGCAACCTGCGCTCCCCGTTGGCCGGCATCCGGCAGGCCGCGCATCGGCTGAACTTGCCGCAGCCGGACATCAGTGTGGGAATGCGCACCGGTGACACCCCCGCCGAGCAACGCCGCGCCTTCGCCCGTACACCCACCGACGTGCTCGTGACCACCCCGGAATCGCTGTTTTTGCTCCTGACCTCAGCGGCCAGGGAATCACTGCGGGGCGTGCGCACGGTGATTGTCGACGAGGTGCACGCCGTCGCAGCCACCAAACGCGGCGCGCACCTGGCGCTGTCGTTGGAGCGGCTCGACGCCATGCTGGACACACCCGCGCAACGGATCGGGCTGTCCGCCACCGTGCGCCCGGTCGAGGAGGTCAGCGCTTTTCTCGCCGGAGGCCGGCCGGTGTATGTGGTGCAACCGGAATCGACCAAGACGATCGAGGTCGCGGTGCAGGTGCCGGTGGCCGACATGGCAACCCTGGGTGAGCTGACCGAAGGCGCCGACGGGGCGATCGAACAGCGCGCCTCAATCTGGCCCGCCGTCGAGCGCAGAGTGCTGGATCTGGTGGGTTCGCACCGCTCGACGATCGTGTTCGCCAACTCACGGCGGCTGGCTGAGCGCCTCACCGCCCGGCTGAACGAACTGGCCATCGAGACTCCGGCGGCGCCCCGGGACCGGATGCCGGCCGAGCTGATGGGCCAGGCCGGGCTCGCCGGCGGCGCTTCCTCTGTGATCGCCAAGGCACACCACGGCTCGATGTCGCGCGAGCAGCGCACCCTTGTCGAGGAAGACCTGAAGTCAGGCCGATTGCGGTGCGTAGTCGCGACGTCCTCGCTCGAGCTGGGTATCGACATGGGAGCGGTGGACCTGGTGGTGCAGGTCGAGGCGCCTCCGACGGTCGCGTCGGGTCTGCAGCGGATCGGCCGGGGTGGCCATCAGGTAGGTGCGGTGTCCCGCGGCGTTATCTTCCCCAAGTTCCGCGGTGACCTGGTCTCATGCGCGGTGGTCGCGCAACGGATGGCGGACGGGTTGATCGAGGCACTGCGCTACCCCCGCAACCCGCTGGACGTGCTGGCCCAGCAGGTGGTGGCCATGGTGGCGCTGGATACCTGGCGCGTCGACGATCTCGCCAGGCTGGTCCGGCGCGCTGCATCGTATTCGGCGCTTCCCGATTCGGCGCTGCACGCCGTCCTGGACATGCTCGCCGGGCGTTACCCGTCCGAAGAATTCGGTGAGCTGCGCCCGCGGATCATCTGGGACCGCGTCAGCGACGAGCTGCGCGGCAGGCCGGGAGCGCAGCGCTTGGCGGTCACCTCCGGCGGCACCATTCCGGACCGCGGTTTGTTCACCGTCATGACACCCGGCGGTACGGACGGGGCGGGCTCGCGCGTCGGTGAACTCGACGAGGAGATGGTCTACGAATCCAGGGTGGGCGATACATTCCTGCTGGGTTCGACATCGTGGAAGATCGTCGACATCACGCACGACCGGGTCATCGCAGCGCCCGTGCCCGGTGAGCCGGCCCGGATGCCGTTCTGGAAGGGCGACGCGCCGGGACGTCCACTCGAGTTGGGGCGGGCGCTGGGCGCGTTCGTCCGGGAACTCAGCGCCACCGAGGCTGACGCGGCGCGCAGCCGCATCGAGGGCATCGGGCTTGATGCGTGGGCCGCCGACAACCTGTTGGCCTATCTGCGTGAGCAGCGCGAGACCGCGGGGCACGTACCCGACGACCGTACGGTTGTGGTCGAGCGGTTCCGTGACGAGCTGGGTGACTGGCGGATGGTGGTGCACTCACCGTTCGGCGCGCAGGTCAACGGGCCGTGGGCACTGGCGATCGGCGCCCGGCTGCGGGAACGCCGCGGCGTCGAGGCGCAGGTGGCCAGCGCCGACGACGGGATCGTGGTGCGGCTGCCGGACGCGCTGGACGCCGACGGCGCCGAGGTACTACCCACCGCTGAGGACGTACTGTTCGAACCGGACGAAGTGGACCAGATCGTGATCGCCGAGCTGGGCGGTTCGGCACTGTTCGCCGCCCGGTTCCGAGAATGCGCCGCGCGGTCGCTGCTGCTGCCCCGCCGTGATCCGAAGCGCCGCACGCCACTGTGGCAGCAGCGGCAGCGGTCGGCCCAGCTGCTGGCGGTCGCGTCGAAGTACGAGCAGTTCCCGGTGGTGCTGGAGGCGATGCGGGAATGTGTCCAGGACGTCTACGACCTGCCCGGCCTGCGCGAACTGATGTCGGATGTACGCGCCCGCCGGATCCGCGTGGTCGAAGTCGCTACTCGGTCACCGTCCCCGTTCGCCCGTAGCTTGCTGTTCGGTTACGTGGGGATGTTTCTCTATGAGCTGGACGCCCCGCTGGCCGAGCGCAGGGCTGCGGCACTCGCCCTGGACTCCACCCTGCTGGCCGAGCTGCTCGGGTCCGAGGCGATCCGCGAGCTGCTTGACCCGGAGGTGCTGCTGGAGATCGAGGCACAGTTGCAGCGCCTGGATCGCGACCGGCAGGCTCGAGATTTGGAAGGCACCGCGGACCTGCTGCGTACCCTCGGCGATCTCACCGAATCCGAGGCCGCACGGCGCGGGGCGACCCCGGACTGGCTCGCCGAACTCGGCGCAGCCCGGCGCGCGATCATGGTCCGGATCGCCGGCGAGCACCGTTGGATCGCAATCGAGGACGCCGGGCGGGTACGTGACGCGCTGGGCGCGGCCCTGCCGGTGGGCGTCCCGGAGGCGTTCACCGAGCCGGTCACCGACCCACTCGGGGATCTCCTCCTGCGCTATGCCAGAACCCACGGCCCGTTCAGCGCGGCAGCGGCCGCAACTCGGCTCGGACTCGGGGTCGCCGTGGTGGCCGCAGCGCTGGACCGGATGACGGCGCTCGGGGCGCTGGTCCGGGGTGAGCTCCGCCCGGTCGAGCTGTGTCCGAGTGAGCATCGCGGCGCACCGGAGTATTGTCACGCAGAGGTGCTACGGCGGGTGCGGCGCGCGTCGCTGGCCCGCTTGCGGGCTGAGGCAGAGCCGGTCGAGCAGGCCGCGCTAGGTCGGTTCCTGCCGGCCTGGCACGGGATCGGTTGCTGGGAGGCGTCCAGCACAGAGCCGGCGCGGCGGCTGCGCAACGCACCCACACCGGAAGACGTGGTCGGCATCGTAGAACAGCTGGCCGGGGCTCCGATGCCCGCCAGTGCGCTGGAATCACTCGTGCTGCCGGCCCGGCTCGCGGGCTATTCGCCTGCGCTGCTCGATGAGCTCACCATTTCCGGCGAAGTGAGTTGGATCGGATGCGGGTCGCTACCCGGCGGCGACGGGTGGATCGCGCTGGCCCCCACCGACCTGGCCGATCTGGTGCTGCCCGACCCGGACGAGCAGCCCCCGCTCACTCCGATACACCGCGCTGTGCTGCGTGCTCTGGGTTGGGATCCGGCTGGTCCGGCTGCGGGTGGCGCATTGTTCTTCCGCCAGCTCGCCGACCGGGCCGGTCAATACCTGCTCGCCGACGGTGAACCGGCGCCTGGCGATGCCGAGATGGTCGCCGCGGTATGGGACCTGGTGTGGGCGGGGTTACTGACCAACGATTCGCTGGCGCCGGTGCGCGCGCTGGTGGCCGGCCGATCACCCGCGCACCGACCACGCCGATCCGCTCCGCGCGGCAGATACGCTCGAATGCGCGCAGCGCGCCCGCCGATGCCCCACCGCGCCGGTCCGCCGACGGCTGCGGGACGCTGGTCGCTCTCGCCGATGCTCCCACCGACCATGTCGCCACCAGCGTCCCCACCGGCTATGCCGCTGCGGGCACCGTCATCCGCCGTGTCGCCGCCGGTATCCTCATCGGGCGCTTCACAGCCGTCCATGCCGCCAGCGGATCAGACCCGCCGGGCACACGCTCGGGCCGAGACATTCCTCGAGCGTCACGGGGTGCTCACCCGAGGGGCCTTGGACACCGAACGAGTCGCCGGCGGGTTCGCCGGGATCTACAAGGTACTGCGAGCGATGGAGGAGTCCGGCCGTTGCCGGCGCGGATACGTCGTCGAGGGACTCGGCGCTGCGCAGTTCGCCATTCCGGGCGCCATTGACCGGTTGCGGGCCGTCGGCCAGCCCGGTGAAGGTCGCATGGCGACGGTGGTTCTCGCCGCCACTGACCCTGCTCAACCCTACGGGGCAGCGCTGCCATGGCCACCCACCGTGGGCGATGTGCGACACAGGCCTGGACGCAAGGCCGGAGCATTGGCTGTTCTTGTGGACGGTGCCGCGGTGCTCTACATCGAGCGCGGTGGCCGCTCCATGCTGTCGTTCACCGAGGACACCGAAACCTTGCGAGCCGCTGTCGGAGCACTCGCCGGTGCGGTCGCGCAGGGCTGGTTGGGGTCGCTGTCCATCGAGCGCGCCGACGGGGAATCGGCATTGGGATCTGCGCTGGCCGAGGTGCTTCGCGACGCTGGATTCCGCGCCACCCCCCGCGGCCTGCGCTTGCGCGCTTGATGTTGCGGTGGTCGGGGTCGGCTCACTGGGTGGCAGGACGCAATAGCGTCCAGAGATGGGCAACGGCTTCCTGATCACCGGAGATCTGGACCGACTGATCCGGCAGACGTCCCCACGACCAGAGGTAAACGGCCATCGGGTCGCCGCTGACCATGGCATCGGCGGACCGGGCATCGGCCTCGTTCGCCCGCCTGGCGACGGAACGACCGCGCTCGAAAATAGCCAGCCAGCGCCGATCCGCAGCTGACAGTGCGACCGCCCCCTGGCGCGGTGAAGACATCTGCAACTCACCGAGGCGGTGACCAAACCAGAGGAACAGCAGCTCGTCGATTCCGTCCAGGGCCACCTCGGGATCGATGCGATTCACCGGACCGCCAGCCGCAGCTTGCACATCGACTCGGTGCACCGTGGTCTCGTGAGCCATCCGGCGTCGCCAGAAGCCGTGGGTACGATCCGCCGGCCACCAGGTATCGCACGGTTGAACCGGGTCGTGCAGGCGCAGCTCGGCGAGTAGCTCCTCCAAGCCGATGCGCACGAAACCGACCAGATCACCGTCTGCTGGCGATCGCTGCCAGTGCTCGGGTCGCTGGCCATCGCGCACCCAGAGCCGGGCCACCCTGTGCACACTGCCCACATGCCGCAGGGTCTGTTCCAGGGTGAGATCGGGGCAGCCTGGTACCTCGGCCCGGGCCGCGTCTGGCAAGGCTGAAGCCGCCGTATCGAGGATCAATTCGCCCTCAATCCCGATCACATCGAGCAGCCGACCATAGTCGATGAGAGGCCGCGGAGCTGTCATCGCGTCACCCGGGTCGCCGACCGCCACGCCAGTGTCAGGAATTGACCAGACTGGCGCACCATGTCGTCGGCGTCACGGTGAGTCACCAGGCGATGTACTCCCGCTTCGGCGGCAGCCCGGGTGACCGAGGCGGCGGCGAAGAAAGCTGCCCACTCCGCGAGCTCGGGCGCAACTGTGCTCAGCAACGTCCACGCGCTGGCCGGCGCAGCGCGGCGGCGCGGCCGGGCCCTCGCTGCGAGTACGGCGGCCGCCCCGCGTAGGGCCGCAAGGTGAGCCTGGACGTAACGTTCTACGGGATGTGCGGCGTACTCGGCGTCGATCAACGTGCGCCGAGCTTGCTCGATCAGGACACACGCGTTGGGCGGACACCGAACAGTGCTGTCGGAATCACAGTGGCGGGGGCCGTCAGGCCGCGGTCCAATGGATGGGTTGAACGAAGCAACAGCGGGCACGTCGGCCTCCGGGTCGGGAGTCGTATGGGCACCATGGGTCGACTCCGCCGTGGGGAAGCCGGCGGAGTCCGGTGGCGACGCGCTTCCCCCACGCCACCACCGGACTCGTATTCGAACATTTGTTCGAGTACGAGTCCAGGTTAACCCCTCGAGCCGAGGCTGCGTCAAGTGCCAATCTCGGAAAGTCGGCAGGTCGGGGCGAGCCGTGGTGTCATGGGAGTCGTGCACCCTGCCGACTCCGTGCGTTGCGCAGGAATCCGACCCACTCTGGAGGCCAACACAGGAGGTCGGCGGTGACCGCAATGCCCGCCCACGAGCCAGCGCGGCTGGCCGAATTGACCGCCGCGCAGTTGCGCGAGCGGCTCGACGAAGCGCTGCGCATTTACGTCACCGCCATGCGCTACCCGCCGGGCACGGCGGGACATCGCAGCCCGATGTGGCTCGAGCACATGCTGCGGGCAGGCTGGTTGTGTATCGCCGCCTTGGAGGGCGAGACCCTGATCGGCATTTGCTATGGCTACCGCGGCGCGCCCGGACAGTGGTGGCACGATGAGGTGCACCGCGGGCTGAGAATGATCGATCCCGCCGCGGCACAACGTGAGCTCGCCGAGTACTTCGAATTGACCGAGTTACATGTGCACCCCGACGCCCAGGGCAGAGGCATTGGTGCTGCTCTGCTCACCGAGCTGTTGTCCAAAGTGGACGCCCCCCGAGTGTTGCTCTCCACCCCTGAGGGCCCGACCAGGGCATGGCGGCTGTATCGCCGGTTCGGGTTCACCGATCTGCTGCGCCATTACCACTTCACCGGGGATTCCCGAGACTTCGCCGTGCTGGGCCGCACGCTACCGCTCTAGACGCCGGGTGGTAGCACTTAACGACGCCGGTCAAGCGGGTTGGCGGTACGTGAAGTGCGACCAACTGAACCGGGACGGCGTCGGGGCCGAACCGGGGCACGTGTCGGCACGTACTACCCCTATCGTCGGCATGCACAGGGAGTGCGGGCCCGGCTACGCGGTGCCGTCCCCACGATCGCAGGAGGTTCGATGGCGCAGCGCAACGCGCTCCCAGTCACCGCTCGCGCTCGAACCCGATCCCTTCCCGGAAGACCGCAAGACCAACCGTTTCATGCACTCGATGACGGCTTGCGCGCCGAAATACATCGTGAATTGGCCACGTTCCTGCAAACGAAGCGCGATGACGCCCTGCAGATCGACCCGCAGTTCGTCGCTGCGGTGGACTCGTTGAGCGAGTTCGTTCTCGGCGGCGGCAAGCGGCTACGCCCCACGTTCGCCTGGTGGGGCTGGCGCGGCGCGGGAGGTTCCCCGTTCGACCCGCAGGCCTATGCGGTATTGCGGGCGGTCAGCTCCCTGGAGCTGATCCAGGCCTGCGCGCTGGTGCACGACGACCTCATGGACGATTCCACCAGCCGACGCGGCGCGCCGACGGTGCACGTCGAGTTCACCGCCCGCCATCGCGCAGCCGGATGGCTCGGCGCCCCGGAGCGGTTCGGCACGGCCACCGCCATCCTGCTCGGCGACATCGCGCTGGCCTGGGCCGACGACATGTTGCGCAGCGCTGATCTGTGGCCTGACCAGCTGAACCGGGCGCACGCGGTATGGCAGGCCATGCGCACCGAGGTGCTCGCCGGGCAGTACCTCGACATCCTCACCCAGGCCTGCGGCGACGAGACCCCCGAGACCGCACTCCAGATCGACCGGTACAAGACCGCGGCCTACACCGTGGAACGTCCGCTGCATCTGGGTGCGGCCATCGCCGGCGCCAACCAGGCACTGATTGACGCCTACCGCCGCTTCGGCGCCGACATCGGCATCGCTTTCCAGCTCCGCGACGACCTGCTGGGCATGTTCGGTGACCCCGCTATCACGGGCAAGCCCGCCGGCGACGATCTGCGCGAGGGCAAGCGCACCCTGCTGCTGGCCTACGGCTTGCGCGCGGCGGACGAAAAGAGGCAGACCGGCGCCGCCGAGGTGCTGCGCAGCGCGATCGGGAACCCGCAGGTGGACGAGAGCACCGTTACCAGGGTCCGCGAGTTGCTGATCGAGATCGGCGCGGTGGCCGAGGTGGAACGCAGGATCAGCGCGCTCACCGACTCAGCGCTGCGCAGCCTGGCCACCGCAGACCTGTGCGAGCCGGCCGGTACCCGGCTGGCGGAGCTCGCCACCCAGGCCACCCGCCGGGTGCAGTGAACGACCACGCGTAACGTGCCATCCATGCGAACCGTGCCGGGACCCACCGATCACGTCGTCATCGTCGGCGCCGGACTCGCCGGCTTGTCCGCGGCCTTGCACCTGCTCGGATGCGGTCGCCGGGTCACCGTGCTGGAGGCGCAGCCGCACCCGGGCGGTCGTGCCGGACGGATGGATCTCGCCGGTTACCGGGTGGATACCGGCCCCACCGTGCTCACCATGCCCGAGCTGGTCGACGAGGCGCTGACCGCGGTGGGTGACTCACTGGCCGCCCGGCTCGACCTGGTGGCGCTGCACCCCGCTTACCGGGCCCGCTTCGCCGACGGATCGGTGATTGACGTGCACACCGATGCCCAAGCCATGGAGGCGGAGATCCGGGCGGTGGCCGGGCCCGAGGAGGCGCTCGGCTACGTGCGGCTGCGGCGCTGGCTCACCCGGCTCTACCAGGTCGAGATCGGCCGGTTCATCGGCGGCAACTTCGACTCCCCATTGGACCTGGTAGCCGGCCGGGACGCGGTCCGCGATCTGGCCACGCTGGCTGCGCTGGGCGGCTTCGGCCGGCTGGGGGCGCAAGTAGGGCGTTTCCTCAAAGACGACCGGCTGAAGCGGATATTCTCCTTCCAATCCCTTTACGCCGGAGTGCCCCCGCAACACGCCCTCGGGGCCTACGCGGTGATCGCCTACATGGACACGGTGGCGGGAGTCTGGTTCCCCCGGGGTGGAATCCAGGCGCTGCCCCAGGCGCTGGCCGGCGCAGCCGCCGGCGCCGGCGGCGACCTGCGCTACAACACCACGGTCACCGCGCTGGAGCGGCGTGGGGAGCGGGTCACCGCGGTGCGCACGGCAGACGGCGAACGGGTGACCGCCGATGCCGTGGTGCTCACGCCCGACCTTCCGGTGGTGCACCGGCTGCTGGGCCGTGCGCCACGCAGGCTGGTGCCGCTGCGCTGGTCACCGTCCGCGGTGGTGCTGCACGCCGGTGTCCGGCCGGGCAGCACAGCGGGGTGGACCGGGCTGGCGCACCACACGATCACCTTCGGGCAGGCCTGGGAACGCACCTTCGACGAGATCATCTATCGCGGCCGGCTGATGACCGATCCATCGCTGCTGATCACGCGCCCGACGGCCACCGACCCGAGCCTGGCACCGACTGGTCGGGAACTGCTCTACATCCTCGCGCCCTGCCCGAACCTGCAGACGGCACCGCTGGACTGGGCCACCCTCGCAGCTGCCTACCGCGATGAGCTGGTCGGCATTCTGGAGCAGCGGGGACTGACCGATCTCAACGACGCCATCGAGGTCGAGCACCTCGTCACGCCGGCGGACTGGGCGCGGCAGGGGCTGGCCGTCGGCACCCCGTTCTCCGCGGCGCACACCTTCGCGCAGACCGGGCCGTTTCGGCCCGCGAATCTGGTGCGCGGGCACAGCAATGTCGTGCTCGCCGGTTGCGGCACCACCCCCGGGGTGGGCGTGCCCACCGCGCTCATCTCCGGCAAGCTCGCCGCTGCCCGGATCACCGCGGCGGGAGACCGCCAGCGCACCACCGCAGGCCGCTGACACCAACTCGGTCACCAGTAGGTCACGACAAGGTCACCGCAGGTCTGGGCGGCGTCACGCTGTGAGACCATACGGGCCGCTATGACGTCGAACCCCGGACCTGCCACAGGCGTTCCCGGCCCGGCGCTCCTGGAACCCACGCCACGGCCCGGCCCGCAGGAGCCCGCGCTGCTTTTCGACCGGCTGCGCGTCAAGGGGCTGCTGCCGGGCCCGGCGCTACTCGGATTGATCGGGTCGCTGCTGCTCGCGGCGATGGCCGTCGGCGCAGGCGGCATCCTCGTCGACGACCCCTTGATCGACAGGGGTCCACTGTCCTGGATCCGTTACGGGCATGGGCATGACCTGGCCACGGTAGGACTGTATGCCGGCGTCTGGATGCTCGTGTGGGCCTGGGTGCGGCTGGGCCGCGACGTGCTCGCCGGTACTGCAACCGCCCAGCAGGTGACGGTCGCCGGGGTAGCGTGGGCAGCTCCATTAGTGCTGGCACCGCCGCTGTTCACCAGGGATGTCTACAGCTACCTCGCGCAGGGTGCGCTGGCCCTGCGCGGGCTGGATCCTTACCTGGTCGGCCCCTCCAAGCTGCCGACCGGCGCCCTCGCCGACAACGTGCACTACGTATGGCAAACGACCCCGGCACCGTACGGACCGCTGTTCATCTTCATCGCCAAGATGATCAATACGGTGACCGGTGACAACCTGATCCTCGGGGTCATCGGTATGCGGCTGGTGTTGCTCAGCGGCTTCGCTGCGCTGATCTTCGCGCTGCCCCGGCTCGCGCAGCGGCTCGGCGGCAACCCCACCGTCGCGCTGTGGCTGGTAATCGCCAATCCGCTGACGGTGGTTCATCTGGTCGGTGGCCCGCACAATGATCTGCTGATGACCGGCCTGCTGGCGATGGGCACGCTGCTGGTGTTGCAGCGCCGGCACGCCGCCGGGATCGCCCTGGGAACCATGGCGATGGCGATCAAGGCGTCGGCCGGGGTGGTGCTGCCGTTTCTGGTGTGGATCTGGGTGGCTCGGCTGCCCGGTACCCGAGGCACCCGGCTGCTGCGGGCCGGCGCGGGCAGCGTAGCGGTCTTCGCCACGATGTTCATCGGCATCACCTTGCTCTCCGGCGTCGGGCTGGGGTGGGTCCCCGCGCTGGATGCCCCGTCACTCATCGTCAACTGGATGTCGTTGCCCACCGCGGCCGGCGAGCTCGCGCACGCTGTGGTCGCCCCCTTCGGTGACGTCAGTGACCACGCGTTCATCGTGGTCTGCCGGGTGCTGGGCTCCGCGGTATTCGTCGCCGTCCTCATCTGGCAGTGGTGGCTAGCCAGCAGCGACGGGCCGCCGCAGACCATCAGCCGGGCATCGATTGCGTTGCTGTGGGCGGCGCTGCTCGCGCCAGCCACCCTTCCGTGGTACTTCAGCTGGGCGCTCGTCCTCGGCGCGGTCCGGCCGTGGCAACGACGTACGCTGGCGTGGGTGGTCGCCGGTTGCAGCTGGCTGGTGGTGTGCACCTATCCCACCGGAGAAAGCGCCTACACGGCGTGGCCGTACCAGTTCGCGATGGTGGCCGTATCCTTGGTCGCGGGCGCCTCGCTGCTGCGACCCGATCCGCTCGGGATTCGCGGGCGCTTCACAGGCCCTGCACGAGCGGGCACGACATGAGCCGCGAGCTCGATGCCGCGGGCATCACCGAGCCCGCGCTGCGCGCCTCCTATACCCGCTGCCGGGAGCTTAACGCTGCGCACGGCCGTACCTACTTCTTGGCGACCCGGCTGCTGACGCCCGCCCAGCGGCCGGCGATCCACGCGCTGTACGGGCTGGCCCGGTATGCCGACGAGATCGTCGATGACCTGTCCGACGCCCGGCCGTGGGCGCTTCGCGTCGCGGAGTTGGACGTGCTGGCGCGGCAGCTGCGCGATGGCTTGGCGCAGGGCCGTTCGGACCATCCAGTGCTGGCTGCACCGGTGCATACTGCGGTGCGTTACCAGATCGATCCGCAGCATTTCGTCGATTTCATGGTCTCCATGCGGATGGATCGGCCGCTGGAACAGGGTGGCGTAGCCGGCTACCGGACTTTCGATGAACTCGCCCGTTACGTCTACGGCTCGGCGGCGGTGATCGGGCTGCAGGTGCTTCCCGTGCTCGGAACCGTGGTCCCGCGGGACCGTGCCGAGCCACACGCGGCTGCCCTGGGCGTCGCGTTTCAGATCACCAATTTCCTCCGCGACGTCGGAGAGGATCTCGATCGCGGACGCGTTTACCTTCCCGCCGACGAGCTGGCTTCGTTCGGCGTGGACCGGCAACTACTCGGGTGGTGCCGCCGGACCGGGCGCCACGATCGCCGGGTCCGGCACGCCTTGGCCTACCTGGTGGCGCGCACCCGTGCCATCTACCGCAGGGCGGCACCGGGGATACCTATGCTCGCGCCGGTGTCCCGAGCCTGTGTGGCAACCGCGTTCCGGTTGTACGGCGGCATCCTCGACGAGATCGAGGCAGCCGACTACCACGTGCTGGCTCGCCGCGTCGCGGTACCTAACCGCCGCCGCGTCGCCGTGGCCTTGCCGGGACTGGGCCGCGCGTTGCTGGCGCGGGTGTCACTACCGCATCAGGTCGCTTCCCCAGCATGCCCCGACGCCGCCAGACCGTAGACGCGCTTGGCGTTATCTGCACCCACCATCCGGACGACCCGCCGTGCCTCGGCAGCCGACCACTCCCCCGCTTCCACCCACTGTCCCAGCACGCTCGCCATCGCCCGTCGCCACCGCAGCGCACCGAGATAGTGCAGTTCAGCCGGGCCCCACGCGTCGGAGGAGAACAGAAGTTTGCCGAACGGGGCCACTTCCAGTGCTTCCGCCACTATCGCGTGCGATCGAGCCCCGGTGTAGTTCACCGCCAACCCGACATCGAGGTACACGTGCGGGAACACATGAGCCAGATAGCCGGCATTGCGGTGATACGGATAGCAGTGCAGCAGCAGCACCGCAACCCGGCGGTCCTGCACTCGGCGCAGGAACTCGGTCATCAGCGACGGGTCACAGCGGTGCAGGGTCAGATCGGGGTCGCCGTACCCGACGTGGAACTGCAGCGGCAGGCCCTGTGCTGCGCCCACTGACACACCCACCCACAGCGCGTGACGCAGCAGCACCGGGTCGGTCAGGCGCGGTGGGGCGGTGTCCGGTCCGCTCAGCCACTGCCCAGCGGCTTGGCGCACCGCAGCAGGGCTCGGAGGGTCGGGATCGAAGTCCAGGCCGTACCGGTAGGCGATGACGGATTTGAGCCCGGCGGCGTGCCGGACCCGGTCGTCCAGCGTCGCGGCGAACCGGTCGGCGAACCCGGCGGCATCCACTCCGCTGGCCGCGACCTGCTCGGCCACCGACTCCAGGCGCACGATCTCGGAGGTAGCCGCGCCGGAGAGGGCAGCCATCTCGTCAAGTCCCAGGATGGGGCCGGCCGTGTATCCGGTGTCGACCAGGAACCGCTCGACGCCACTGGCGGCGAGAAGCCGGCCAGTCACCTCGTATGAACCGAGCTCTCTCCGGCGGGCGACGTAGACCTGGGCGGGCGCGTGCACCGGCAGGTCAAGCACCGGTGCGCACCAGCGGCGGACCGCGAAGCCCAGCTGGGAATCCAGGTGTGAGGTGCCTGCGGGAGGCGGCCACGGGGACTCGGTGAAGCCGGCTTCGAACAACCCGTCGTCGAGCGTCGCGATCGTGACGCCATGGACGTGGTGGTCCACCAACGGCAGCCCATCAACCGCGGCTTGCAAGCGGTCAATGCTCACGAGCGGCTGCGGTTTGTGCGTAGCCGGCCAGCCCATCAGCGCACCGCCGGACGAATCGTCCTATCGCCCACCGCAACAGCCACCCGGTGCCGGAAATCATCGGCGTGAACGAGACATGCCAGCCGATCCGGGTTCCTTGCTCGGTCGGTTTCAGTTCGATCTCGCCGCGGTAATCACGGACCGGCAGGCCGGACAGGTGCCGGTAGTCGAACCGGCGACCGGGGATCAGCTCGACGATCTGATCCCGGCCGGTCACCCTGCCCCTGCGGAAGATCCAGATCGCGCCAATGCCGTCGGGCGCACCGGCCTGTTCCAGTTGGTACGAATCGATTGACGTCCACGTCGGCCAGCTCGTGCCGTCTCGCAGCAGCGCGTAGACGTCTTGCGCCTCCGCCCGGGTATGCACTTCGACATCGACGTGTTCCTTGCCGGCCATCTGATAGCTGTACCATCTGGTTCATACGATGGCAACGGAGATTCGAAGGTTGAGCCGCTGAGATGACTGAGGCGAAGCAGCGCCTGCTCGACGGCACCATGGATTACCTGTTGACCCACGGCGCAGGCCCGATCAGCCTGCGGCAGCTGGCCGCCGCACTCGGCACCAGCCACCGGATGATCATCTACCACTTCGGATCCAAGGAAGGTCTGCTCATCGAGGTCGTCCGGGCAATGGAGCGGCGCCAGCGCGCGATCTTCGCTGAGCTTGGCCTGGAACCTGAAGCGTCCCCGGAGGACGTCGCTCGGCGATTCTGGCAGCGACTGGCCGACCCGGCGAACTGGGCACACGAGCGACTGTTCTTCGAACTCTACGGCCGAGCGCTGCAGGGGGATCCGTGCGCGGCTGGCTTGCTGGACGGCATCGTCGAAAGCTGGCTGGCGCCGCTGAGTGAATGGATCAGCCGCCAAGGCGTGCCGCCACCGGCGGCCCATGCCACCGCCCGCCTGGGCGTCGCGGTGAGTCGGGGTTTGCTTCTCGACCTACTGGCCACCGGCGATCAGGACGGTGTCGACGCCGCCATGGAGCAGTTCATCGCGATGTACCAGGCAGTGAGTGCAAGTCGATCCGGCCTGCCGCACCCTCCACGGTGATCCGTTGCCCGGTGGTGATGCGCCCGGTCGCATCGGGTACCCCCACCACCGCGGGAATGCCGTACTCGCGTGCGACGACGGCGCCGTGCGAGTTCGCCCCACCCATTTCCATCACCAGACCGCCAGCAGTCAGGAACAACGGGGTCCAACCAGGATCCGTGGACGGAGCGACGAGAATCTCGCCAGGCTCCAGCCGCGCACCGACTGGATCGAGGATTACCCGCGCCGTTGCGGTCACCGTCCCGGCCGACGCCGGCGTGCCAATCAGCTGACCCCCTGCCAGCTGCTGGCCGGGGGCGGCGAGCGCCTCCGGCTGGGTACCGTCAGAAAGCATGATCCGCGGCACCTGCCGGCGCCTCAGTTCACGGTCGTACTGGTCGCGGCGTTGCGCGACTACGTCATGCTGATCCGCGCCCGCGAGTGCGGCTCGAGCTTGGCCGAGATCCAGGAAGAAGATGTCCTGCGGTTGCGCCAGCATTCCGCGCTCGGCGAGCTCGGCCCCGACGGCCGCCAACTGCTCTCTGACATGTGCCAGTACGAGCACCAGGTAGTCCTTGTGTGTCTCGCGCAGGCCGGCCAGCTCACGCACCCGGCTCAACGCGAAGCGCACCACTGCAGCACGCAGCCGGCTGCGGCGGCGAACTCGCGCCACCATGCGACTCGCCGCAGCCGCAGCGACCCGGCTAGCCCGGGAGAACTGCACGTCGGGGGCACGATCCGGGTCGTCCAGGCGCAGGTAGTTGGCCAGCACACCGAGGACATAGGTCGGATCGTCAGACCATCGCGGCATGCCCAGATCGATCTCGGCCACCGCGTGGTGCCCGTGGCGGCTCAAAAACTCCGCCAATCCCTGCTGGAGCACTGGCGGAAGATCCCCGCTGGCATAGCGGTGGGCCAACACCGCCGGGGTTGCCTCGTCCAGTGCAGCGGCCGCGGGCGCGTCGGCGCGGATTGTTGCCGCCAGCGACCACAGCTCCAAATCCATCTCGGTGGTGACGTTGTGCGGCAACCCGCGCAGCACCTCCGCCAACTCACCGGGCTCGATGTCGTTGCGGGCGAGCTTGCCGGCCAGCGCCAGCGCAAGGAAGCCGGCACCCGCAGCCGGCACGACGGTGGGCATGATCGGGACGACCGCCGTGTGCAGCAAGCG
>DATFDO010000020.1:0-3674 GCA_035252045.1 Pseudonocardiaceae bacterium
CCACGTTCGACGACCGGGTGGTTGATCGGGTCGTGATGGGCGTGCCGGCCGCGGGCCGGTGGCTGGCACGGCTCAGTGAGCGCCGCGCCGAGTTCTCCGTGGATGGGGCAGTGCGCGGCATCGCGGCCGGGGCCCGCCGACTCGGTGCGCTGGCTCGCCGCCCTCAGACCGGGCAACTGCATCAGTATTACGCCCAGACTGCTGCCGCGCTGCTCGTGCTCGCCCTGCTGCTGGCGTTCGTGGGGTAGGCCGTGCTCTCGCTGATCGTGTTCCTGCCGCTGGCCGCAGCCGTGCTGCTCGCCACCGTCCCGGCCACCACAGCGCCTCGCGTATTCGTGGGGAGCTGGATCGCGGTGGCCGCGATGGACTTCGCCCTGGTGATCGCCGCGTGGGTGGGGTACGGCGGCGGTGTGGGTTACGAGGAGAACCTGCGGTGGATCCCGAGCGTCGGTGTCGGCTATCACGTGGGCCTCGATGGCCTGTCTCTACCGCTGATCGCGATGACCGCCCTGCTGTTCCTAGCCTGCGCGATCCACTCGCTGCGCCATACCGAGCGGGTGAAGAGCTTCGTGCTGCTGTTCCTGTTCCTGCAGACGGTCAGCGTCGGGTTGTTCACCGCGATGGATCTGATTCTGTTCCTCGTCTATTTCGACCTGTCCATCGTCGGGATGTACTTCGTGATCGCTGGGTGGGGGCACGGCCAGGCCGCGCGGGCGGCGCTGAAGTTCTTCCTCTACACCTTCGTCGGGTCCCTGGCGCTGCTGCTCGGTTTCATCGGCCTGTACCTGGCCGCTACACCGCACACGTTCGACATCGTCGAGCTGTCCCGGGCCAACCCGCTGGCCGGCAGTGGAACCTACGGCGCTCTGGTGCTGCTCGCGGTGAGCATCGGCCTGGCGGTGAAGACCCCGACGGTGCCGTTCCACACCTGGCTGCCGCCCGCGCACACCGATGCGCCCGCCGCCGGATCGGCCATCCTCGCCGGAGTGCTGCTGAAGATGGGCACCTATGGCTTCGTGCGCATCGCAATGCCGCTGCTGCCCAACACCTGGCAGCACTACGCCCCAGTCGTGGTCATCGTTGGCGTGGTCTCAGTGCTCTACGGGGCGCTGGTCGCGCTGGCCCAGGACGACTTCAAGCGGATGATCGCCTACACCTCCGTCAATCATATGGGCTACATCATCCTGGCAGTGGGCGCCGCGGGCATCCTGGCCGGTGGGGATGTGCAGGTCCGCTCGCTGGCGGTTACCGGCGCACTCACCCAGATGGTCAGCCACGGTCTGATCACCGGGGCGCTGTTCCTGCTGTCCGGAGTGCTGTGGGACCGGCGTCGCAGCTACCAGATGGCTGCCTACTCGGGCCTGGCCGGCCCCGCGCCGGTGTTCGCCGGAGCTACCGCCGTCGCCGCGTTCGCTTCGCTCGGGCTGCCCGGTTTCTCCGGGTTCATCGCCGAGTTCCAGATCTTCGCCGGCAGCCTACCCTCGGCGACGGTGGCCACGGCCATGGCGCTGCTGGGCATCCTCATCACCGCGGGGCTGTTCCTACGGCGCTGCAGCGAGTGTTTCTCGGCCCGCTGCGCCTCCCAGACGCGCCCGGCGCGGCCCGCCGGCTGAGCCGGCAATCGGACCACCTCTTCGATGACCTGCGCGCCAGCGAAACCGCCTCGGTCCTGCCGCTGCTCGCGCTCGCGGTACTCATCGGCGTGGCGCCCCGGTTCCTGCTCGACGTGATCGAGCCTGCCTCCAGCACCCTGATCAACCTGGTCAGCCGATGAACGAGAACCCCGCGGCGCTGATCCCCGAGCTGGCTTTGCTGGCCGGTGCGGTGCTCGGGCTGCTGCTGGGTTCCTGGCTGCCCAGGCGCAAGCAGTGGGTCGTGTGCCTGCTCGCTGCAACTGCCTGCGTTTGGGGTCTGGTCGCCGCCGTGGCGGCCGCCAGGCGTGGCCCGCAGCTGGTGTTCGGCGGCAGCTTCGCCGTAGACACCGCCACCAATACGGGCCGGATCATCGCGCTCGTGGCCACCCTGCTGGTGATCTGCCTGTCGATCGAGACGGTGCGTGGCCACCACCGGGAGACCGAGTTTTACGTGCTGCTGCAACTTGGGGCGCTCGGCGCGATCGTGCTGGTCGGCGCATCGGATCTGTTGCTACTGGTCGCCGGCTACCTGCTCGCGTCCATCCCGCTGTATGCGCTGGCCGGATTCGTCAAGGACGCCCCCGGTACCGAGGCGTCGATGAAGTACTACCTCATGGGCGCGCTGCTGGGTGTGGTCTTGCTGACCGGCGTCACGATCCTCTACGGGGCCGGGCGGGCCACCGGCTACGCCGCGCTCGCCCACAGCCTGCCCGCCGGCCCGAAGGCGGCCGTCGCGGTGGGGCTGGTCGGAGTGTTCGGTGGGCTGCTGTTCAAGATCGGTGGAGTGCCCTCGCACTTCTGGGTCCCGGACGTTACCGAGGGCGCCTCCATCCCGGCCGCGGCGTTCGTCACCACCATCCCCAAAATCGGCGGGCTGGTTGCCGCATACCGCCTGGTTACCCAGGGCCTGCCGGCCGTGAGCGTCGACTGGCCGCTGCTGCTGGCGATCCTGGCGACCGCTTCGATGACGCTGGGGAACCTCGCCGCGTTCTTCCAAACAAGCGTCCGCCGTCTGCTCGCCTACTCCACGATCAGCCAGGTCGGCTACGTGCTGATGGCCGTTGCGGTCGCCACCCGGAGCCAGCTTGCGCTGCCCGGGTTGCTGTTCTACCTGGCTGCCTACGCGGTGACCAATCTCGGCACCTTCGCCGTTGTCGCAGAATTCCCGCGCGCCACCACTGTCGCCGACTATCGGGGCTTGGCCCGCAATAATCCTGGTATCGCGGTGGTGCTGGTGGTGTGCCTGCTCGGCCTGGTCGGCACCCCACCCACCGCGGTGTTCCTCGGCAAACTGGAGGTCTTTGCCGCCGCGATCGACGGTGGTTTCACCTGGCTCGCCGTGGTTGCCGTGATCAACACCGTCGCCAGCCTGTTCTACTACCTGCGCTGGATTGCCCCAGCGTTTCTCGCCAGGCCCGCATCGCAGACCCTCATCCCAGCTGGTCACTGGTCAGTGCTGGCCGCATACACCGCAGGTGCCGCGTCCCTTGGCCTAGGTCTCGCCGGTGGCCTCGTGCTTCCGCTGATGTCCGGCGCCGCGCTGCCGTGACGGCGGCCACGTCGGAGAGCATCTCTTAGCGCGTGGCCAACTCGGTGATCAGGGTGATGGGGTTGCGCATGCAGTAAACGCCAGGGCAGCGCTCATCGGCGCGGGCCTTGATCCGTTGCAGGACCTCATCAGGGGCGTCCGAGTCAACCTGCAGCGACCAGGTGACCTGTTCGACCGGGGGGTTGTCGGTGACACCGAGCGACCGCGTCTGATCGACCTCGGTGGTGATCGTTCCCCGCAGCGCGGTGAGGTCGATGCCATCCCGGGCCGCTTCGGTGGCGTAGGTCATGGCGTAGCAGGCGATGCCGCCCCACAGACAATAGGCCAGCGGGTTGGGTGCCGCGCCGCTGCCGCCCATCGGTGGGGGGAAATCGCAGGCAAACTCGACGTCTCCGCTGGGGTAGGAAATCGTGCCGCGAAACTGGGGGGTGCCCTGCTCGGTCTGCCACTGGCCGCCAAGGTTCACCGGCTGGCGCAGCGCGCTGGGGTCG
>DATFDO010000021.1:0-9759 GCA_035252045.1 Pseudonocardiaceae bacterium
TGATCGCGCGCCGGAGCGGCCGCATCCTCAACATCGGCTCGGGCGCAGGCTTCCTGCCGGGGCCTTATATGGCGACCTACTACGCCTCCAAGGCGTTCGTGGTGAGCTTCACGGACGCGCTCAGCTACGAGCTGCGTGGCACGGGCGTCACGGCCACCGTCCTGTGCCCCGGTCCGACGGAGACCGAGTTCGCGCAGGTCGCTAGCGCCAGCAAGGCGTTGATGTTCAAAACTGCCGCGGACGCCGCATCGGTCGCCCGGTACGGCTACCGCGCGATGCTGGCCGGCAAGGCCGTCGCGGTCCCGGGGATCAGCATGAAGCTGTCGCTGCAATCGCTTCGCGCCAGCCCGCGGTCGGTGATGCGCGTGATCGCCGGACGGATGAACAGGCCCGCATGAAGCTACTGCTGATGGCCGACACCCACGTGCCGCGGCGCGCCAGGGAGCTGCCCGAGCAGCTGTGGCGGGCCGTCGACGAAGCCGACGTCGTCGTCCACGCCGGGGACTGGGTGTGCGTCGAGCTGCTGGATGCCCTGCTGGCGCGAACCCGGCGGCTGATCGGAGTGTTCGGCAACAACGACGGGCCATTGTTACGCGCCCGGTTGCCTGAGGTGGCGACGGTCGACCTGGACGGTGTGAGATTGGCTGTCGTGCACGAGACCGGAGCGGCACGCGGCCGGGAGCAGCGGTGCGCCGCCCGCTTCCCCGGCTGCGACGTCGTGGTCTTCGGGCACAGCCACATCCCGTGGGACACGACAGCGCCCACTGGCTTGCGGCTGCTAAACCCGGGCTCGCCCACCGACCGGCGGCGCCAGCCGACCTGCACCTGGATGACCGCGGAGATCAACGACGGACACCTGGACCAGGTGCAGTTGCATCGACGTGACCCGGTCGGCGCATGGTCGTAGCTGGTGCCATAGCCGACGCGTCGGAGGGTGTTGCCTAATCGGTCGGGCTACGTCGCCTGGATGTCATGGTCGGTGCAGGCCGGCTGCGGCGTGGGTGGGTGGGGCCGCCAGCCAACGCGAAGGAGGCAACAGACTCCGTCATGTCGGTCCCGATACCGAACGATCATCGACGCTGGGCAAGCGCCGGAGGGTTGGTCAGATCGGCCAGCAGCAAGCCACTGCGCGGCTTGGGAGTGAAATAGGTGCTCTTGCGCGGCATCCGCCGGCCTTGTTCGTGCACGGCGAGCACGTCGGCGAAGGGTACCGAGGCCAACTGCACCACGACGTCGACGTCCGGCCCGGTCGGATGCCCCGCTGGTAAGGCACGCACCTGGGAGCCCTCCGGGTCGATGCCCAACGCGTCGTTGATGAGCAACCGCTCCACCAGCGCATGATCGATCCGGGGCGTGGGTTCGTCAGGGCCGGCCTCGGGCAGACCGACGAGCAAGTCGCCACCGCGGGTCCGGGCCACCACGCAGCCGGGCTGGGTCGGTGGACCAACCCCGCGGGCCTCGCGCACCGCCAAGCCGACCCGGCGCCAGGCGGTGGCCAGATCGTCGCACCGCAAGCCGGTACCGACCAGTGCCCGGTGGATCGCGCCGATGTGCAGCGCAGGTCCCGCGGTGACCAGAGCGAGCAGCGCGGACCGCTCGCTGACCGCCGCGGCGGCCACCCGGTGATTCCCATCGGCGACGAGCAGCGGGCTGCCGGCTACCGCGGCGAGCACCGCGTCCTGGGCGGCTCCGGGGCCCAGCAACCACAACTGATGGGTCCGGCCACCGGAGTCGGTGGTCGACACCGCTGGCGCGCCCAGCACGTCGATGCTGCTCGAAGCGGCTGCGGTCAGCCGTTCACCCGCGCTGACCGGGACGAGCATCGCTGCGCTGGTCGCGCAGCCCAGCCCGGCGAGCACCGCGGCACGTTCGGCCACCACCTGCGGGTAGACCTCCTCGCTGTGCCGGACGAAGGACATCCCGCCGGAGTCCACAACCGCCGGATCGACCAGGCACAACACCCCAACCGCCATGCCGTCGGGGCCCTGCACCCGGTATGGCGCCACCACGTCGGCCACCGGGCGATACGCGCTGGCGCGCAGCCGGTCCAGCGCCCGCCGGGCCGCGGGCAGCGCATCGACCAGCGACAACCCGCCGCTGCGCGCGGCCGGCGTGCGATGTGGATGCTGCACAGCGAGCAACGTGTCGCCGGACGGTGATCTGGCCAGCGCCGCGACGACCTCGGCGGCGTCGGCGAACTCATCGACATCAGGTCCGGGCACGTGATCTGTGACCACCCAGCCATGTCTGATCGCGTGTACCCACCGTGTCATCCCGGGCTCCTACTCCATGCAGCCCGCCGACTGGGTTAGATCCCGGCAACGGCGGCGGCAGCGAGACCCAGGACCAGCAGCGCACCGGCAACGCGCACGTGCACGAACGCCAGCGCGGCGAACCACAGCGGCCACACCGGCACCGGCCGCGGTGGCTGCAGCGGGCGGGGTTGGCGGAACCAGGACCACACGGTAGCCAGCCGGTAAAGCCCACCGAAGGCCAACAGCGCCGGCCAGGGCAGCGCGCCGACCAGCACGCAGACCACGATGAGCAGGTAGAAGCCTGCAATCAGGGCCAGTGTGGCGGCCCGAGCCCGCCGCTCGCCCAGCAGCACCGGCAGGGTGCGGATACCCAGCGGCTCGTCGTAGGGAATCTTGTCGGTGTGCTTGCCCATCAGCACCGAGGTGCACAGCAGCGCATAGGGCAGTGATGCCAGCAGCACCTGCCAGCTGATCGATCCGACCGCCGCGTAGTAGGTGCCGCCGACCATCAGCGGTCCCCACACCACGAGCACGTCCGGCTCCCCGAGGCCGCGCTTCTTCAGCCGTAACGGTGGTGCGGTGTAGGCCACCGACAAGATGAAGCCGGCCACCGCGAACACCACTACGGGCCAGCCTCGAGCCAGCGCGAGCACGACCAGGATTACCAGGTCGGCACCGTTGACCAGCAGCACCGAGGCGATCAATGCGCGGCGGGTGACCAGGCCGGACAGGATCGGGTGCGGAGCATACAGCGCCCGCGGGTAGTTCGCGGTGTCCGAGCCGGCAGTGGTGTCGTACAGGTCGTTCATCAAGTTGTTCGCCAGATGTGCCAGCGTGATCCCGATGACGGCCAGGGCGAGCAAGCGCCAGTCCACGCCAGGCGCGCGAGCAGCCAGCAGCCCGGCCACCGCCCCGGCGACCAGCGTCATGGGCAGCACAGCGGCCCGGGACACCACGATCCAGCGGGTCACCGCGTCAATCGGACCGTCCGGCGGGTTTGTGGTGAGCAGCGCGTAGCGCCACCCGCTAAGCCGGCTCCGCACCCCAACACTCGTCACTCCCCGAGTGTGCACTCCGCCGCCCCGACATGGAGACATATCGGCGTAAAGCTGGCCTCAACGAGCCCGATATGTCTCCCTGTCGGGGCCAGAGGACCAGCATCTGCACGGCGTTAGTGCGGTGGGTGGCGTGCAGTTGCGCCGCCCTGCCCCAGAAAGCGGGTCGAGTAGCTCGAGCAACGCGGTCTGCGGGTCGATCGCAGCGATGACGCACGAGGTGGCGATGTGCTCGCCGGATTTCCAGCGCTGGGCGAGTATCGTCCATTGGGCGACAGCAACAGTGCGCCCGTTGCGGGCCACCGTCCCCCACCCCGCAACCGCGTTTCACCCCCAACCACGCCGGGTAGCCCAATCCCAACAGCCCTCTCCCGACATGGAGACATATCGGACCGCGCGGGCCACTCACGAGCCCGATATGTCTCCATGTCGGATGCGGGGGTCAAAGGATAAGGGCTAAAGACGGAAGGGGGTTTTCGCGCATGGGATTCCAGGTCACCGAGGTACAGAAGTACCTGAAGGAATTTGATTATCCAGAGTCACCGGATCAGCTGGCTTGCCATGCCGAGAACCACGGTGCAGGCGACGATCTGGTAGGGGCGTTGCGCAGTTTGGACAAGGACTCTTTCGACGCCCGAGCGCTGTCATGCACAGCCTGAGCGAGGCCGACGCGCTCGGGGATCCACCAGCTAGGACATCTCGCTACCGCGGATGACAGGAGCGGACTCATATGCCGGACATCACCCAGCTGATCCTCGACGACCACGACACCTTCCGGCGGCAGTTCGCCGCGCTCGACGATGCGGACGGCCCTGACGCGCTGCGTACGGTGTGGACACCTCTGGCCGACCTGCTCGAGGTACACGCAGCCGCCGAAGAAACGATCTTCTATCCGCAATTGCTTCGCCGCGGCGACGACGCCGAGGATGAAACCGTCGACGCGATCGGTGACCACAACGACATCCGGGATGGCGTGCGGGAAGCAGCCCGCCACCCGATCGGCAGCCCGAAGTGGTGGGACGGGGTGTGGCGGGCCCGCCGGGCCAACAGCGACCACATGGCCGAGGAGGAAGACGACGCCCTCGCCGACTTCCGGAGAAACACCTCACTCAGTGTGCGCGAGGACCTGGGGCGCCAATTCAACGAGTTCAAAGCCAACCATGCCGGTGCCCGGGGCATCGATACCGACGACAAGGACCCTCAGGGGTACGTCAGCGAAGTGCAGGCGGAGATTTCTGAGAGTGGATCGAGCTCGAGCATCCCTCATTAGTCCTGGGGCAGGACGTCAACGCGTACCCGCATGCCGTGGCCAAGCAACCGATGTGCCGCGCCAGGCAGGCATCGACGGCCCGTATGCCCTAGCCATCGGTCCGGATGGGTACACCCGCATCGTGGAGTCGGCCGAGCGCGGTGACTATCCCCTCCGGCAGCACCTGAGCAGGATCGTCGGCGGAGACATCATCTGGGCGCCGGGATGGGACTGGGCGCTGCTCGTCAGCAAGCGCGGCGGCGACTTCGTCCTGGACGTAGGGCAGGATCTCTCGATCGGCTATATGCGCCTCGATGGCGAGCAGGTGACACTTTCTCTGGAAGAAAACTGAGCTTCCGCGTCAACCGAGCCCGACGCAGTGGTGTGCTCACCGATGGGTAGCTAGCCGGCAGCGGTAGCTCCGATCTGGTGGTATCGGTCAGTTTGACTCGCGAAGGCGTGGGTAACCGATCGATACTGATTGATCCGGAAAGCAATCGGGCCTGCCGGAAGGAACTCACCGAATCGTTCTCTCCAGGGCCTGATGAGGAGAGTGCCATGTCGACGACAAAGCCTTCAGTAGGTGGTGGCGCGTACGCCCGCAATGGGTCAGGCCTAGCGATGCAGCGCAGCCGTGGCGCCACGAGTGGCTTCTTACTGGTACTGCTCGGTATCTGGGGCGCCATCATCCCGTTCATCGGGCCGTACTTCGGTTACGCCTTCGGCGTGACCACCCCGTGGTTCTTCACTTACGATCGGCTGTGGCTGAGCGTTCTGCCCGGTATCGCGGTATTTCTTGGTGGCCTGATTCTCGGGCCGAGCGCCAATCGCGCCAGCGGCGGTCTCGGCGCCTGGCTGGCTCTTATCGGCGGTATCTGGTTCATCGTCGGGCCGGTGATCAGCCAACTGTGGCAAGTGGGTGGTGGCCTAGCGGCACCCATTGGCACACCGGTGGGCGCGCAGACGCTGCAGGTGGCCGAACAACTCGGGTATTTCTACGGCCTGGGCGCAGTCATCACAGCGCTGGCCGGGATCGCGCTGGGCAAGATGATGACCCGCGCGATCTGATCGCGGCGACCGTCACGGTCAGCACAGCACCGAAAAGCACCGCACCGGCGACTCCACCGCCGGTGCGGTGCTTTGTTCTGCGCGCTGGAGTGGAGGCCGGATAGGTCAGGCCGATCGCGGGTACCCGGTAGCGGTCCGGCGGACACGATGCACCGGTGAGGAGGATCTTCGTGCTACCCGAGATAGTGCGTGAACTGGCCACCCATCAGGGCATGGGTCGCCTCGGTGTCCTGGACGTCAGCCGCGACCGCGACGGGGACCGCCTGAGGTGCGCTTGCGGTGAAAGGCGCTGGCCAAGCAGCTACACGAACAGGGGAGCCGACGACAAGACCGTCGACGCAGCGGGTGATGCCACGCTGCACCACCCCGTCATAGCGAAGGAGGAATCCGTGCAGCGAGGCAGCGACAAGCACGGCGCGCGTCAGGACGACGCCCTGGCACGCGACGTCGAGGGCATGATCCGTGGCACCGGCCCGACCCACGCCGAGGAATGGAAGGACCCGGAGCCGCCGGCTGACGATGATCCGCAGCTCACCACCCGCGAGCCGATGGTGGATCGCGGCGAGCGGCCGTCATGACGGCCGCCGGCGTCAGGCCGGCTTGAGGGGGTCGTGGCCCAGCGACATCAGGCGGTGTCGCCAACCGCTCGAGCCGGCGATGGCCTCCCGATCGCCTCGGCGTTCAGCGTGCACGCGCCGGACCACCCGACGCATCACCTGTAAGTCGTGGGCGTTGAGATCGGTCCGGCGCTTGCCGAGCAGGTGCAACACCTGCTGCCCGGTCGGGGTGCCGGCACGCTCGGGGACGCGTTCGGTCTGCGGGCCTGCCGACCAGGTGCGCAGCCAATCAGCGAGTTCGCGCGACGACATGTTCACCACGCGGTGGAACTCCGCCCACAGTTCGTCGTCGTGCAACGCGGTGTTCGCCATCTGCTGACTCCTTTCCGGTGCGGTGCGCGGTACCGGTGCCCGCGTCGCTACCGGCGCAAACGTGGATGTCGAGCCGAGGGCATCCGCCTCGAAGAGGCTGATTCGTTCTGGCCGTACCTGGGTAACCCGGCGCCGCGTGACAGCGGCTCCAGGTGGGGAGGATCTATGGGCAAACCAGACCTGCCGGCCAGGGCGGCCGAGGCTGCCGACGAGCTGGATCAACGGTTTCATCTCGCGGCCGGGCTGCGGCGTCAGATCAACAAGGTCTTCCCGAGCCACTGGTCGTTCATGCTCGGGGAGATCGCGCTCTACAGCTTCATCGTGCTGCTGCTGTCGGGCACCTACCTGGCGCTGTACTTCGACCCGTCGTTGGCGGAGGTCAAGTATCACGGCTCCTACGTCCCGCTGCGCGGGATAGAGATGTCCAAGGCGTATGAGAGCACGCTGGACCTGTCCTTCGACGTGCGCGGCGGCCTGTTCATCCGGCAGATCCACCACTGGGCCGCGCTGGTGTTCGTCGCGGCGATGACGGTGCACATGTTCCGCACGTTCTTCACCGGAGCGTTCCGCAAGCCCCGAGAGACCACCTGGGCGCTGGGGGTGGGGCTGCTGATCCTGGGCATCCTGGAAGGCTTCATCGGCTACTCCCTGCCCGACGACCTGCTCTCGGGCACCGGCCTGCGGATCGGATCCGGCATCGTGATGTCCATCCCGGTGATCGGCACCTGGCTGCAGTGGCTGTTGTGGGGCGGCGAGTACCCAGGCCCAGGCGTGATCAACCCGCGCCTGTACATCGCCCATGTGCTGCTGATCCCGGGGTTGCTGGCGGCGCTGATCGGCGTGCACCTGGCACTGGTCTGGTATCAGAAGCACACCCAGTTCCCCGGTCCCGGCAAGACCGAGCGCAACGTCATCGGGGTCCGCATTCTTCCCACGTTCGCCTTGAAGTCCACCGGTTTCTTCATCACCAACGTCGGGGTGCTGGCCATCATGTCCGGGCTGTTCCAGATCAACCCGATCTGGAACTACGGGCCTTACGATCCGGCGCAGGTCTCGGCCGGGTCGCAGCCGGATTGGTACATGGGCTTCACCGAGGGCCTGCTGCGACTGTTCCCACCGTGGGAGATCTTCCTCTTCGGCCGTTACGACATCCCGCCGGTGTTCTGGGCCGTGGTGCTGATCCCCGGGATCATGACCATGCTATTGATGTTCTACCCGGCGCTGGAACGCAAGCTCACCGGCCGCGAGGCCACCCACAACCTGCTGCAGCGCCCCCGCGACGCTCCGGTGCGCACCTCGCTGGGCATGATGGCCATCACCTTCTTCCTGGTACTGCTCATTTCCGGCGGCAACGATGTCATCGCCTTCATCTTGCATCTGTCGATCAACGCGTTCATCTGGCTAGCGCGCATCGCGCTGCTACTGCTACCACCGCTGGCCTTCTACGTGACCTACCGGATCTGCATCGGCCTGCAGCGTTACGACCGGCAACTGCTTGATCACGGGATCGAGACCGGCATCATCAAGCGGCTGCCGCACGGTGAGTTCATCGAGGTGCACCAACCACTCGGTGGCGTGGACTCCCACGGTCACCCGATCCCGCTGCACTACCAGGGGGCAACGGTGCCACAGCGGATGAACCAGCTGGGGCTGGCCGGCAAGCCGCTGCCCGGTTCGTTGTACCGGCCCGACCCACCAGATGAGACGGCAGCTCTGGAGGCTGCCCGGGACGGCGGCGCAGCGACCATGCAAGCCGCTCGCGACGGCGGCGAAGGCAACGGATCAGCCCCCCGCGAGCACTGAGGCCGCTTGATCGGACGTTCCCATCACTGATCACGGGGGTCATCGGTCGCGTCGGTGTCAGTACCGGTCTCGTGGTGTGCCCGCTGCCGCTTGTCGATCGAAGAGGGTGTGCCGTATACCTTCTGACCGATCGACGGGTTGACATAAGCCTCTTTGCGCATCCGACGCGACATCTCGGGGTAGTGCAGTTCGAACGCGGGTCGCTCGGAGCGGATGCGGGGTAGTTCGGTGAAGTTATGCCGGGGCGGCGGGCAGGAGGTGGCCCATTCCAGCGAGTTGCCGTATCCCCAGGGGTCGTCGACCGTGACCCGCTCGCCGTAACGCAAGCTGCGGAACACATTCCACAAGAACGGCAGTGTGGAAGCACCCAGCAGGAACGCGCCCATCGAGGAGATCATGCTCAACGTGGTGAACCCGTCTGAGGGCAGGTAATTGGCGTAGCGGCGGGGCATGCCCGCGGCGCCCAACCAGTGCATCACCAGAAACGTCAGGTGGAACCCGATGAACGTGGTCCAGAAGTGGAACTTGCCCCACGCCTCGTCGAGCATCCGGCCGGTGATTTTCGGGAACCAGAAGTAGAGCCCGGCGAAGGTGGCGAACACGATCGTGCCGTAGAGCACGTAGTGGAAGTGTGCCACCACGAAATAGGTGTCCTCGAGATTGAAGTCAAGCGCCGGGGAGGCCAGCAGCACCCCGGTCAGCCCGCCGAGCAGGAACGTGAACAAAAAGCCGATCGAGAACAGCATGGGGGTCTCGAAGGTCAGCTGCCCTCGCCACATGGTGCCGATCCAGTTGAAGAACTTGATGCCGGTGGGTATGGCGATGAGGAAGGTGGTGAACGAGAAGAACGGCAGCAGCACGGCACCGGTGGCGAACATGTGGTGTGCCCACACCAGCATCGACAGAACTGTGATCGAAATGGTGGCGTAAACCATGGTCTTATAGCCGAACAGTGGTTTGCGGCTGAATACCGGGAAGATCTCCGTCACGATGCCGAAGAACGGCAGCGCGACGATGTAGACCTCCGGATGCCCGAAGAACCAGAACAGATGCTGCCAGAGCACGGCCCCACCGTTGGCCGCATCGAACACGTGCGCCCCGAGCTGGCGGTCAGCCTCCAAGCCCAGCAGCGCCGCGGTCAGGATCGGGAAGGCGAGCAACACCAGCAGGGATGTGAACAGGATGTTCCAGGTAAAGATCGGCATCCGCCACATGGTCATGCCCGGCGCCCGCAGGCAGATGATCGTGGTGATCATATTGACCGCGGCCAGGATGGTACCCAGGCCAGACACCACCAAGCCCATGATCCATAGGTCTCCGCCGACAGCTGGGGAGTGCGCGGCACTGGTGAGTGGGCTGTAGGCATACCAGCCGAAATCCGCCGCACCGCCCGGGGTGAG
>DATFDO010000022.1:0-4859 GCA_035252045.1 Pseudonocardiaceae bacterium
AACTCACCATCTCCGGTGGCCTGGATCACGGTGGCGTCGAAGGTGGTGCCACCCAGGTCGTAGATCGCCAGGGTGGTGCGTCCGGGTCCGGCGCAGCCGGCAGCGGCGGCTTCCGGCTCAGGGCACAACCGCACCTGTGCCAACCCTGCGGCGGTCAGCGCCGCGGCCAGCACCGAACGCTTGTAGTCGCCCCAGGTGGCCGGGTGCGTCATGACGATGGCGTCGGCTGGGCCGCCCTGCTTGGCGGCGACCTGGTCGACCACCCAACTGGCCAGCATCGCGGTGAGCTGCGCCGCGGTGTAGGTCTGCCCGCCGATGACCAGCGGCACCTCATCACCGATGCGTCCGGTGAAAGCACGTACCACCCGATCCGGGTCGGTCACCGCCCGCTGTTGCGCAACCTCGCCGACCACCAGCCGGCCAGGCTCACCCAGATCCACCACCGAGGGCACCACCACCGAGTTGCCACCTAGCGTCACCGCCTCAGCCGGCCCCGCTGCCCGACACACCGCCGCCGCCGTGACCGTGCTACCTACGTCAATCCCCAGCCAGTAGCCCATCGGCCATACCCTCCTCATCCCGACCGCCCGCAGACATGTGAACCACGCGTGAGCCGACGGGCCTGGCCTGCCTATCGCCGACACAACGCGCACCGTTAGCGACACGGTGAGTGACTGTCAGCACTAGGCAACCCCAGTACCGACCTGGCGGGACCTTATGGGCCCCGGAGATGGCGCCCGGAACCCGCCCCATCGCCGACCCGGTCAATCCCTCAGGGCTGACCGTCACGCCCAGTCCGTGGGAGTAGCCTCCGGAGGGCCAAGCACCAGGCTGGTTGCATGACCGCATCCAGAGAGGGCAATCAGTGAGCACAGCAGGGCCGGCCGGCCTGGACGTCGTCGACGCAGCGATCGGCCTGACCGAGGCGGGCGACCGGAAGGACCTGGCGCAGCGGCTGCGGCACACCCGCCGGCGCCTGCTCGATCCCACCGTGCGGGTACTTGTGATCGGCGAGTTCAAGCAAGGCAAGAGCCTGCTCGTCAACGCCCTCGTCGACGCCCCGGTCTGCCCGGTGGACGACGACATCTCCACCGCGGTACCCACCGAGGTCCATTACTCCAAGACACCTGTCGCGACGTTGGTACGCAGCACCGGCAGCAGCAGCGACGATGACGACAACGTGACGCGGGTCGAGGTACCACTGCCCGAGCTCGCCGCGCATGTGTCCGAAGCGGGTAATCCCGCCAATCGGCAAGGCTTGTTGCGGGCCGAGGTCGGCGTTCCCCGGCAGATCCTGGCCGATGGGTTGGTCTTGGTCGACACCACCGGCGTCGGTGGCTTGAGTTCGGTGCACACCACGAGCACCGTGGCAGCACTGCCGACAGCCGACGCCGTGCTCCTGGTCTCCGACTCCTCCCAGGAGTACTCTGAGCCAGAGATCAACTTCTTGCGGCAGGCGATGAAGCTGTGTCCCAACGTCGCCTGCGTGCTCACCAAAACCGACCTCTACCCGCAGTGGCGCCGCATCGCCGAGCTGGACCGAGTCCACCTCGCGGGCGCTAAGGTGGCGGCGGACTTGCTCCCGGTGTCCTCGACGCTGCGCCTGCACGCGATCCACACCGACGACAAGCAGCTGCATGAAGAGTCCGGGTTCCCGGCGCTGGTGGCGTATCTGCTGGGTGCGGTGGCCAATGCCGACCGGTTGAGCCGGCGCAGCGTGGCGCACGACGTCTTCACGGTCACCGACCACCTCGCGGTGTCGTTACGCGCCGAGCTACAGGCGCTCCAGAATCCCGAGGACAACTTGGCGCTGATGGCCGAGCTGAAAGCCGCCCGGGCTCGTGCAGACGATTTGCAGCTGCGTTCATCGCGATGGCAACAAACCCTCAGCGATGGGATCGCGGACCTGTACGCCGACATCGAACACGACCTGCGGGACCGGTTACGCCAGGTGCTCCGCAATGGCGAGGCGGCCCTGGAGCAGGCCGACCCGAGCACGATCTGGGAGCAATTCACCGAGTGGCTCACCGAGCAGCTCGCCGCGGCCACCTCGGACAATTTCGTGTGGGCCAACCAGCGTGCACAGTGGGTTGCCCACCAGGTCGCCGAGCACTTCGCCGAAGATGGCGGTGAGCTACTTCCCGAACTCCGGCTGGGAGACACGGCGACCGCCTTGGACGCGGTACCTGAGCTGGTGGCACCCAAGGCCGACGACCCCAAGCTGTTCGGCAAGCTGCTCACCGGAATGCGCGGCTCCTATGGTGGCATGTTGATGTTCGGCATGTTGACCACTCTCGCTGGAATGTCCCTACTCAATCCCATTTCGCTGGCTGCCGGGGTGCTACTCGGGGGCAGGACGCTACGCGAGGACAAGCACAGCCGGCTCAAACGGCATCAAGCAGAGGCTCAGATGGCGTTGCGCAAACAGGTCGACGACGCCAGCTTCCACGTCAGCAAAGAACTGCGAGATCGCTTGCGCGAGGTCCAACGGCTGCTGCGAGACCATTTCACCGACGTGGCCACCGAGCTGCACCGATCATTATCGGAATCAATCCAGGCCGCGGAGAAGGCCGCCACCACGGAGGCGTCCGGCCGCCAGCAGCGGATCCAGCGGGTCAAGGCCGAGCTGGCGCAGCTCGACACGCTGCGCGAGCAGGCGCGCGCCCTGATGACAAATCCGGGATCCGGGTCGTGAACTCGCCGAGCCAGGCGACGCCCAGGATCGGTGCCGCGGTGCGGGCGGTGTTGCGCCGGTCACTGGAGGTGTACCGCGACAACGCCAGTACGGCGGCCCAGCTGCGAGATCAGATCGATCGGCTCGACGAGCCGCTTCGGGTGGCCATCGCCGGCAAGGTCAAAGCCGGCAAGTCTACGCTGCTCAACGCGCTGGTGGGAGAGCAGATCGCCCCGACCGACGCCGGGGAGTGCACTCGGGTCGTCACGTGGTATCGGGACGCCGCAAGCCCGCGCATCACCCTGATCCCCCGCGCGGGATCGCCTCGCCAGCTGCCACTGACCCGGACCGATGGCCGCTTGGAGTTCGATCTTCGGGGTAGCGCACCCGACGACGTCGATCGATTGCTGGTCGACTGGCCGTCGCGCAGCTTGCGGACCACCACGCTGATCGACACGCCGGGTATCGCGTCGCTGTCGACGCATGTCTCCGCTCGATCCGTCGCACTGCTGGCGCCCGACGATCAGCCGTCCGAAGCTGACGCCGTCATCTATCTGATGCGTCACCTGCACGCGACCGACGTGCGGTTCCTGGAATCGTTCTACGACCAGGGCGGCGCTCCCGCCGCGGTGGTCAACACAGTGGCGGTGCTGTCCCGGGCCGATGAGATCGGAGCCGGTCGCCTGGATGCGATGGTATCGGCGCGGCAGGTCGCCCGCCGCTACCGCTCTGAGCCGAAGCTTCGCCGGCTGTGTCAGACGGTGGTGGCGGTGACCGGTCTGCTCGCCCAGACCGCTCGGACGCTGCGGCAGGCGGAATTCAGCGCGCTCAATGAGTTGGCCCAGATGCCACGGCCCGAGCTGGATTCGCTGCTGCTGTCGGCGGACCGGTTCGCCGCGCAGGAGCACCCCACGTTGCCGGCCCAGATGCGCAGCGCGTTGGTAGAGCGGTTCGGGCTGTTCGGGTTGCGGCTGGCGACCACGCTGATCCGCCAGGGCCATCGTGAGCCGGCTGGGTTAGCCGAGGAGCTGGTGCGTCGCAGCGGCCTCGACGAACTGCGCACCGTGCTGGCCACTCAGTTCACCGAACGCCGTGACGTGCTCAAGGCCCGCTCGGCGCTGCTATTGGTCGAGCGCATCCTGCGGGAACAACCTCGTCCAGAAGCTCACCACTTGGCGGGTGACGTCGAGCGCATACTGGCCGGTGCGCACGAGTTCCGCGAGTTGCGGCTGCTTGCCGAGCTGCGTGCTCCCCACGTCGCGTTGCCGCCGGAGGCCCGTTCTGATGCGGAGCGGCTGCTCGGTGCACACGGCGCAGCGATCCCCAACCGGCTCGGGCTCGGGCCGGACGCGGATTCCGGCCAACTGCGCGAAGCGGTGACCGCCGCGCTGGCCCGCTGGCAGCGCCGCGCCGAGAGTCCGCTGTCCGATCGCGCCGCAAGTGACCGAGCGCGCGTCGTGGTGCGTAGCTGCGAGGGAATGCTGGTCCGGCTGTCGCCCGGGAAAGATTAGGCTATATCCCGTAGATCTTCGCCTCCGTTGTCGCCGAGTTCGACGCCACGGCGGTGCGTCATGCTGGCGATCAGGTGGCGGGTGCTGTCGCGCCGGGCCCAGGCGACCACTGCGGCCAGAACGCCGACGGCGGCCGGGAGCACGATGAGCATCCCGCCGATCATGGTCCAGGTGATCGTCACCGCGCCGACCATCAACACGACGAAGCACAGCGCCGCCAGCCCGGCAAGCCGTGGGACGAACATCGCGATCGCTCCGGCCAGCTCCAGCGCGCCGATGAGATACATCCCGGTGGTGCCGAGGCCCATCGCTTCGAACCCGGCAACATTCTGTGCCTGCGCGGTGAGCTTGCCGGACGCCGAAAAGGCGTAGACGGCCGCAAGGAGAACGTGCAGCGTCCACAGGCCAACGTTCGCGGCGCGCGGCGAGGTGACAGGGGCGGTGATAGCGGTCATCGAAGGTCTCCGTGCGGTGTGGGACGCGGTCGTCGGGTAGACGGCCCATCAGGGCGGAACTCATCGGCGTCCGCACCTCGATTCCTGCCGCACGTCCGGAAGCATCCGAACGGCCGGTAGCGGTAATCCAGCGGTCTGCAACCGCTATCGCCACCGGCCGTTCAGGCGCTGCTCAAACCCCCGCTTAGTCGAGTTGTCCGCGGATCGCTCCCGCCTTGT
>DATFDO010000023.1:0-19506 GCA_035252045.1 Pseudonocardiaceae bacterium
CTGACCGACACCCTGACCAAATTCCGGGCGGATCCCGCCATCCACTTCATCGTCGCCTTCTTCCACCACTGCGCGTTCGCCACCAGCAGCAAGCACGCCTCCGACGGCGGCGTGCGGGCAGCGTTGGCGCCACTGTTCGACCGGTTCTCCGTCGACCTGGTCGTGCAGGGTCACAACCATCAGTACGAGCGGACCAATCCGATCCGCGCCGGCCGGTCCACCATGCAGGCGTCCGACCGATCCACCGTCTGGCCGGCCAACGACGGCACCACCTACATCTGCGTCGGTTCCGGTGGCCGCCCGCGGTACGGCTGGCAACCCGGCGAGGGTGACCGCTACCGCGGCGGCCCCAACCCCGACAGTGGCACAGTGGTACGTAGCTACCTGGCGGGTCCAGCGGGGACGAGAACCCCGGAGACCGTGGACTGGTCACAAGCCCGCTACCTCGACTACGCCTACCTCAGCGTCGCGGTACACCCCGCGGCGCCAGGCGGCACCGCCTCCCTGCGAGTGACCGCGCGCAGCGACCTCGGCAACGAAATCGACCGCGTGGACCTGCTTCGATCCGTTCCCGCCGGTTAGTCGATGGCCCGGCGCCGGAAGCCGACCATGCCGAGGGTGCCGAAGACGACCAGCGAGACCAGCAGCGCCAGGATGCAGATCCAACCCGGGATGTGCGGGATGCCGGGTACCAGCGCGGCCCTCATGCCCTCACTGACATAGGTGATCGGGTTGGCCGCGGTCACCACCTGGAACCAGCGCAGGCCTGCCAGCGACGGCCACGGGTATTGGGTGGCGCCGGTGAACAGCAGCGGCGTGAAGATCAGCGCGAAGGCGATGTTGATTTTGGTGGGGGGCACGAAGGTGCCGACTGTCATGCCGATGCACGCGCCGACGAAGCTGCCGAGCAAGGCCACCGTGACCAGCAGTCCCATCCCTGCGGCCCGGTACGGCACCGCGCCGAGCACGCCGATTCCGATCGGGAACATCACCGCCGCGGCGACGATCGCCCGCAACGACGCGAACAGCAACTTCTCCGCCGCCACCGCCCACAGCGGCAGCGGGGCCAGCAGCCGATCCTCGATCTCCTTGGTCCAGCCGAACTCGGCGACCAGCGGGAACGCCGTGGCCTGGATCGCGGTGACGGCCACGGTCAGCGCGACCAGGCCAGGAAACAGCAGGCTGGCGTAGTTGTGGCTGGTGTAGCCGAGGCCGGTCAGCAGCTTGCCGAACACGAACAGGAAGAACACCGGCTGCAGGAGCACCTGAGCCAGGAAGGCCACCAGATCCTTGCCGGTGACGACCACGTCGCGGCGCAGTACAGAGCCGAACGAGCGCGCCATCAGCGTCCAGGACGGCCCCCGCACCTCAGCGGCAGGCTCGGTGCGTACCTCAGCGGTGGTGGCCGTCATCGCAGTCTCCTGCCGGTCAGCTCGATGAACACGTCCTCCAGGCTAGATTCCCTGATCTCCACTCCGATCAGCCGGCCGCCGAGCTCGACGATCGCGGCGGCGACCCGAGCCACCAGCGGCCCCGCGTCGCCGGTGAGATGCAACCGAATGGTGCGCACGGCCCCGGCGCTGTCGACCTGCACGCAGCGCTGCACCCCGGCCAGCGCACCCAGCCGGTCGAGTAGCCGGGCCATGCCGGTCTCACCGGCAGGCTCGACGGCAACCTCCAGCGTGGCCCCGGCGGTCAGCCCGCGGACCAGGGACATCGGGCTGTCCAGCGCCAGCAACCGGCCGGAATCGACGATGCCGACCCGGTCGGCGAGGGCGGCCGCCTCATCCATGTCATGCGTGGTCAGCACGATCGTCACACCGGCCTCGCGCAGCTCGCGGATGCGGTCCCAGACGAACAGCCGGGCGGCCGGGTCCAGGCCGGTGGTGGGTTCGTCCAAAAACAGCACGGTCGGGTCGTGCATCAGCGCCCGGGCGATCATCATCCGCTGGTTCTGCCCGCCGGAGAAGTACTCCGGCTTGTCGTTGGCGCGGTCGGTCAGCGCGAACTGCTCCAGCAGCGCATCGGCCCGCCGGATGCGGACAGCCTTGGGTACGCCGTGGTACGCGGCGTGGAACAGGAGGTTCTGCCGGACCGACAGCGACCGATCCAGATTGTTGCGTTGTGGGACCACGCCCAGCAGGCTCCGCACCGTCTGCGGTGCCGCCACCACGTCCACGCCCGCGATCAGTGCGTGCCCCGCGGTCGGCCGCACCCGGGTGGTCAACACCCCGATCGTGGTGGACTTGCCGGCCCCGTTCGGCCCGAGCAGCCCGAAGATCTCCCCGCGGACGACCGCGAAACTGAGCCGGTCGACCGCATCGGTCTGCGCCTTCGGGTAGCGCTTGACCAGCTGCCGGACCTCTACAGCGGTTATGTTGACAGCCGAGTTGACCATGTCTTATCTGACATCGCGGTTACGGCACCTCGCGTTACTGTGCGGCTTCCAATAAGTCCAGCGACAAACGTCTATATAGTCCGCTCACAAATAACTAATGTCATGTGAATAATACCCGCAGTCCGCCGGATAACACGTCGCGACCTGGTGGGTGTCCGGCCGCGGTTGAGCCCGTACGCTGCGGCTCCAACCAGCTCTGGGAGCGTGTGCAATGGCAAACGACGACGAACGCATCGCCCTGTTCCTCGACTACGAAAACCTCGCGATCGGAGCGCGCGACGGATTGGGCGTCTCGCCGTTCGATTTCGATCCGGTGGCCGACGCGCTGGCCGAGCGAGGGCGTGTGGTGGTGCGCCGCGCCTACGCCGACTGGTCCTATTTCGACACCGACCGCCGGCTGCTCGCCCGCGCGCAGGTCGAGCTCATCGAGATTCCCCAGCTCATCGGGGCGTCGCGCAAGAATGCGGCGGATATCAAGATGGCCGTCGATGCCATCGAGCTGGCCTACGAGCGCGGTTTCGTCACGACCTTCGCCATCGCTACCGGCGACTCCGACTTCACTCCGCTCGTGCACAAACTGCGTGAGCTCGATAAGCGAGTCATCGGCATCGGCGTGCAGTCCTCGACGTCGGCCTTGTTGCCGCGCGCCTGCGACGAGTTCCTGTTCTATGACCGCCTGCCTGGCGTGGAGTCGGCGCAGGCGCCGAGGCGAAGCAAAGGGGCCGCCCGCCAGTCCAGCCGGGTGGTTGCCGACGTCCCAGGCGCCGACGTTCCGGTTGCCGACGTTCCGGTTGCCGACGTTCCGGTCGCCGATGCGGAGGCCGCAGGCGAGGAACACGACATGGGCCTGCTCGTGGCGCGCACCCTGTCGGGCCTGCAGCGCCATGTCGACGGACCCGTGCACGCCTCGACGCTCAAGCGGGCGATCCTGCGCAAGGACCCCACCTTCGACGAAGCAGACCAGGGATTTCGCGGGTTCGGCGAGCTGATGCGCCACCTCGAGAACCGGCGTGTCGTGCAGCTGCGCCCAGGGTCGGCGCAAGGTGACCCTGAGGTGGGCTTTCCCGAGGACGGCTCGGCCGACGACGACGCCTTCCGGCTGCTGGTCGACGTCGTGCGGGCGCTGCAGGCGTCGGGCGCGCCGCCCCAGCTCAGCGGGCTGAAAAACCAGCTGCGCAAGCGCATTCCCGATTTCAGCGAGAAGCGTTACGGCTTCAACAACTTCCTGTCTTTTGCCAAGGCGGCCCGCGCGCGCGACCTGATCGCCATGAACTGGGACGACGACATCGGCGATTACCTGCTGCGAGTTCCCGGCTGATCAGCAGGCTGCACTCTGACTTCGCTCCCCGTCACCCGGGTTGCGGGAGGTGTTTGATCAGGTCTCCGGCGAACACCGCCCCATAGGTCTGGCTGAGATAGTCCATGATCTCGGCGCGAGTCAGGGCATTAGCGAGGTACCTCTCAAGCTCATTGAGGGTCATGCCCTCAGCAGAGCTGCCCAGCAGGTCACAGCCGCCCGAGCCACCGTGCTGCGGCGCCGTGGCCAGCCCGGAGCGACCGGGGTCGCAGGCGTGGTCGGCGCGGTACCGGTACTTGCTCAGCTGGAGGCCCTGCCTCGTTGCCCACGTGCGCGGCCGGTTCTCTCGGACTCTGGCCGCGACCCACTGCTCTAGCCGTACAGCGGTGGAACGCATGATCTCATCCTCCTACGGGAAGGCACACTCGGAATTATCCCGCAAAGGCGGATCACCATTACTTCTTGTTCCTCACCACTTGCGTTATACGTCCCTTGTTAACCCGCACGAAAATATGCTCGATTACCGCCGGCCACGCGGCAACCGGTGGGCTGCTGAACGTAACACCGATCCCGCACCAAGGGGATAATTTCAGGGGATGACAGAATGATGAACGACAACCTCAGTAGTTTCGTTAGTGACAACTGGCTGTCCGGCACTCGCATCGGCGGCGGCTCCTTCGATGCCCTCGCAGGACCACTGGACCCCATGCTCGACTTCCGTCACAGCGACAACGGCAAGCTCATCCTCGACCCCACCACCGGCAACCGTATGGCGGAATGACCGAGTGCCACACTGACCGATCTTGATCGACGCCGATCAAGATCGGTCACCGGGCGTCTCGATGACGACGTGAGTGGGTGCCACGACGGCGACAGCCAATGAACCGGGCACCAGGCCGAGCTCGCCGGCAGCCTCGGCGCTGATCAGCGAGACCACGCGGTGCGGTCCGCACTGGAGCTCGACCTGGGTCATCACGGTGCCTGTGATGACGTTGGTGACCAGCCCGACGAATCGGTTACTAGCGGAGCGCCCTGCGTGGGATGTGGGGTCGGGCACGACATGGGCATGTTCGCGAGCGAAGGCGGCCAGTGCCGCTCCATCGATCGCCATCCGGCGGGACTCATCACGTCCGACGGGTAGGTGGCCGCTATCCAGCCATCGCCGCACGGTGTCATCACTCACCCCGAGCAGCTTGGCTGCCTCGGTGATCCGGAACACCGGCACGCGGCAGAGCGTACCCACCTGCACCTGTTGTCGCCGAGTTCGACACCACGGCTGTTGAGTTGGCGTCGCACAGACATACAGTCGAATTCGGCGACAACGCGGCAGCGCGCGCAGAATCGAACCGGGTGCGGCGACCGGTGAGGCGACGGGAGGTGCCCGTGACATGCCGGCGGTCCGCATCACACTGCTCGGTCGATTCGAGGTAACGGTCGACGCCGTCCCGGTCGCCGCGAGCAGCTGGACGCGCCGGCACGCGGCGGCGCTGGTGAAGGTGCTCGCCATCGCGCCCGGCAGGCGCCTGCACCGCGAGCAGGTCATCGATCTGCTGTGGCCCGATGACACGATCGAGGAGGCGCTGCCGAAGCTGCACAAGGCGGCACATTTCGCCAGGCGGGCCATCGAGGTGTCGAACGCGGTGGTGCTGCGTGGTGACAACGTCGCGTTGTGCCCCGACGCCGACACGACCGTCGACGTTGAGCTTTTCGAGGACCTCGCCCGCCGGGCGCTCGCCGGGAAGGATGTCACTGCCGCCCGCCAGGCGCTCGCGATGTACGGCGGTGAGCTGCTGCCCCACGACAGGTACGAGGCGTGGGCCGAACAGCGCCGCGAGCAGCTGCGCCTGCGGCAGCTGGACCTGCTGCGCCTCGACGGTCGCTGGGAAGCAGTAGTCGAGCTCGATCCGGGTGACGAGCACGCTCACCTGGCCCTGATGCGGCGCCATGCGGCCAACGGCGATCGCCATGCGGCCTTGCGTCAATTCGACCGCATGACCCGCACCTTGCGACGCGAGCTGGGGGTCGCTCCCAGCCGCGAGGCGACGGCGTTGCGAGACCGTCTCATCGCCGAACACGACGTCGTGGCCGGCCGGGGTGGCGCGTTGCTCGGCCGCAATCGCGAGCTGGACATCGCCGAGCAAGCGCTGCTCGACTCCGCCGCGGGGCACAGCCGGACGCTGATCGTCGCCGGCCCTCCGGGAATCGGCAAGTCATCGCTGGTCGCCGCGATCACGGCGCGCGCCAAGGAGCTGAGCTGGTGTGTCGGTCACGGCTCGTCGGCACCGGTCGAGGGGGCGTGGCCGTATGCGCCCGTCGTCGAGGCGCTCGCCGGCGTGTGCCGTCACGATCCGGTGTTGCTCGACGGGTTGCCCGATCACCATCGAGAAGAGGTCAACCGTGCACTCGCCGGGGCGGAGAGCTCGTGGACCGGTGCAAGCTCACACCAGCGGCTGTACGTGGCCGCAGCCGAACTGGTCCGCCGGGCATCGGCCACCAGTGGGCTGCTGCTCACCATCGACGACGTCCACGACGCCGACGACGCCAGCCTGCGCCTGCTGCACTACCTCGCACGTTCGGCGTACGACCAGCGGGTCTGCCTCGTCTTGACGCACCGGCCGGCTCCGATGTCGCAGACGCTGGCTCACACCCGGCAGAGCCTGCTCGACCGGCATCGAGCCATCGAGCTCGAGCTCGGCGCACTGGGCGCCGACGACATCGCCGCCCTCATCCGCCGGCACATCCGGCAACCCACACCCGAGCAGGTCGAGCACATCGCCGCGCTGAGCGCGGGCATCCCCTTCGCCGTCAACGAACTCGCTCGGCGGGCCGCCAGCGGGCCAAGACGGACTCAAGCGCTAGACGTGATCGGCGGCATCCTGCCGGCCACCCGCGAGGTCCTGCAACGCGTGGCCGTGGCCGGTTTGTCGTTCGACACCGACGAGTTCGTCGCCTTGTCCGGGCTGCCCGAAGGCGCGGCATTCGACCACCTGGACGCCGCGCGCGCAGCGCTGATCGTCGAGCCCGCGAGCGCCGGCTACCGGTTCCGTCACGGCCTCGTGCGCGATGCGCTGCTCGCGGACCTCCCGCCCCACCGCCGGCGCCAGATCCACCGCGATACCGCCAGCCGGCTGATCGAGCTGGGCGCGACGGCGGCACGCGTCGGTCACCACCTGCTCCAGTCCGGTGCAGCCGCCGACGCCGCGCCATACCTGCTCCGGGCTGCCGAGACGGAAGCAGCTGTCGGCGCATACCGGGATGCGCTGGCATTGGTCGACGCGCTCCGGCCGCACGCCATCGGGGCACCGCGTGCCGCAGCGCTGTCGCTGCGCGCCGACCTGCTCAACGCGCTCGGCGACCCGACCGCCACCTCCGCCTACCGGGAGGCACTCGACGCGGCTGACCCCAGTATGGTCCGGCAGCTGCGGGTCCGGCTCGCGCGCTGCGCGATGATGTCGGGCGATGTCGACACCGCGGTGGCCGCCCTCGACGGGCTCGACACCGATGGTGGCGCCGATGACGCCGACATCCTGCTGGCCCGCGGCAAATGCGCGTTTTTCACCGCCGATTTCGAGACCGCCCAGGCGGCGGCCGACGAGGCACAGCGGCTGGTGCTCGCCGGCCAGCGCACCTGGATGGTGCTCGATTTAATTTCGCTGCAAGCGTTCCTGGCGCATCGCTCGGGTAGCTGGTTCGACCGGATGCGCCTGGAACTGCGCCGGACGCGGGATAACCCGGAGATCGCCAATGCCATCTTCGACGGCTACCTCTGCCCGGCCGAGTACCTGTTGTACGGCCCGACACCCTACGCCGAAGTCATCGACCTGGCCCGCGACCTGCAGGCGACAGCCAGGCGCAGCGGCGCGCTGCGTGCCGAGGCCTTCGCTTCGGCGTTGATCGGCGAAGCCGCCCTGCTGTCGGGCAATCTGGGGCTTGCCACGGCCGAACTTGCCCAGGCGCGCGACCTGCACCGGGAGATCGGATCTGCCGGGGGCGAGGCGCATGCCTTGCAGCGACTCGCCGAAATGCACATCGCCGAAGGAGACGTCGACGTAGCGACGCGACTGCTCCAGCAAGCACTCCCCCTGGCGCGCGGCTCGATACTCGCCAAGCATCTGCTGCACCGCATCTTCGGCACGATGATCATTGCCGCGGCTGATGTGTCCGAGGCTCGAGCCATCATCGATCGCGCCGAAGCAACGCTGGGCTGGGACGACTCCTGCTCCTTTTGTTCGATCATGCTGTCGGTACCTGCGTCGATCGCATCGGCCCGAGCCGGTGATCTGCACAACGCGCAACGGCTGCTCGGACTGGCGCAGCGTTCGGCGATGATGTGGCAGGGGACCTCGTGGGAGGCAGGCATCGCGGAAGCGCAGGCCGCGGTGGCAGCCGCCCGTGGCGACTCCGCGACGGCGCGCCAGCACCTGCGCACCGCCACGGAGAGGTTTCGCGCAGCAGGCCAGCCGATCGACGCCGAACGGTGCCGCCACGCCGCCGGGCACTGGTGACACGTCAGCTGCTCATTCCGGCGGGGCGAACAGCTCGAGGGCGATGTTGTCCGGATCGCGGAACGACAGCCCAGAGCCATATCCGGCATCGACGATGCCACCGTGGGCGATGCCGAGATCATCGAGGCGGCCCGCCCACTCCACGAGCTCGCTGCGGCTCGCGCAGCCGAACGCGATGTGATCGAGGCCGGGCCTACGCTCGTTGAAGGGCTCGTCGCTGGCCAGCTCGGGGAAGCCGTGCAGCCCGAGCAGGGTGTTATCGAGCTCGTAGACGATATGGCGGAACGGGCCGGTGTCCTCGTCGATAACCGGCTTGACCCCCAGGACCCTGGTGTACCACTCCTCGCTGGCGGCGAGGTCGGTGACGGTCACGGCAACATGGGTGATGGCGGGCATGGTCGCTGAGATGGCCACGGTATCTCTCCTTTTGTCGGTCGTAGCTGATACCGACGTGACCGTACGAACCGTCCCTTCCCTAATCCTTCCCCGCGGTGAACTCGGCGCGCATCGCAGGCAGCAGCTTGTCCCGGGCGTAGTCGAGAAATGGCTGCTGGTGCTGCGGATCGCCACCGATCTGCACCAGCGCGAGATCGGTGAACCCGGCCTCGGCGTATGGCCTTGCTGCCGCCACGTGGGAGTCGACGTCGGGCCCACAGGAGATGTGCTCGGCGACATCTTCGGCCCGGACGAACTGGGTGGCAGCGGCGAACCCGGCGGTCGAGGGCAGCTCCGCGTTGACCTTCCAGCCCCCGCCGAACCAGCGGAACTGCTCGTGCGCCCGGGCGATCGCGGTGTCCCGATCAGCGTCATAGCAGACGGGTAACTGACCGATCCGGCGGCTGGTGGCCTTACCCGGCCGCGCGGCGTCCCACATCGCGACCAACTCGGCGGCCGGTTCGACGGCGATCATGTGGTCGGCCAGCGAGGCGAACAACTCGCAGGACACAGCGCCCGATACCGCCACCGCGATCGGCACCCGCCGGGCCGGCAAGTCCCACAGCTTGGCCGAGTCGACGTGGTAGTACTGGCTGTGCCGGGTCACATAACCGCCGTCGAACAGCGCATTGATGATTTTCGTCGCCTCGGCGAGCATCTCGTGGCGCACCGTGACCGACGGCCAGCCGCCCCCCACCACGTGTTCGTTGAGGTTCTCCCCCGAGCCCAGGCCCAGGGTGAACCGATCGCCCGACAGCAGCCCCAAGGTAGCCGCTTGCTGAGCCACCACGGTGGGGTGGTAACGCATGATCGGGCAGGTCACATAGGTCATCAGCTCGACGCGCTCGGTGGCGTGCGCAACGGCACCGAGCACGGTCCAGGCGTTCGGTGCGTGGCCCTGCTCGTCCAACCACGGGAAGTAATGATCACTGCAGACCTCGAAGGCGAACCCGGCCTGCTCGGCGGCGACCGCATAACGCACCAGATCGGTCGGCCCGGATTGCTCGGTCATCAGGGTGTATCCGATCTCCATGTGGACATTGTCGACGACGCCACCGCTGATGTCCTGCGCTTGCTTCGCAGTAGGGACGCCTGTGGTAGTGGTGGTGTCATGGATTACGTCCCTCTCGGCACCACCGGTCTCCAGGTCTCGCGCATCTGCCTGGGCTGCATGAGCTACGGCGAGCCTGCTCGTGGTGCCCACCCCTGGTCGCTCGGCAAGGAGGCGTCCGAGCCGTTCTTCCGCCAGGCATTGGACGCCGGCATCAACTTCTTCGATACGGCCAACGTCTACTCGGCCGGCAGCAGCGAGGAGATCACCGGTCAGACACTGCTGTCGATGGTCCCGCGGGACCAGGTCGTCATCGCCACCAAAGTCCACGGCCGCATGCGGCCTGGACCCAACGGCCAGGGGCTGTCCCGCAAAGCCATCCTCGCCGAGATCGACAACAGCCTGTCACGCCTCGGCACGGACTATGTCGACCTCTACCAGATCCACCGCTGGGACTACGACACGCCGATCGAGGAGACCCTGGAAGCCCTGCACGACGTCGTCAAGGCCGGTAAGGCGCGCTACCTCGGCGCGTCGTCGATGTATTCCTGGCAGTTCGCCAAGGCGCTGTACACGGCCGAGCGCAACGGCTGGACCCGCTTCGTGAGCATGCAGAACCACTACAACCTGCTGTACCGGGAGGAGGAGCGCGAGATGCTTCCCTTGTGCGCAGACCAGGGCATCGGGGTCATCCCGTGGAGCCCGCTGGCTCGTGGCCGGTTGACCCGCCCGTGGACGGTACAGACCTCGCGCTCGGAGACCGACGAGTTCGGTCGCTCCCTCTACGGAGAACAGGATCGGTCCATCGTCGACGCAGTGCTCGGGGTCGCCGCCAAGCGCGGGATCGCACCCGCCCAGGTTGCGCTGGCCTGGCTGCTCGGTAAGCCAGGAATTGACGCGCCCATCGTGGGCGCCACCAAGAGCCATCACCTCGACGACGCCGTCGCCGCCGTTGATCTCCACCTTGATGACTCGGAGGTCGAATTGCTGGAAAAAAGCTACCATCCGCGCGCAGTGGCCGGGTTCAGCTGAGCTTGCGCCCCACAAACAGCCGGTTGACCAGCCACAACGCGATCCCGATCGCCAGTAACACGCCCGCGAGCAGGTAGTTGTTCGGGTCACGGCCGGACAGCGGGGTGGCCAGGAAGGCACACAGCAACGCGCCGAGCCAGGGACTCCAGGTCGGGGCTCGGAGGTGCCGGTGCTCGACGCGCTGCCTGCGTAGCACCAGGCACGCGATGTTCACCAGGGTGAACACGGCAAGCAGCAGCAGTGATGTGGTACCCGCCAGGCTGGCCAGCGGGATGAAGCTGACCAGCACCACCGCGATCGCGCTGGTGAATACGATGGAGACCCAGGGGGTGCGCCGGGTGGGGTGTACCGAGCCCAGAACCGGCGGGATGATCCCCTCACCTGCCATGCCGTAGACCAACCGGCTGGCCATCAGCATATTGATCAACGCTGAGTTGATCACTGCGAAAAGCCCGATGATGGCGAAAAGGCCCAGCGGAAACCCGGGCGCGCCGATCTTGACGACCTCGAACAAGGCGTCACTCTGTACCGCAGCCAGCCGATCCGCGGGTACCAGCAGCGACGCGGTAACCGTGACCAGCACGTAGATCAGCCCGGCGGCACCCATTCCGAGCAACATCGCCCGCGGGAAGATCTTCGCCGGTGCCGTGCATTCCTCGGCCATGTTGACGGAGTCCTCGAAACCGATCATCGCGAAGAAGGCCAGCGCGGTCGCCGAAGTGATGGCCAGCAGGACACCGGAGTCGGCGGTGTCGATCTGGGCGAGCCGGCTCGGCTCGCCCTGGCCCGAGCCGATCGCATAGCACCCGATCGCGATGATGATCAGCAGGCCCGACAGTTCGATGCAGGTGAGCACCACGTTGGCCTTGACGGACTCACCCACCCCGCGGAAGTTGATCAACCCGAGCAGCACGATGAAAGCAACCGCGACTGCCGACGTGGGCAGCGTGACGAACTGCTGGAGGTAGGTCTTGGCGAACGCCACGGCCGCCGAGGCGGCGCTGGTGATGCCCGAGCTCATCACGGCGAAGGCCACCATGAAAGTCAGAAACGGGATACCGAAGGCGCGGTTGGCGTACAGCGCGGCCCCGGCCGCCTTGGGGTACTTACCGACCAGCTCCAAATAGCTGAACGCGGTGAGGAAAGCAACCAGGAAAGCGCCTACGAACGGCACCCACAGGGCCCCGCCGATCTCCCCCGCGACATTGCCGATCAGCGCATAGATCCCAGTACCCAGGATGTCGCCCATCACGAAGAAGAACAGCAGCTTCGGGCCGATCACCCGGTTGAGCTCGGTCGGAACCTCACCGCTCGCAGCCACCCCCGGCGCCCCCTGTGCTGCTGTCTCGCTCATGACACGCAGTCTGGCGCTGACCGCGGGCGTAGTCACCCATCGCCGGCAGCGAGGTGTGTCGCGCAGCCCGGACGCAGCCCCCATCCCAGGTCCCCTATCGTGCCGGGTCACTTGTCGTTTGGAGGTGGCCGATGGTGGCACCGGCGTTGCGGGTCCAGGTGACCACGCGACGGGTGTATGCCCTGGGCGCGTTGGCGGCGGTGCTGTTCGGTTACGACGGCGGCATTATCGGTGCCGCGATCTTGTTCATCCCGCGGGATCTGCCGCTGTCACCCTGGCAGCAAGGGGTGGTGGTCGGCGGTACCATCTTCGGCGCCATGGTGGGGGCCCTGGCCAGCGGCCCTGCCGCTGATCGCCTGGGACGGCAGCGGATGCTGCTGGTCGCCGGCGTGGTGTTCGCTGCCGGAGCCCTGGGTTCCGGCATCTCGTGGACCGTGGCCGTGCTGGTGCTGTTCCGCTTGGTGGTGGGGTTGGCCATCGGCATCGCGTCGGTGATGGTGCCGTTGTACCTGGCCGAGATGGCACCGGCCCGGGACCGTGGTGTGGTCACGTCCCTGAACCAGTACATGATCATCGTTGGGACGGCGCTGTCCGCGGCCGTCGGCTACCTGCTGGCCTTTTCCGGTTCGTGGCGGGCGATGTTGCTGATCGGCGTGTTTCCTGCGGTCGTGCTCATGGTCGGCATGCGCGCCATGCCGGATACTCCCCGGTCTCTGGTTCGACGTGGAGATCCCGATCAAGCGCGCGCAGTTCTGACCAGCTTGCGCGGCGGCACCGCGCCGGCCGAACGGGAACTCGCCGAGATCACGGAACTCGAACGCCGGCAACACGGCACGAACACCGGCGCGCGCCTGTCGGCTCCCTGGGTGCGTCGACTGCTGCTGCTGGGTGCCGGGCTGGCGGTGTTCCAGCAGGTCACCGGGATCGGCACGATCGTGTACGTACCGACCGTGCTCGCCGGCTTCGGGATGTCCACGCACACCGCTTTGCTGTTCGGCTTTCTCAACGGGCTGCTGAACATCCTGACCATCGCTGCCGTCGTCCGATCGAAGGTCGTTGACCGGCGTGGCCGCAAGCCCGTCCTGCTGGCCGGTCTGGCCGGCACCTCGGCCAGCTTGCTCGCCGTCGGTATCGCAGCATTGACCCTGCCGGTCAACTCGACTCCGCTGTTCGTCATCGCAGTGGCGGCGTTCGTGGTGTTCACCAACACCTTTTCCGCCACCTGGGGCCCGGTGTTGTGGGTCGTGCTGGCTGAGATCTTCCCGCTCGCCATCCGGGGATCAGCGATGGCCATCGCCACCCTGTTCAACTGGCTGGCCGCCTTCCTCGTATCGCTGACCTTCCCCGGCCTGACCGCGCTCGCCGGCGCGGGCATCGTCTACCTCAGCTACGCCGCAGCCGGTGTCCTGATCGCACCGATCGTGTGGTGGATGATGCCCGAAACCAAGGAACGCAGCCTGGAATCACTGGAAGCGGAGTTTCGCAACGGCAACATGACCGCGCGCAACACCAAGCTGACCGCACAATCCTGACCGCTCAACGACGTGACGACGTGCGCTGCCCGGTGGATGCTCGACGCTTCGGTCCGGCTGTGCCGAATATCGACCGAAAAACACCGCCCGGCAACACCGACCGGGTCAAGTGGGCCTTGTCCGTGATCTGCTCGATATCGTGCGAAGCATGAACACAAGCAGCGACGCGCCCAGCGGCATTGGTTTGCGGGTGTCCGAGCACCGGCCCGAGGCTCGCGTGGTCACCGTTGTAGGTGATATCGACACGCCCACCGCGCTCGAACTGGCCAACACTTTCAACCAGCAGCTGACCGTCGCCCGAGTCGTAGTCGTGGACCTCGACGGTGTGTCGTTCCTGGGATCTGCCGCGCTGTCCACGTTATTCGAAGCCAACGAGCTCGCTGCCCAACAACATCGCACCTTGCGATTGGTATGCAACTCGCCAATCGCCAACCGGGCACTGTCGGCCGCCGGGCTGCGGGAGTACTTCATCTTCGTCGACACCGTGTCAGGCGCCTTGAAATACCCGGCCTGCAGGCAGGGTGGCGTCGACGTGGCCATCGCGCGTCGCCGTTATCGGCGCGGCCGATCATCATTGCGTGGTCGCGGTAGCAAGCCCGTAGCCTCGGCGGTCTGAAGACCAGCCGGTGGGATGATCACGCCGCCCCACCCCGGCGTTGCAGCTCGGAGGCTGGTCCGAAAAGTCAAGTCCGGCGTCGGCAGGTGGCCGGACCAATTCTCAGCGCGGAACACGCGCCCCGCCAGGGGCACCATGCGCCGGTGCCTGATGGGTCGACCTACGTCGCCCGCGTTGACTTGATCGGGGCTGGTTCCGGCATGGGTGGGCTGCCCGCGAACGCGAACTGGGCAATAGCATCTGTACCTCTCGCGGGCCGCGCGTTCACGGCCACGTGATGCCCGGCGGCGCGCAACTGCTCGGCGGGCTGGCGAACGCCCTCGGTGAGGCCTTCGGCGTGGTGGAACACGATGACGTCGTTCCTGGGTTTGTGCTGGTGCACGGTCTCGGGCGGCCCCGCCCTGGTGGAGGGACCTGCCCCGGCCAGGTACGGTTCCTCCTACGAGGGCAGCCGGGGAATCTTGCCCCACGAAATCGGGCGCGGAGAACGATGATAATTGAGGAAAATCGTGCTAAACCGGCAGAACTAGTCAATCTCTACGCTGCAACATCGGCGGCATTCACGATACTCAAGCAGGAATTTCAGGTTCCCGATACCTACGAACTCGCATTGCGTGATGTCGATGCCGCCGAGCAGTGCTTGACCAGCACTGTCGACATTGCAGCGATCACTTTGCGCAAGGTACAGGCCCTGCGCTGGGTGGCCAAGCCCGGTGTTGAGACCACCAACGATATCGTTGTCGCTCTTGCCGCAGACCTGTTACGAGCCCTTGATCATTTGGCGCAGTACTGTAGCGATCAAACCAGCGTCGACTCACTGACGAGGTTCAAGCATCAAGTTGTAGTCGCCGCCCGGCTCGCTGCCGGCGATGGCAGCATCTCCAGGCTACGGTGAATCCTTCTATCACGTGCTTTATCGCTCAAAGATGTTCCTAGACGCAAGCGCGAGTTCGGTCACGTCCGCACCCACCGGTAGTGTCACCGGCTACGCCAGTTCCATCGCAGCCGTTCCCGGGAGCGTCCTGCGATAGCAGTGGCCCCGCCCGCCACCACCGTTCCTGCTGCGCCACACTGCGAACCACCGCAGGTGACACCTTCTCGGTCAGCGAAGGCCGAAGAACCCTGGTGAGCTGCCAACACATGAAGTGCTGCCGGAAGTCCACACTCTGCGCACTGCCCATGTCGACCAGCAGGCCGGTGATGTTCACACCCGCGTCGAGGCGAGCTTGATCAATGGCGCCCCTGACCGCTCCCGTGATTGCGCGGGACTCGGCTTCGCCGCTGCCGATCATTATCGCCTCCGGGCACTGCCACAGTCAGCCGGATGAGCCACGGTACTGGGAGAGCAAACGAGTGCGAAACTCATTTACCCTCGCCTTCGTTTCTTCAGCGCGTTGGGTCTCGGTGGTCTCGAACGTCTTGAATATCGCCTCAGCCCCATACTCATCGACCAGGCCTTGAGCGACACGTATCACCGCGTCCCGGACGAACGCCGAGAGCGTCTGTCCCTGGTGCCGGGCGACCACCTCCAACAGGGACCGCTCGTCAGCCGGCACGCGGAAACAGATGGGAGACGACTCGCTGGCCATTGGATCTCCCTTCCGCCTAGCCGAAGATGACGAGCGTCGGCCAGTTTATCTACGTCTAACGTATACGTCAACACCACTGTTTAACACTCGATCGTCTTAAGTGGTGACCCACCACCATGATCACCGGGCGGCCGGCTTCGGCATGAGTGGGGCCGCGCCCGCCAACGCGAACCGGGCAACGGCATCTGGGCCCCTGGTGAGCTGCGCGTTCTGCGCTGAAATCTCGTCATGCCAGCACCCCCGAGCCCCAAGAGCACCCATTGCGGATCCGCGCTGCGCTGGGTGCGCGCGACGGGGTCGAGGTCATCCGGTTACAGCTTCAGGTTGTCTACGTATACGTTATACATATACACTACCAGGAGGAGGTGGTGGAGATGACCAACGTCATCTTGCTGTTGGCAACTCTGGTGTTTGCCTTCGGCGTGTTGATCGGATCGTCGTTGCAAACGCAAGCGGTTCACGCCGAGTACCGGCAGATAGCCGAACGCGTCCGAGAGCTCCGCGAGCTCCAGAAGGTCCTGGTCGATCAGGACAGGGTCTGACAAAAACCAGCACTTCGGGGCCGGAAAGGGCCGTAATACCCATGCCAGTCACCAGGGACATAGCCGACCTGTTACCACGCGTAGCAGACGGAGACTCACAGGCCTGGGAAGAAATCTTGCACCGCTACCACACTCACGTCTGGGCGGCGGTGCGGTCGTTTCGCCTGCAAGATGCCGACACCCTCGACGCGGTGCAAACCACCTGGTTGCGGCTTGCCGAAAACGCCCACCGGATACGGCAGCCGCAACGGCTGGGTGCGTGGCTTGCCACCACCGCACGCCGCGAATGCCTGCGCATTCTGCGCCACGTCACGTCGATTCCGCACTGCTCGCAGACAGCCCTCGACGCTGCTATCGACCCATCAACCGGGCCCGAACACATAGCCATCGAGGCTGACACCACGCGGTCGTTATGGGCACACGTTGACGAGTTGCCGCCGCGCCGGCGTCTCGTACTGCGAGCACTGTTCACCGACAGCCCCCAGCCGTACGCCGACATCGCCGAGGCCACCGGTATCCCACCCGGTGGAATCGGACCCACCCGAAATCGAGCGCTCCAGCAGCTACGCGAACGGCTCGACAAATACGACACGGAAGAGATTGCTTAGCTGGTCGCGACCAGGACACCGGTGGTGGCCGCCAGCACGACGACCGCCGTGACCAGGCCGGTGGCCGCGAAGGTGCGCCAGGAGATCTGCACGCCGGCCGCCCGGCAGCGCTCGTACCACAGCAACGTCGCCAACGAAGCCCACGGGGTCACGATCGGGCCGACGTTCGTGCCGACCAGCAGCGCAAGCAACTGGTTGCGGTTCGCCACGGGGATCACCGCCTCGATCGTGGCGTACGCCGGCAGGTTGTTGATCAAGTTGGACAAGCCCGCGCCGATACCGGCGGCGCGGAACATCCCGGCCGGGCCGGGGTCGGTGCCGGCCACCGCGGCGGCGACGCCGGCCAGCCCGTGCGCGCTGAGGGTGTCGATCACCAGGAACAGGCCGACCACGAACACCAGCAGGCGCCACGGGAACAGCCGCGGGCTCAGCTCGGCACGGGCCCGTATCGCGAAGGCGACCAGCACGGCCGCCGCACACGCCGCCGAGGCGAATTCGATCTGCACGTTGGCGAACACGCAGCCGACGAAGACCAGGCAAGCCACCGCAGCCAGCCGGAACAGCACCGGGTCACGCGGGCGGTGCCGGGCCGGCGGGGTGTAGCTCGCCGCACCACGCCGGCCGCGCCGCCAGTAGAGCACCCACAGGCACACCATCGTGGCGGCCGTTGAAGCCAGCTGCGGGCCGACCAGCCTGGCGGCGAAGGCCACCGGCGCCAGCCCGACGCGGTCAGCAGCGAGCAGGTTGGTCAGGTTCGACACCGGCAGCAGCAGGCTCGCCGTGTTCGCCAACCACACCGTCGTCATCGCCAGCGGCAACGGCGACATACCGGCGCGCACCGCTGTGGCCAGCATCACCGGCGTGAGCAGCACCGCGGTGGTGTCCAGGTTGAGGAACGCGGTGGTGCCGGCGGCGAACAGCACGCACAGGCCGAACAGCCGCCAGTAGCGACCCCGGCCGGCAATCGCCACCCGCGCCGCGATCACGTCGAACACCTCGGCCTTCGCGGTGAGCTCGGCCAGGATGACCACGGTGGCCAAGAACAGCAGCAGCGGCAGCAGCCGTCGGACCGTGCCCTGCGCCTGGCTGACCGGCAGCAGGCCAGTGACCATCGCGGCGAGGCCGGCCGCGAGCAGGGCGACGGCAATCCAGTCCAGCCCGCTGAACCGGTTCCCCCGGTGCTGCACGGACTGCTCGGTCGAACCCATCAGCCCTCGTGTTGTCGGGCCCGCGTCGTCGAGCCGCCGGGCGGCCGCCAGGGCACTGTGGCCCCGACCCTAGCAACGCCTCGGACATGCCATTCCCGCATGCCACGATGGCTGCAGACGACGCCGGCCACTGGTGGGAGCTGGAATGGCGCGGGAAATCGAGACCGAGGCGCAGGGACCAGTCTGGGCGTTGGCGACCGTGCCGGCCGGTGACCGTGAGCTGCTGGTGCGCGGCGGCGCCGACGGGATGGTACGGCTGATCGACGCCGGCAGCGGCGAGACCGTGCGATCGCTGTCCGGCCACGCCGGACCGGTGCGCTCGCTGGCGGTGATCCCTGACGGGGTCTCCAACGGATACGGCGTGCTCGCCAGTGGCGGGGTCGACGGCACCGTGCGGATCTGGTCACTCGGTGACTACGAGTTGCAGCACGAAGTGCGCTTCCTCGACGGCGAGGTGTGGGCGCTGGTGCCGCTGCGGCTGGGCGAGCGGATGTGCCTGGCCGGTACCGGGTCCGGTTCGCTGATCCAGCTCTGGGACCCGTCCTCCGGCCGGCAGCTGCGCACCCTCGGTGAGACCGGCGGCCGGATCTGGGCCCTCGCCCAGGTCGCGATCGATCACGGCGAGTTGCTGGTCAGCGGGGCGGCGGACGGCACGATCCGGTTCTGGGACCCGCTCACCGGTCAATCGGTGCAAACGATCAAGGCGCACGAGTCGACGGTGTGGGCGCTGGCCGCGGTCCCCGGCCCGGACGGCGAGCTACTGGCCAGTGGTGGCGCGGACGGCGTCGTGCGGCTGTGGCGTCCCGGCTCGGCACGCACCGTCCGGGCCTTCGCGGGGCACGCCAGCACGGTCCGGTCGCTGGCGGTGGTGCCCACCGGCGATGGCGAGGTACTGGCCAGCGGGAGTGCCGACTCGACCGTGCGGTTGTGGCGGCTGGATGGGTCCGACTCCGCTCCCGCGCACACCTTCAGTGGCCACTTCGGCGAGGTATGGGCGCTGGCGCCGGTGCGGGTGGCCGGGCGGATGCTGCTGGCCAGCGGCGGTGTGGACGGCACGATCCAGCTGGTCGACCCGACCACCTACCGGACCGAGAGCCTGCTGCTCGCCGGTGCCAGCACCGTGTGGGCGCTGTCCTCGGTGGCGCTGCCCGACCGGACGCTGCTGGCCAGCGGCGGTGTGGACGGCACCATGCTGCTGACCAACCTGGACACCCGGATCGTCGAGCGGAGCCTACGCGGGCACACCTCGACGATCCGCGCTCTCACCACGGTGCCGGCGGTCGGCGGAGCCGGCCCCGCGACCTCGCCGCTGGTGGCCAGCGGCGGCGCGGACGGCACG
>DATFDO010000024.1:0-4944 GCA_035252045.1 Pseudonocardiaceae bacterium
CGAGCCGAGCATGACGCCCCCGCCTTCGGGCCACCGCAGTTCAGCGTGGGCGATCTCCCGGTCACCCTCGCCGGGCACCACGAGGGTTTCGACGAAGCCGAAGGCCTCCACCAGAAAGCGGATGGCGCCCGGCGCGTCGGCATAGGCCAACGCGGGCCAGATCGTGGGTGCTGGAGTGTCTGTCATGCCGTCGAGGATGTCCTTCCTTCAGGCGCACCGTCGTGGACAGATGGGAACTCCTCGGCGAGCCATCGTGACGGCGTGCAGCCCGCCAGTTCCCGCCATTCCCGGTACAGGTGGGCCTGGTCGTAGAACCCGGCACGGACCGCGACGTCGGCCAGACCGGGGCGCAGCGGCGTGCGGAGCAGCCGGTGCGCGACTTCAAAGCGCATCACCCGGGCCGCCACCTTGGGCGTCAGGCCGAACTCGCGCCGGAATCGTGCACCCAGATGCCGCCGGCTCCAGCCGACTTCACTGGCCAGGGCGGCCACCCCGACGCCGCCATGGCTGGCAGTCAACCGCTGCCAGGCCCACCAAACTTCAGGCGCGGGTCCGTCGCGCTGCCGGGCGACCCGGCTCAGCACGGCGTCCAACTCGCGGAACCGGTCAGTCCAGGTGCGCGCTGCCCGCAGCCGCTCGACAAGCTCGTCGGCGACCGGCCCCAACAGCGTGTTTAGGTCGACGACGGTGTTGGCCAGTTCGCCGGCGGGTAGCCCGAGCAGTAGCCGGGCGCCCAGCGGGGTGAGGTGGAGCTGGATGCCGTGCTGGTGACCGTCATGACTGATCTGCGCCGCGGCGGCGTGCAGACCTCCGACGAGTGTGGTGAACGACGCCGGCGGCTGCGCCGGATCCGGCATGGTCGCGAGATCGACTGTGCCGGCCAGGGTGACGATGAAGGTCAGGTGACGAGACGGCAGGCCGCGGTGCACACCGGGTCGTGCGCCCGCGATCCGGTAACCGGTGTAGCCCGCGACCAAGCGACGCAGCTGCGCCTGCGGCTTCCCGGTGACCATCTCGACCAGCGGCTCATCCATGCGTGTGACCCTACGGCGGGAGTCTGACAATCTGGCGACATTGTGATTGACCAGCGGCGATGACGGCGTCGGTCGATCGGCTACCCGCTTTGCCGGATCATGCGCACGCTGTGTACCCTGCTTGCCTGGCGGCCTCGACAGGCCCCGGGAGGCTTCGCCTAGTCTGGTCTATGGCGCCGCACTGCTAATGCGGTTGGGGGTTACGCCCCCTCCCGGGTTCGAATCCCGGAGCCTCCGCGGACGGTCGGATCCTATGCTGGCCGATAACAGAACAAGCGCCCGTAGCTCAATGGATAGAGCATCTGACTACGGATCAGAAGGTTGGGAGTTCGAATCTCTTCGGGCGCGCCACTCTCAGCTGCGGAGATAGCCGTTCATCGAGTTCTGTGTGGACGGTCGTTGCCGAGCGGTAGCCATGGCCGGTGATCGCTTTGGGCGTCCGGCTGACGGCCGGTGAGCTGCGATGATCTCTGATTTGCCGTCGGCGTGAGAGGCGATGCGTTCTGAGATTCGCGTGCGCCAGCCGGATTCGCCGCGCCGCAGTCGCGATCTTGCTGCGCTCGTTGCGGGCCGCATCGAGGCACCAGCCGGGCGGTGGCTCGGCGGCCTTGTACTGTGCCGCGGTCAGCACGATGCTGGAATGCCCGAGCTGGTCCCAAATGGTCTTCAGATCAGTACCTGCCAGATGGGCCAGCGTGGCGGCGCCGGGACGCAGGTCGTGTAGGCGGACTGGGGGAGCCCGGTCGCGGCCACCAGGGCGGCCCAGCGGTGGGTGCGGAATCCAGGGTGCACGGTTGCCGTGGCGGTTAGTGAACATGTATCCGGTGTCGTGCCATCGGCCGCCAGCGGCGTTGCGTTCCTGGCATTGGCGGCGGGCGGGCTCCCGTAGCACGGCGTGGGTGAGCCGCGGATGTGCGCCAAGGTCGTGGGCGTGTGCCGTTGGCCGAACCGGTTCGTTTGCTGGGCGACGGCGGCGAAAAACGCGGTCAATTGTCGCGTGGTCAGCTCCGCCAGCCCTGATGGTGCACCAGGTGGGGGATGAGGAATCGTTCGATGTAGTACGTGTGTGACAGCAGCGTGGTGGGCGGGATTGCGACCCGGGTCGTCAGCCAGTACCGCAGCCACTGCTCGAGAGTCCACGTGTGGCTGGTCTGATCCTGCCGTGACCGGCCCAGCGTCTCATCGGGGGCCTGGCGGGCTGCCGCCCGGGTTGGGTAGCCGCCCCGGCGCACCCGCTCGCGCCGACCCATCAGATTGGTCACCGACACATGGAAATACCAACTCCCATGGCCGTCCTCGGCCAGCTGGGGACAGGTCCTGCCGAGGTGGCGCCCGCTTGCAGGGTCCTGGCCGCGGACAACATTCGTGCGGCGGCTGAGGACTCGTTGCGCCGGCTGGGTCGCGACTATATCGATTTGTACTACGCCCACCGAGACGATGAATCCAGACTGCCCGCTGGGCGCCTTTGATGCGCTGGTGCGGGGGGGCAAGGTGCGCTACATCGTCGCCTCCAACTACAGCTGCGCTAGGCGCTGCAGACGTCGCAGCGCGAGGGTCTGGCCCGCTACGTGGCTTTGCAGACGCAGTACAACCTGGTGGGACGCGACTACGAGTTGCAGCTGGCCGGGGTCACCGCTGGGCACAAGTTGGTGGTGCTACCGTATTTCGCGTTGGCGATGGGGTTTTTGACCGGCAACTACCGTGCGGGCATCCTGGTCGGCAGCGTCCGGCCAAGCGGGCCTCAGCCTACCTAGATGAGCGTGGTGAACGGGTGCTGGGTGTGCGCGAGTAGGTCGCCGACGCCCACCAGGTTTCGATGGCCGCCGTCGCGTTGGCCTGGTTGCGGGCGCAGCCGACGGTGAGCGTTCCGATCGCCAGTGCCCGCAACACAGAGCAACTGACCGGGCTGGTGCAGGCGGCGGCGACTCCGGAATTGAGCCATGAGCAGCTCAGCGCGTTGACCGAGGCCTCGAACCCGGCGTGATGAGGCGGCGCACGAAACCGATGGCTACGCGGATGCTGAATCTATCAGCAACGGAATCCGACCATGCCGCACGCATCAACCGCTCCGCTAAAAATCTCAGACGACTGATGAAGGAGAGCGCCGATGGAGGTGGAGCAAACACCGTTGCCCGGAGTGGGAATCCGGTATGACTTTGCCACTACGGCTGGTCGACGGCTTGGCTTGGTGATACATCGGGATGGCCGGACCGAGATAATTATTTACTCGCAGGACGATCCGGACAACTGTTCGGAGTCGGTGACGCTGCAACCGCAGGAGTGTGCGGCGCTGGTTGAGCTGATGGCCACGCCGCCAGGAGAAGGCGATCCTCACTCGCGCACCCATCATCGCGTCTGGCACCTCAGCGAAGACCAGTCGTAATCATGGGCGGGGGCCGACAGGTGCTGGCTATGGTGGCGTCGCATCAGTTGCCGTCGGTGCACGTGTTGCTGGAGTTGGGCGCCGTGTTGTTCGGGCTGGGTGTGCTCGGGCTCTTCGCTCACCGGCTGAGGGTGTCTCCGGTGCCGCTGTACCTGTTGGCTGGGCTGGCGTTTAGCGAGCATGGTGTCCTGCCGCTGGCCGCCGGGGACGAAGGTCGGCAGTTCATCGAGGTAGGCGCCCAGCTCGGGGCAGTGTTGCTGCTGCTTAGCCTGGGTCTGGAATACTCCGCCGACGAGTTGGTGGCTGCGCTGCGTCACAACCGCGCGGCCGGATTCCTCGATCTGGTGCTCAATGCTGCCCCTGGGGCCGCGCTGGCGCTGGTGTGCGGATGGGGGCCGGTCGCTGCGATCGCTCTGGCTGGAGTGACCTATGTGTCGTCTTCGGGGATTGTTGCGAAGTCGCTGGCTGATCTTGGCCATTTGGGCAATCGCGAAACCCAGTGGTCATCGCCGTGCTGGTATTCGAGGACGTGGCGATGGCGGCTTACCTTCCGGTGCTGGCCGCGCTGATCTCCGGGCTGGGGGTACTGGCGACCACCGCGAACCTGGGCCTGGCGCTGGGCGCCGTCGTCGCGGTATTCGTTATCGCGTTGCGTTTCCCTGGTGTGTTGGCCCGGTTCGTGTTCGGGCCCAACGATGAGGTGCTGCTGCTGCGCGTGCTCGGGCTGACCCTGCTGGTCGCTGGAGTGGCCGCCCAACTCAACGTCTCCGCCACGGTGGGTGCATTTTTGGTCGGCGTGAGCTTGTCCGGCCCCGTCGCGGAAAGCGCTGTGGCATTGCTGCGCCCGCTACGAGACCTGTTCGCTGCAGTGTTCTTCGTTTTTTTCGGCCTGCAAATCAACCCCGCCCAGATCCACGGTGTACTTCCGCTTGCTGCCGCTTTGGCCGTGGGCACCGCGGCCACCAAGATCGCGACAGGCTGGTGGGCCTCGGCCAGGGCTGGCATCGGGCACCGTGGCCGACTACGCGCCGGTGTCGCACTAATTCCTCGTGGCGAGTTCTCCATCATCATCGCCGGTCTCACCACCACCGCGGCAAGCGCTGGACTTATCACTCTCGACCACCGCTTCGGACCCCTCGCCGCTGGTTACGTGCTGCTGCTGGCAGTAACCGGACCACTGCTCGCCCGCCTTCTCGAAACACGGGCCTCACACCATCGACCTCACCCGACCGTGACAAACGCGTCAGCGGGCGGTCCCGAGAAGCCGGAACCCGCACGCCACCGCCACGCAGAAATGGCGCAACGTACGACAGGTCACCAGCACCAAGGTTCGAAATCCAGCAACGGTCGCCAGCGCACAAAGGCACGGCTGGCCAGCCGTTTACGCAGGAACACCCGGCTCTACGACGATGAGCCCAGGGGCATGGACAAACGGTGACAGTACATCGCATTCCGGCTGACGACGAACAAGCGCAAGGCGCCGATTTGTAAATTAATTGGTGAGCTGGATATCTCCGGCGGCGGCCA
>DATFDO010000025.1:0-7716 GCA_035252045.1 Pseudonocardiaceae bacterium
AACCGGTGGCCACCCGGACCGTAGCCAGTGGCCAGGCCGGCAAGGTTTCCCGGCCCACGCCTGGGCCGCCGTCGGGACCGACATCGGTGCCGACGGCTGGACCGAGGACGGCTGCCGCGACGCCCACTGCGCCCAGCTGGCAACCGGCCACCGCCGGGTGGAAGCCAAGCCGTGCGGTACCGGTGACCGATGATTTCGACGACGATGACGAGGTGGACGTTCCGCCCTTCATGAAGCGGTGAGCACCATCCGCATCCGGCGGGTGGTGACCACCCGGCAGGGTGGTGTATCAGCGCCGCCGTATGTCTCCTTCAACCTCGGTGAGCATGTCGGTGACCGCCCCGAGGCGGTCGCCGCCAACCGGGAACGGCTTGCCAGTGGGATCGGCCTGCCGGTCCGGCGGCTGGTCTGGATGGAACAGGTGCACGGCCGGACTGTCACCGTGGTCGACGGTCCGCGACCGCAGCCGGTGCCGGCCAGCGATGCGGTCGTCACCACCCAGCCGTGGCTCGCGATGGCGGTGCTGGTCGCCGACTGTGTCCCGGTGCTGCTGGCCGATCCCGTCAAACGGGTGGTCGCCGCGGTACACGCCGGACGGGTAGGAGCCCGGGCCGGGGTGCTGCCTGCCACGCTCGAGACGATGCGAAGCCTCGGTGCGCGCATCGAGGAACTGGAGGCGTTGCTGGGGCCTTCGGCGTGCGGGCAGTGCTACGAGGTGCCAGCCCGGATGCAGGCTGACGTGGAGGCCCGCTTACCGGGCAGCGCCTGCCGGACCCGGCGCGGTACCGCGGGCTTGGATCTGCGTGCCGGGCTGTGGCGGCAACTTGAGTGCGCAGGCGTGGCCCGCGTCGGCGTTGACCCAAGGTGCACGGTCGAAGACCCCACCCTCTACAGCTACCGCCGCGACGGCGTCACCGGCCGGTTGGCAGCCTTGACCTGGTTCGAGGAGTGACGGGACCACCAGCGGAACAGGCCGCCGGCGACCGCCGCGGTGAGTTGGCCGCGGCGCTGGCAGGCGTTCGCGCGCGCGTCGCCGCCGCGTGTGGTGCCGCGGGCCGCAATCCAGCCGGGGTGCGCCTGCTCCCGGTGACCAAGACCTTTCCCGCCAGGGACGTGGCACTGCTCATCGATCTCGGCGTGCTCGATGCTGCTGAGGCCCGTGATGCCGAGGCCGTCACCAAAGTGGCCGAGGTCAGCACGTTGCGCCCGGCGACGGTCGTGCGCTGGCACATGGTAGGCCGGCTACAGCGCAACAAGGCCCGGTCGGTGGCCCGCTGGGCGGTACAGGTGCAGTCTGTCGACTCGCCCCGTCTCGTCGAGGCCCTGGACCGGGCCGCCTACCTCGCGCGCGAAGCCGGGCACCGTGGCACGTCCTTGGGCGTGCTCGTCCAAGCAAGCTTGGACGGCGACCCGCAACGGGGTGGTTGCCCACTGCCGGATCTCGCTGTGCTGGCCGATCGGGTAGCTGCTGCATCGTCGTTGCGTTTGGAGGGCGTGATGGCAGTCGCCCCGCTGGGTTGCGAGCCCGAGGCGGCCTTCGCCACGCTCAGTGCGGCCGCAGCCCGGCTACGAACTGCCCACCCCGACGCGGTCGAACTGTCCGCCGGGATGAGCGGTGATCTCGAGCAGGCCATCGCGTACGGCTCGACGTGTGTGCGTGTCGGAACCGCGCTGCTGGGCGATCGGCCGTTAACCTCAAGTTGACCATGCCAGGGATCTCAGCCGGCTCGCGCGGCATCACCAGCCGCGGTCGGTGGCGGTGCGTCTGGGTTCGGCACAGGAGGGCGACACGATGAGCGCGCTGCGCAGGCTGAAGGCGTACTTCGGCATGGTCCCCGCTGAGGAGTTCGATGCAGCGGCGTTCGGCGCAGCCGGATACGACGATTACCCCCCGAGCTACCCCGAGCCGAGTCCTCGTCACCAGGCGCACCGCCCCGATCACGACCATCACCAGGCCACCCGCCGTCCGCACCGGACCGGTTTCGACGACTATGAGGACGGCTTCTCGACGCCGACGGCCCACCACGCCGCATCCGGGGCACATCCCGCCCGTCCCCCTTCGCATTCCACGGACTCCCGACCCCTTCCCCCTCGAGCAGCTGCGCCCAGAGCTCACGAATCCAGAGCCGCGGCGTCTTGGAGCGTCGATTCCGCTGTGCGTGGTTCGTTAGCCATCGACACCGCGACCGCCGAGGCCGCGCGCATTGACGACAGAACCCCGCTGCACCCACCGATCGCATCCCCACCCTTCACGCATGACGATCTTCATCCACTGGCCCGCATCGTCACCTTGCATCCGCACAGCTACAACGAGGCTCGGCCGATCGGGGAACGCTTCCGCGAGGGCAATCCGGTGATCATGAACTTGACCGCGATGGAGGACCGGGACGCCAAGCGACTCGTCGACTTCGCGGCGGGGTTGGCCTTCGCCCTGCGGGGCTCCATCGACAAGATCACCAGCAAGGTCTTTCTGCTCTCGCCGCCCGACATCGATGTGTCTGCCGAAGACAGGCGGCGCCTCGCCGAAGGTCGCTTGTTCAACTAGTGCGGTCGGGGGGCCCGCCTCGCCAACGCGAAGTCACCGGTGGCAGAGTGTCTGAAGTGGATGTGGTCCGGTACGTCGTGTACTACCTGTTGTTCTTCTTCTGGCTGCTGCTTACTGCGCGAATCGTGGTCGAACTCGTCCGGTCTTTCGCGCGGAGCTGGCAGCCGGTCGGGGGGGTAGCGATCGCCTTGGAGTCGGTCTATACCATGACCGACCCTCCGGTCCGGGCGCTTCGGCGGGTGCTCAAGCCCATCCGGATCGGGGGCGTGGGGCTGGACCTGTCCATTATGGTTCTGTTGCTCGTGGTGTTCATACTCATGCGAGTAGTGGATCCGAGATAGCGGCGAGCCCTGGGCGGTACCCACGGCTGCTACCCGCAGTGATGCAGGACCATGATGTGCCCGGTATGTGCATAGTCGTCGAGGAGTGCGTGAGGTGATCCGATGCCGTTGACCCCCGCCGACGTTCACAACGTCGCGTTCAGTAAGCCGCCGATCGGCAAGCGGGGCTACAACGAGGACGAGGTGGACGCCTTCCTCGACCTTGTTGAAGCCGAGCTGGCTCGGTTGATCGAGGAGAACAACGATCTCCGTAACCAGGTTGAGCAGCTTGATCAGCAGCTCCGCGCGGGGCCGGTCGACACTGGACGCAACCTGCGCCCGCTGGAGCCGCCCCGTCCGGTGATGGCGCCGGTGCCACCGCCGATGATGGAGCAGACGTCGCCCGGCGGCGACCATCACGTCCAAGCGGCCAAAGTGCTGGGTCTCGCCCAGGAGATGGCCGATCGGCTGACCGGTGAGGCCAAGGCCGAAGCAGACGGCATGTTGGGCGAAGCGCGGACCAAGTCCGAGCAGCTGCTCTCCGATGCGCGGGCAAAGGCCGACGGCATGGTCAACGAGGCCAGAACCCGCGCCGAGACCATGCTCAACGATGCCCGGACCAGGGCCGAGACCCTGGATCGCCAGTCCCGGGAGAAGGCGGCGTCGCTGGAGCGCGACGCAGCGCGCAAGCACAGCGAGATCATCGGCTCGATCAGCCATGAGAAGAGAGTCCTGGAGAAGAAGATCGATGAACTGCGCACCTTCGAGCGCGAGTACCGCACCCGTTTGAAGACTTACCTGGAGTCACAGCTTCGGGAACTGGACGGCCGCGCCGCCTCCGCGCCGGCCGACGCGGTACGCAGCCAAGGCTTCGTGACGTCCGGGTTCGGCGCCCGTGCCGAAGCCGGTAGCTGACCCGACCGGCTGTGCGTCTCGCGATAATCCTGCTGCTAGCGGCAGTGGGCTTTCTTGTTGCCGCCCTCCGGACGGGGCACACTGGTTTGGCGTGGGGTTCGGTCGCGCTCAGCGCCGTAACCGCTGGGATGATCTTGCGGCGGTGGCGACGATCATGGCAGCAGCGTCAGGACTCGCCCGATGATCAGCTTGTCCTGTTGGAGGACGAGCCGACCACAGAGGCCGAGACGGGCGAAACAACGAGTGTGCACGCCTCGGTGACCCCGGTCGGGAATACCGAGTCAGGCTCCGCGTCCGCGCAACAACGCGATGTGCCCGGTCAGATCGAGGACGAAGACGGCGACGGCGGCGATGGTCAGCCAGGGGAAGAGGACACCGACGCAGCGGATCTGCTGGTGATCTTCGAGCTCGCCGATGAGGTCCTCGTGATTGACGAGCACCCGCGGTACCACCTTGCCCGGTGCCGGTGGCCCGACCACGAGCGTGCCGAGCGGCTGCCGGTGCGCGAGGCCAGGCAGTTGGGTTTTACCCCCTGTGATCGGTGCCGGCCGGATACCGTCCTCGCGCGCAAGCACCGCGCCGGTCGCGCAACGACCACCGCGGCAGCAGAGCCCGGCCAAATGCAGTAGCTGCTGCCGGGTATTCTGGGCCTTACAGGCACCGATCCGGCCATCACCGGGGAGCCTCCGGAAGAACAGGGCGCACCCCGCCGGGGTGGACCCCCAGTAGAACCGGACGGGTCCGGCCCGTTATCGCCGGCTCAATGAGTGGCCGCCCGTTATGCGGGTGGCAAGCGGGGTGGTACCGCGGTCCGCAGCGTAGCTGCTGGTCGTCCCCGTGCAGGCACCTGCACAGGAAGTACACGCCGCCATGGTCTATCCCCGAGGTCTCGATACCGCTGGCGCCACAGAACCGGTCACTGCGACGCCCCGCTTTCCCCAGCTGGAGTCGGCCGTCCTGAAGTACTGGGAAGCCGACCAGACCTTTCCCGCGTCAGTGGCTGCCCGCCCGGCTGGCAAGAACGGCTCTAATGAGTTCGTCTTCTACGACGGCCCGCCGTTCGCCAATGGCCTGCCGCATTACGGCCATCTGCTGACCGGCTACGTCAAAGACGTGGTGCCGCGCTACCAGACGATGCGCGGCCATCGGGTCGAGCGCCGGTTCGGCTGGGACTGCCACGGCCTGCCCGCTGAGGTCGAAGCGGAACGGCAACTGGGCATCAAGCACAAGTCCGAGATCGAACGGATGGGTGTGGCGGAGTTCAACGCCGCCTGCCGCGCCTCAGTCCTGCGCTACACCAAGGAGTGGCGCGATTACGTCACCCGGCAGGCCCGGTGGGTCGACTTCGATAACGACTATAAGACGCTTGACCTGGACTACATGGAAAGCGTTCTCTGGGCCTTCAAGACGCTCTGGGACAAAGGGCTGATCTACCAGGGCTTCCGGGTGCTGTGGTACTGCTGGCGGTGCGAGACGCCGCTGTCCAACACCGAGACCAAGATGGACGACGTCTACCGCACCCGCCAGGATCCCGCGGTCACTGTCGGCCTGCGATTGTCCGCCCCGGGATCTGCGCTGGACGGTGTGCTGGCGCTGGTCTGGACCACCACGCCATGGACACTGCCGTCGAACCTTGCGGTGGCGGTGCATCCCCTGCTGCGTTACGTCACTGTCGAGGCGGGTGGTGAGCGGTACCTGATCGCCGAGGACCGCCTGGCGGCCTATGCCCGGGAATTCGGCGACCAGCCACGTATCGTAGGCCGGTATGACGGGGCTGAGCTGCTCGGACTTCGCTACGTCCCGCCGTTCGACTTCTTCACCGGCCGGGCCAACGCCCACCAGTTGCTGCCCGCCGACTATGTCACCACTGATGAAGGCACCGGACTGGTGCACCTGGCGCCGGCCTTCGGCGAGGAAGACAAGGCCGTCACCGACGCGGCCGGTATCGACGCGGTGGTGCCGGTGGACTCGGCCGGGCAGTTCACCGCCGAGGTGGCGCCCTACGCCGGGATGCAGGTGTTCGACGCCAACCGGGCGATCATCCGGGACCTGCGCGACGGCGCGCCCTATGTCGGCGGAGTGCTGCTGCGCCAGGAAAGCTACGAGCACCCGTACCCGCATTGCTGGCGCTGCAACAACCCGCTCATCCAGCGCGCGGTGACCTCCTGGTTCGTCGCCGTGACCCAGTTCCGGGACCGAATGGTGGCGTTGAACAAAGAGATCACCTGGGTGCCGGACTATGTCGGTGACAAGCAGTTCGGCGCGTGGCTGGAAGGCGCCCGGGACTGGAACATCTCCCGCAACCGGTACTGGGGCTCGCCATTGCCGGTGTGGGTTTCCGACGATCCTGCCTACCCGCGGGTGGACGTCTACGGCTCGCTTGACGAGCTGGAACGCGATTTCGAGGTGCGTGTCATCGATCTGCATCGACCGTTCGTCGATCAGCTGACCCGGCCCAACCCGGACGACCCGACCGGCCGCGCCACCATGCGCCGCGTGCCGGAGGTGCTGGACTGCTGGTTCGAGTCCGGTTCGATGCCCTTCGCGCAGGTGCACTACCCGTTCGAAAACACTCAGTGGTTCGAGCACCACTACCCGGGTGATTTCATCGTCGAATACAACGGTCAGACCCGCGGCTGGTTCTACACCCTGCACGTGCTGGCCACCGCATTGTTCGACCGGCCGGCGTTTCGCTCCTGCCTGTCCCACGGCATCGTGCTCGGCGATGACGGGCTGAAGATGTCCAAGTCCAAGGGCAACTATCCCGAGGTCACCGAGGTCTTCGACCGGGATGGCTCGGACGCGATGCGCTGGTTTTTGATGTCCTCACCGATCCTGCGCGGCGGGAACTTGGTGGTGACCGAGCAGGGCATCCGGGAGGCCGTGCGACAAGCGCTGCTGCCGCTGTGGAACTCGTGGTACTTCCTGACTCTCTATGCCAATGCAGCAGGCGTGGACGGCCGGTGGCGCTCGGATAGCCCAGCCGTGCTGGACCGCTACATCCTCGCCAAGCTGCGCGACCTGGCCACCGGCCTCACCGCGCAGATGGACCGCTACGACATCGCCGGAGCATGCGCCAGCGTGCGCGGGTTCTGCGACGTGCTGACCAACTGGTACGTGCGCCGGTCCCGGGATCGCTTCTGGGTCGGCGAGCAGGACGCGATCGACACCCTGCACACCGTGCTGGAAGTCACCTGCCGGCTGGCGGCTCCGCTGCTGCCGCTGACCACCGAGGCGATCTGGCGCGGGCTGACCGGGCAGCGGTCGGTCCATCTGACCGACTGGCCCGATCCGGCTGGCGTGCCAGCCGATCATGCTCTGGTGACGTCGATGGACCGGGTGCGCCAGGTGGTGTCCACCGCGCTGTCGTTGCGCAAGGCGCGGGGTCTGCGGGTCCGCCAGCCGCTGTCGGCGCTCACCGTGGCTGCGCCCGATGCGGGCACGCTGGCACCCTTTGTCGACCTGATCCGCGATGAGGTCAACGTCAAGGCTGTCGAGCTCACCGACGACGTTGCCGCGCACGGGCGCTTCGAACTCACCGTCAACGCCCGAGCCTGTGGACCCCGGCTGGGCGGTGACACCCAGAAGGTGATCCGGGCGGTGCGGGAAGGTGACTGGGAACGCGGCCCGGACGGGGTCGTGACGGCTGCCGGGATCCCGCTGCTGGACGGCGAATTCACCGAGCGGCTGGTCGCCGCGGATCCTGCCGACACCGCGGCGCTGCCCAACGGATCCGGGCTGGTGGTGCTGCAGACTGCGCTCACCCCGGAGCTGGCCGCTGAGGGTATCGCCCGTGACCTGGTGCGGGTCGTGCAACTTGCCCGCAAGCAAGCCGGCCTGGACGTGACCGACCGGATCGTGCTCACCATCGACGCCCCGGAACCGGTGTGCGCGGCGGCTCGGGAATACGAGCAGTTCATCGCCGGCGAGGTCCTC
>DATFDO010000026.1:0-5171 GCA_035252045.1 Pseudonocardiaceae bacterium
CGTGCCGTAAATATAGAAGTCGTAGAACTCGATGGTGGTACCCACGCAGCTGGCGAGCGCTACCCGGCGCATCCCCACAACGCCGTTTGGGCTTTTCATCCGTTTCACCCCGATTCCCAGAATCACGGCTCAGAAGTATTAACGTGCCACCTCGTGAGCTCTTCTCGGTAGGGCGTGTACCCGGCGTGTACTCGTGTACTGGAGAGGGGCATCGGTGGTCGCAAGGTACCTGAACCGTTCACGGATCGTGGCGCCGGCGGGCTGGAGCCGCTGGCTGGTGCCACCGGCTGCGTTGTCGATCCACCTGGCGATCGGGCAGGCCTACGCCTGGAGCGTGTTCAAGAAGCCGTTGGAGACGTCACTGGGCATCTCCGGGGTGGCCAGCGCCTTGCCCTTCACGCTGGGGATTGTGATTCTAGGCCTGTCTGCGGCGCTATTCGGGACCAGGGTCGACCGCAATGGTCCCCGCTGGGCGATGTTCCTCTCGATGTGCTGTTTCTGCAGCGGATTCCTCATCTCCGCGCTGGGAGTCTCCATCCGGCAGTACTGGCTGGTGGTGCTCGGGTATGGCGTCGTCGGCGGGATCGGCCTGGGCATCGGTTACATCTCACCGGTGTCCACATTGATCAAGTGGTTTCCGGACCGGCCAGGCCTGGCCACCGGCATCGCGATCATGGGTTTCGGTGGCGGGGCGCTCATCGCGTCACCGTGGTCTGCATCGATGCTGACCGCATTCGGTGCCACCGGCGCCCACCCCGACCCGATGGGTATCGCGAAGGCTTTTGTCATCCACGCCGCCGTCTACGCGGTGTTCATGTCGATGGGTTGGCTGCTGATCCGGGTACCGGCTGATCACTGGCGGCCCGTTGGCTGGACACCCGCGCTCCAGCCGGCGGGCGGGCTGGTCAGCGACGGTGACGTCTCGGCGCGCAACGCGATCCGCACGCCGCAATTCTGGCTGTTGTGGGTGGTGCTGTGTTTCAACGTGACCGCGGGCATCGGCATCCTGGAGCGCGCAGCGCCGATCTACTCCGACTTCTTCCCCCGCGGTGTGGGGCTGGCCGCCGCCGCAGCGGGATTCGTCGCCATCCTGTCGCTGGCCAACATGCTCGGCCGTTTCTTCTGGTCGTCCACGTCGGATCTGCTCGGCCGCAAGAACATCTACCGCATGTACCTGGGTGTCGGCGCGCTGCTCTACCTGGCCGTGACGCTCACCACCAACGCAAACAAGGTGGTGTTTTTGATCTGCTGCATGCTCATCCTGTCGTTCTACGGCGCCGGATTCGCCACCGCGCCCGCCTACCTGCGTGACCTGTTCGGCACCTACCAGGTGGGCGCGATTCACGGCCGGCTGCTCACTGCCTGGTCGGTTGCCGGCGTACTCGGGCCGCTGCTCGTCAACGCGATCGCAGACAGCCGGATCGCGGCAGGAGTGACCGGACCGGGCCGTTACACGCCCTCCTTCTCCATCATGATCGGGCTGCTGATCATCGGTTTCCTGTGCAATGAGTTCATCCGCCCGGTAAGCCGGAGATTCCGTGAGCCGGTGCCCGAGCGGGCGCCTGGAGCGGTGGTGAGGGCGCCATGAGCATCCCGGCGCGTGGATCGGTTGCCAAGCCCCGTCCGGTTCTCACCGTGCTGGTCTGGGCGTGGGTGATCGTGCCGTTCGGCTACGGCATGTACCAGCTCCTCGTCAAGATCCCCGCCCTGTTCGGCAGCTGACTCTCCTCCCATTGCTTGCCGACATGAGACATACCGGGGTAATTCAGCGGCTGAAACCCCCATGCGTCTCCATGTCGGGGGCCAGCCACTGGGTGGGGTCGAGGATGAGGTCGGCTCGGCGCGCGGTAGGCGCGACGAGGCGGGCGTTGCGCTCGTCGCTGCCGGTGGTGCGTTCGGCCGCTTGTGCCGGGGTGCGCCCGTACCGGCAATGCCGGGAGGTCAGCCACGCGCGACGGGTGTCCTCGTCGGGCGCGAGGAACCACACCTCGTCGAGCAAGGCGCGGATCGCCGACCACGGCTCGGAATCGAGCAGCAGGTAGTTGCCGTCGGTGACGACAAGCGAGACGCCGGGCGGTACCGCCACGGCACCCGCGATCGGCTCCTCGATCGCGCGCCGGAACTCCGGGGCGTAGATCGTGCCGGCCCCGGATGTGCGCAGCCGGCGCAGCAGCGCGACGTAGCCGGCTGCGTCGAAGGTGTCCGGGGCTCCCTTGCGCTCGGCGCGGCCCAACCGCTCCAGCTCCGCCTGGGCCAGGTGGTACCCATCCATTCCGATCAGCACCGCGGTGGCGCCCACAGCGTCGACCAGCCGCCGCGCCAGCGTTGACTTGCCTGCTCCCGGTGCCCCGGCTATTCCCAAGATCCGCCGACTAGCGCCGCCGGCGAGGGCTTGGGCGCGCACCAGCACGTCAGGCCAGCTCACTGGCACGGTCATATCCTGCCCGGAACTCGGACGACGTGGGCTCACGCTCGCCAGACTTGTCTTCCCATGGCCACTATTCGCCGGTGCATTGGCCGCACTGGGCCCGGAGTCGGGTTGGTTGCTGGCCGGACTCGCAGGCAACGGTGTCCAGGGCGCGCTCCGGCTTACTGCGGAACGCGATGAGATTCTCAGCCAAGCTAGTGCGCGATGGAGTCGATGAGTGCCCGGGCGCCTTGGCGCAGCAAATCAGCGCCGACGAAATAACCCAGAGCCGCGGGGTCCTCGGGCACGCCCCAGTGGTGGGAATCGAGCCACTGGCCGCCGTCGAGGGTGAAGACCTTGCCGTGCAACGTCAGCTTGCCGTTGGCCTCGGTGGTGGCGTAGCCGGCGATAGGGGAGTTGCAGTGTCCTTGCAGGGCATGCAGCATGGCGCGCTCAGCGGTGGCGTGCCGGTCGGTCTCGGCGTCATTGAGCGCAGCGCCTAGGGTGCGGATCTCGGCATCTTCGCTGCGGCAGCGCAACGCGACGATTCCGGCGCCGACGGCCGGGCACATCGTCTCCAGCGGCAGGATCTCGGTGATCCGGCCGGCTTCACTCACCCGGTGCAGGCCGGCCACCGCGGCCACAATTGCATCGAAATGGCCCTCATCCAGGCGCATCAGACGCGTGTTGACATTGCCGCGCAACGGTTTGATCTCCACGTGCGGGTAGTGCAGGCGCAGTTGAGCGGCGCGGCGTACCGCGCTGGTGCCGATGACGGCGCCCTCGGGTAGTTCTGCCAAGCTGGCGCCGGTACGCGAGATCACCGCGTCGCGGACATCCTCCCGGGCCAGGTATGCGGCGAAAGTCAGGCCCTGGGGCGCCGGCACATCGCCCGGGATGTCTTTGAGGCAGTGCACTGCGAGATCGACGTTGCCCTGGAGCAGATTGCGGTCGATCTCGCGGACGAACGCGCCCTTGCCGCCCAGCTTCGCCAGGTCGCCCATCCACTGGTCACCACTGGTGGTGACCTTGATCAGCTCGGTGGTGACCGCGGGATCCAGTGCCTCCAGCGCGGCGGCGACCTGCTCAGCCTGATGGAGTGCCATCGGGCTGGATCGAGTCCCGAGTCGCACATGCGCCATGCCAAAACTCTACGCACTTCCCAGCGAGCGTTCTCCAGCGCGGTCTGACAAAGGTCGATGGGTATCCCGTGAGACCCTTCGGGGGTAGCGCAATTGGTTGACGACGAGAGGATGACAACGTGAGCGAGCCGACGCACCCCACAGTGGAGGTACCCGAGGGACCGGCGCCGACCGAGTTGGTAATCGAAGACCAGGTGATCGGCGACGGACCCGAGGCCATCGTCGGATCGCAGATCAGGGCGCATTACGTCGGTGTCACGCATTCCAGCGGGCGCCAGTTCGATTCATCCTGGAACCGGGGCTCCCCGCTGGAATTCCGGCTTGGCGCCGGCCGGGTGATCAAAGGCTGGGATGACGGGATCGTGGGCATGCGGGTAGGCGGTCGCCGCCGGCTCACCATCCCGCCGCACCTGGCCTACGGAGACCGCGGCGCAGGCGCGTTGATCAAACCTGGCGAGACCCTCGTATTCGTGGTGGACCTGGTCAGCGTTCGCTGACAATCCCTAGACATCCAGGACGATCCGGCCGCCTCGGCTTCGGGACACGCAGATGGTCATCGTGTCCGCGCGCTCGTGCTCGGTCAGCACCCGGTCGCGGTGCTCGACATCGCCAGACAGGACCCGGGTCCGGCAGGTTCCGCAAAACCCTTGCTGGCAAGAATAGGCGACGTCGGGCACCGCCTCGCGGATGATCTCGAGCGCGGAGCGATCGGCGGGCACGGTGAGCACGCGATTGCTGCGCTGGAGCGCGACCTCGAAAGGTACTCCGTCCAGGATGGGCGGTGCAGTGAACCGCTCGAACTGCAACGCCGCCGCTGCGCTGGCCGGCAAGGCCCGGCGGACACCGGCGATCATGGGCGCGGGGCCGCAGCAGTACACGGTGGCCCCGGGTGACGCGTACTCCAGCAGCTCGGCGCCGGTGGGGAAGCCGTGCTTGTCGTACGGTCGGATGCCGACGCGGTCTGGGTCCAGCTCGCTGAGCTCGTCGAGGAAAGGCATCGAGGAGCGCGAGCGCCCGGTGTAGACAAGCTGCCAGGGAACACCGCCGGCGGCGGCCTGCTTGACCATCGGCAGGATCGGCGTGATACCGATCCCGCCTGCCAGGAACAGATACGCCGGCGCAGGCACGAAGGGGAAGGCGTTGCGGGGACCGTGCACGGTCAGCGCGCTGCCGGGCCCGACCAGGTCATGCAGCTCACGTGATCCGCTGCCGCCGTCGGCGATCCGCCGCACGGCGATCCGGTAGCAGTGGCGGTCGGCCGGGTCGCCGCACAGCGAGTAGTGGCGGCGCCGGCCAGACGGCAGCAGCACCTCCAGGTGGCTACCCGGTTGCCAGCGGGGCAGCTCGGTGCCATTCGCGGCGACCAGCCGCAAGCTGCGGGCGTCGGATGTCTCGGCGCGTACCTCGTCCACCACCAGATGCAGGGCTCGATCCACTTCCTGCGGCGGCCGGCGCCGGATGTAGCCACCGCTGGCGATCCACTCGAGGCTGGTGATCAATTTCCCCAACAGCGTGAACATGCGGTCGGGACGTTGACGGCCCCGCAAGTCGGGCGGTGCTGCGCCTGCGGCGTTCATGTCACACCGCCGCGGCGGTTGCTGCCGGAGAGATCGGAAGAGCGT
>DATFDO010000027.1:0-16417 GCA_035252045.1 Pseudonocardiaceae bacterium
CTCAACATCACGTTTCTGGTACCCGACCTGCGGGGCCGAGGTGCCAGCGCCGGATTGCCGGGGCCCTACGGACTCGACACCCACGTCGCCGATTCGGTGGCTGTCCTCGACCATTGGGGTGTGGAACGGGCCGTGCTCGCCGGTCATTCACTGGGGGCATGGGTGGCCGCGCGGGCGGCCGCGGCGCATCCGGAACGCTCCGCGGGTGTCGTACTGGTCGACGGTGGCCTCTCGCAGCGGTTGTCCAGCGGCACCGACCCCGACGCGGTCATCGACAGCGTCCTCGGCCCGGCTCTGGCGCGGCTCCGGATGACCTTCGAGTCCCGTCAGGATTACCGCGACTTCTGGCACCGTCACCCGTGCTTCACCTCCTACTGGAACGCCGACATCGCGGATTTCGTGGATTACGACCTGATCGGGCCACCTGGCTTGCTGCGCTCCCGGGTGGTTGAGGCGGCAGTGCGGATCGATGGACGCGACGTGCTCGACGCGACCGCCGCGTGGGCAGCACTGGCCGCCGTCGCCCCACCGGTGGTCTTGCTGCGCGCGCCCCGTGGTTTTGCCGATAAACCCAATCCCTTGATCCCGGAGACCCTGGTCGGCCAAGCCAGGCGCATCGTGCCGAAGATGGGCGAGCTGCTCATCGGCGACACCAACCACTACCAGATCGTCTTCGGTGATCGGGAGGCAGCCGCCGTGGCCGGTGAGATCGCGCGGGTGACCACGGCCGGCGCTGCCTGAACCTCCATCACCGTGTTTCTGGGTGTCCTTGCTATTGCAGCTTGGAGAAAATTTCGTTGATCTCCGCCTCGGTGAATGATTGCAGGATCACAGGTTTGGTATAACCTGACATGCCGGCGGCTAAGACGAATTCGGTCACCGCCTTGTCATCCGGCGCCTGCACATGCGCGAGAAAATCGTAGTCGCCGCCCATGAGCATGTACAGGTTGTTGGGCGGCAATGTCACGTTATATTTCGGAGCAATCTTTTTCGCCGCCGCGATTTCCGGCGGAACCTGCTTTGCGTGCTGGAGTCCTTCCTCGGTGAAGCTGGACATGATGACGTACGCTGGCATCTCAACATCCTTCCGTCTCCGGTGCTGATTAGGTGCGTCGCAGCGTTGGTGACTCGAGCGTTGCGTTGATGCGGGCTGGGAGTCATCGGACCCGGGTGCGGAGATTTTAAAGACCTGTGCCGGATGTTTGCCTACCGCGGTCCGCGCCGAGCTGTTGGCTTCGGATCGCAAGCCGAAACCTTCAGCGCCATTCCGAACGCAGCGGATTCGGCCTTGGGTCACGCGAGCTGGAGGCTCAACGCTTGGTGCTGTCCTTGATGGTCTGGACGTCGTGCGCGAACCTGGTCAGGGCGTGCTCCGAGATAGATTGCATGCCACTTTTCATCTCACCGGCACCGATGAACGCCAGTAACCCGCCGAGCGCGAGCATGGCGCCGCCGATGATCAGCGCTGCCGCCCACAGCGGCAACACCCGGGCCAGCGCGCTGGTCACTGCAACTACCAGGGCGCTCAATCCGAGCACGGCAATTGTCACCCCGGCGCCGACCAGTCCGGCGCCGGTCCCGGCTTGCCTACCCTTTTGCCTGAGCTCCGACAACGCCAGCCGCAGCTCCTCGTGCACCAACTGCGAGATCTGCTCGGACAGCCGGCTGACCAACTCCACAACGGACGGCTCAGCCGGATCGCCCGGCTCCCGCGGCTCGGTCACGCCGCGGGAGATACCCGCAGCGACGAACCTTAAACGCCCAGTTGTCCTGGTAGGACAGATCGGACCGAATCCGCTGAGCGACCCACCACCGCCGTACCGTCGTCTGCGGTGATGATCGGTCGCTGGATCAGGATCGGGTGGGCGGCCAGGGTCTCGACCCACCGGCTGCGGTCATGCTCCTCGCGGGACCAGCGGGCCAAGCCCAACTCGGCCGCCACGGGTTCGCCGACGCGCGCGATGTCCCAAGGCTCCAAGCCAAGGCGCTGCAGCACATCTTCAATCTCCGCAACGGTCGGCGGTGCCTCCAAGTAATACCGCACCGTGTACTGAGCGCCCTCCGCATCCAGCAGCGACAACGCTGAGCGGCACTTGGAGCAGTTCGGATTGATCCAGATTTCCATGACTTCGGTCTCTCGGTTCTCGCGGCGACGACTCCGACCGACGGCTCAGCAGTCAGGCCGTCTCGAAGGTGACGGTGACGTCGGAGAAGCCCAGTGAACCAGCCAACGTGGTGAGCATCTGCCGGGTGTTCTCCTGTCCACGGCGGGCCAGATCGCTCGTCTTGGCGGCCTCGTTCAACTTGGCTTGGGCGAGCTGGTAGAGCTCCTGCTCGTCCACCGGGTTGTCTTGTAATGCGTCGGCGATCCGGTTGAGCAAGCCCCGCTCGCGGCCGACTACGCGACTCGTGGCCGGGTCGAGGACGGCAGGCGCCAACTGCGGGGTCGGTAGCGCGACGGTGACCGAGCGCCGGTCCGGGGACACCGCCACCCGATCCGAGCCGAGATTGCTGAAGTCGACCATCGCGTCGACCGAGCCGGTGCCCAGGAACGTGGTGCGCTCGCCGCTGATCAGCGGCGGTACGTGGGGAGTGTCGCGCTCAAGATCTACCACGACCTGAAAAGTGCCGGTGGCGGCGTGGTACTTGGACAGATCCTGTAACGCCAGCAGCAGCGGCGCCGGGCTATGGTCCACGATCTGTTGCTTGAACGGGTTGGCCCAGTGTGGGAACACATCCACAAGCTGCGTAGTGACCGGCACCAGGACCGCAATCCCGAGGACCGCGGCGAGCAGCTTCCGAGACGTCCGCCTGCGGCTGCCCGAATCGTCCGGGGAATCGGCCCTGTGGCGCTCAAGCAGCTGGGGCATGCCAATCTCCAACGAGTCGGTGCGGCTCAACAGCGGCGCGCCAAGCGTTTGACCATCCACCAACATACCGCGCTCAAGCGCTACCGTCGGCGACAGCTCGGGTCACATCGTGGTCGATGATCACGAACTACGGGCAGCGCTCGTCGAGCTTGACCGCGCCGAAGTCGATTTGTGTGTGCCTATTAATCGTACTGCCGGCGGGAATGTTCTGTGAACACACTTTCCAATTTCTGTCGAGTATCTGGTGGCGGCCGGCGCCAGTCTCATCGTGCGAGGTCGTAATGGTTATCGCGTAGTTGGTGAGGTTTTGGATTCGGTCCTGAGCCGCTTGCAAACGAGAACCGACAAGGTTGGGCATTGTCCACGTGGCCGGGGTTGCCGTCCCGCTTGCCGCCGTCGAGGGGATTGCGCCGGCGGCCTGGTGGGATGTCGATGAATCACACGCGTCAACACCGATCGCGAGGATGGTCGCAATACTCAGCGCGCTCAGAACACGTCGTGGCACGGATAAGCGGTCGCGCGGCTGCGACGCCGGGGTCCACACCGGATCAGTATGCCAGAGGGCGCTCGGTGATTCCGCCTTCGCGCTAATCAGGGTCGCTTTCGACGTCGAGGTCGTCCTCGTCGGGGACTCCTCCGGTGGGTGGTCCGCTGCGCCGTACGCGGGCTTCCGGATGCTCGCTGATTGGTGTTCGGGTCAGTACTGCCGCGAGCAGGTCGGTGAAGAAGCGTGCAGCGTTCAAGTCATCGGCGGGCTGATCGATCCCCGTCACTACAGGTGGAGTGCCGCCATCGTCCCAGTTGGCCACCAGCAGCATGGTGGCGTCAAAGGCCTCCCCGGGCCTTCTGAGGCGTTCGAGGATGTCGCTGACAATGGCGTAGGCGCCGTCTTCATCGAAGATGTTCGCGCGGACCAAATAAGCGTAGCCCATAGCCGCCATTGGGTGGCGTCTGCGCAGGCTGCTGACCTCTCCGACGGCTTCTTCGTGCCGATTCTTGAGGTTCTTGCGGTATGCGGAGAACATTGTCTTGGTGCTGATAAGCAACTCCGGCCCTCGACGCCAGGAGCTCAGACCGACGTCGATCTGTTTAGCGTAGAAGTCACCGAGAATGTAGGCTTCGTGAGTGCCAGGCAGCGCGCCGCCCATTTCGCGGATCGCGCGGCGCAGGGCTGGGGGCCGAAGGGGACCGTGAACCGCTTCGGCGGCTTTGAGCTCGTCGGCTAACTTCTCAAGCTTCGCCTCCAGCTCGTGCAAACCTTCGGGGAGTACACGCGGCCGCCGTGTTCGCGGCCACACCGCTTGAGGCGCGAATCCGGCTCGGCGTAACTCATGCGCAATCCAGGCGTCGAGTGCCTTGGCCGGGCGGCCTGACTCCTGCTTCTGCCCCTGCCCGATCGGGATGGTCAGTAATCTGCGCAAAAGGTCAAGATCAGGGACGTAGTCTCCGTTGAGCCATGGTGAGATCTCGTGCCCGGCTGATTCTAAAAGCGGATCGAACTGAGCAAACGCGTCCTCGCCCTTACTCACCATTGCCACTCCGCCGATGCCGCCGTCGGCGTAGGGCGACCAGCGCGGCTCGCAAGATCTCGAGTTCGCGCGTCGAGAGCCCGGCGACGCGCTGGAGCAGGACCTCATCGACCACTGTCGTGGCGTCCGACCAGTGACCGCGCGCGATCAGTTCGTTGATGTGTGCGCGTCGGTCTGCCAGCTCGCCCCAAGCGGGTTCGGCGAGGTTCCCCCGCGGCAGCGGGAGCTGCCCAGCCTCGGTGGGCTCCATCTTGAGGATGCCGCCCCCGTAAGCGCGGCCGAATATCTCGGCGCCCAGGCGTGTGACGGTGTTGAGCGCAAGGATGGGCTGGGAACCGGTTAAGCCTGCGGCGTCGGGCTGACGCAGACGGACTCCGTGCATGGAGTTGACAAATGTGACGCGGGCGTCGTTGCGGATCAGCCTGGGGCTGACGTGGCTCATGTAGGTGAAGAAGTAGTCGGGTGGCCGCACCACTGGTGGACGCCACCACGGCGTGCGCACAGTGCACTTGTAGGCCCGATCCACTTCGAGTTGTTCGCCCAACGCGAGATAACGCCGCAACCCGGTGCCGGGTCGGTTCGCGGTGGGATTGAGCATCCATACGCGTTCACCCTTTAACCGGAGCTGTTCCCATTGCCCGGTCGTAAACTCAAGACCTTTGAGGTGACGGCTGCCCGGTGGCACCGATCGCAGGACATCGCGGCCCTCGACGAGCTTGTACTCGCGGCGGGTCCGTTCCGAGAGCATGAAGAAATTGTTGGCGCCGGTCACCGTGCCGAGTTCTGCCGTCGCGGTGTCCTTGAGTGGCATGAAGTGCTGATCCAGCATCTGGCGCAGCAGTCCGCGGGCCTCCTCCTGCACCAGCAGCTCGGTCCACTTACCCGTCGGCTGCGGGGCGAATGCGTCCGCGTCGTAGATGTGCAGCTCGCGCAGCTCCTCCGCACCACGGACGTGGTGCAAGGTGAACGCGTTGCAGCCGCCGCTGCCGCGGGCGACGAGCAACACCACCTGCTCCTCGGCATCGGCGAACTGGAGCTCCTCGAACAGCACCAGGTGCACCGATCGGAAGCGGCGCCGCAGCCAGCGGCGAACCGGCTCCGCGTAGCCCACCGATAGCAGTTCGGCGGGTAGCACCATGGTGATCCGACCGTCCGGCTTGAGGAACGCTGAGGCGTGTACCAGCAGTGCCGCCCACGACGACGCGAGCCCCGACAGCCGCACGCCCTGCGCGAGGGCTGCCGCGGCCGCCCGGCGCCGCACATCCCCTCGGTGCTCGTGGTATCGGACGTACGGCGGGTTACCGATTACCGCGTCGACATACGGCAGTCGAGCAGTGAGCTGGTCGGGCGTCGGCTCTTCGAAGAAGTCACCCCGCAGCAGATCCACCGCGCAACCGTGCGCGTCGCCGAGCAGCGCGGCGGTGTGGTCGAGAGACGGCTGATGGATATCCGTACCGATCAGCCGACCGGTGCGCTGCCGTGCGGCGAGCAGGTCGGCGGCGGCCCGCAAGAACGCGCCATCGCCACAGGTGGGATCCAGGATGATGCACTCGTTGCCAGATCCTCGCAGCGCCCAGTCAGCTAGGTGTTGGGCGATCTCGTACGGCGTGAAGAAGGCACCCCGCTGCTTGCGAAGCTGCGGTGAGTCGCCCGGTTGCACGGGCCGCAGCTTAGCCGAGACCTACGACAGTTCGGATGTGCGCGAGTACTGTCAGTGAGGGGAATGCGCCCGTCGGCGTTGCCGGCCGCGGGGTGGGAAGAAAGGGTGATGCGGCCGTTGCAGGGCCAGCTGGATCAGTGGGAGCCGGTGATCTCCAGCCTGGTCGCCGCCGACCGCGGTGACGCCGTCGCTGATCGGGCCCTCGACTTGGTCTTGGCTTCGTTGGCGGAGCACGCTGACTGGCGGCAGGTGGTCGCTGTGTTGCGCCGTATCCGTGCCGGTGAGCGTGATCCGGCACTGATCACCGGGCTCGATCCCATCGACGCCGCCATCGTGCGGCGTGCTCTCGCTGCACTGGCCGGCACCGCGCCCGTCGACATCAACGCCTGGCGTGGTGGCGTCGCGCCTACCGCGTCGCGCGACCAAAGCCCGCCGCTGGAAGCCCTGGCGCAGGCCACGGTCGTGGCCGTTCAGGGTGATCTCGACGCCGCCAACGCCTTGCAACCGCTCTTACGAGCGCTCGCGGCGCATCCAGACTGGGCGCCGCTCGCCCGTGCCCTGCAGCGCATCCTGGCTGGCGACCGCGATCCCGAGCTGCCTGACACGCTCGACCATCCCGCTGCGGCTGCCGTGGTCAGGACCGTCTTGAACCAGCTCACCGAGCCGGACAGTCGCTGAATGAAGCGTCAGCGGCGGATCTGCTGGCCGGCTGGCGCCCAGTCGGCCGGACGGCCGACGTGGTTGGAGAACTCGACGGACCATCGCCACCAGCTGTGGTCCTCGGCGTGCTGCCACTTCTGGAGAACCCCTACCTCGCCACCGGAGAGCAACACGGGCAACCCGTAAAGCTCCTCGGTGGGCCATACCTCGCTGCGGCGCAGGGCCGACCCGTCGAGCTCGACCAGGGTCATCGGGGAGTAGGCACTGTGACGATCGACATCGCCACGGGCCACGACCCGGTCGTCGTCGGCGATGATTTCGATCTGCGCTTGGGCCGGCGCGGCGTGGATGAGCACTCGATCGAACCCGCCGGCGGTGGTGCAGCGCGCGAATTCGAGCCCGTTCATCGCCCCGTCACGGCTGCGGATATTCCATGTCCAGTTCATGTCGCTTTCCCATCCCGTTGGAGCAGCCTGGTCGCGGTGCGGGCGGCGTAGCAGGGTACGCCGGGCCACTGCGCCTACTCCACTAACCCACGGCACTCACTGGTCGTTGGTGATCGGATCGCGGACCAGCCGGGTTGGCGTGCGCAGCGCCGCGAGCACCGCGGCGATCAAGGCCAGCGCCGCCAGCACCACTAGGGTCAAGGTCACGCCGTCGCGAACCCCGGTGTTACCGGCCGCGTGCGCCTGGCCCCATCCCAACACCACGCCGGACAGGGCAACCCCCATCGCGGTGCCCAGCCCCCGGGTCATGTTGAGCAACCCGCCGGCGGTCCCGGACTGCTCGCGTGGCACGCTGCCCATGATCGCGGCGTTGTTTGGCGGGGTGAACATACCCAGGCCCAGGCCGATCAGGGCGAGTTCGCCGGCCATCACCTTGATGCCTTCGTGCATGTCGTTGTGCACCACCGCGATCGCCACCAGCCCGAGGCCTGCCAGCAACATCCCGGTGACGGTGAGCGGGCGGGCGCCGACCCGGTCGGCGAGCCGCCCGGCCACCGGTGCGGACAGCCCGAGGGCCGCCGGCAGACTGGTCAGCACCAAGCCGGAGATCCCGGAGGAGAGTCCCAGCCCGCTCTCGAACCGAAACGGGATCACGAATAGCACCCCGAACAGCACGGCGTAGGAGAGCAGCCCGCTGGTGACCCCAGCGGTGAACGGCAGTCGGGAGAACAACTGCAGGTCCACCATCGGGGCACCGGCCCGGCGCTCCTGCGCGACGAACAGCATGCTCCCCAGTAGGCCGACCCCGGCCAGGCTCAGGACGAGCGGTGAGCCGAAGCCCTGGTCGCGCCCGAGCGACAGTGCTGCCAGCGGCCCACCGACGGCGGGCACGAACGCGGCTAGGCCACGCCAGTCGAACCCGGTGCGCTGCTGCAGATGGTGACTGCGCGGCAGGAAAAACCAGCCCAGCAACACTCCCACCACCCCGACTGGCGCGTTGACGAAGAAGATCCACTGCCAGCCGCCGAGCGCGATCAGCGCACCGCCCACCGTCGGGCCCAGGGCGAGGCCGAGCGCCTGCGCTGCGCCCTGCACACCGATTCCCCGTCCCAGCCTCTTGCGGGGCATCGCGGTGGCGATGAGCGCGACGCTGTTGGCTTGCAGCATCGCCGCGCCCAGCGCCTGCACGACACGGAAGCCGTCCAGCGCCAGCAGATTGGGCGCCAACCCGCAGGCCACCGATGCGACGGTGAACACGCCGAAGCCGTAGGTGTAGAGCAGCTTGCGCCCCACCATGTCGGCGAACCGCCCGACCGCGGTTACCGCGCAGACCAGGGTCAGCAGGTAGGACAGTGCCACCCACTCCACCGAACCGATCCCGGCATCGAACTCACGCCGCAGCGTCGGAAACGCCACGGTAACGATGCTCGCGTCGAGCTGACCCATGAACGCTCCGACGCACACAGTGGCAACGACCAGCCAGTGCGCGCTTGGCCTGCGCCGTACCCACTGCGGTCGGGCAGGCTCCGCGGCCAAGCGAGTCAGCACGGACTGGCGAGTTGCGGCCCCCACGAGTCCATCCAAGCGTCGCCCCGTCGAGAGGGCAAAGACGAAAGTCCTTTGTAATAGATAGGCTGGTCCTATGGAAGTTCGCCAGCTCCGGTACTTCCTCGCTGTGGTGGAGCACGGCAGCGTGACCAAGGCGGCCACCGCGTTGCGGCTCGCGCAGCCGTCGCTGTCACAGTCTCTACGGAGCTTGGAGCGAGAACTGGGGGTGGAGCTGTTCCACCGGACCGGGCGTAGCCTCGTGCTCTCCGCTGCAGGCGCCACGCTGGCCGGTCCTGCCCGCCAGGTGCTCCGCGACATTGAGGCCGCCGCCGGTGCCGTGCAGGAGGTGCGTGAACTGCGCACCGGCCAGCTCACTATCGCCACCCTTGCCACCCTTGCCGTCGATCCGGTCGCCGAACTGGTGGGAACCTTCCGCACCCGGCATCCCGGCATCGTGATTCACCTGGCCGCGCCGGAAGACGCTCTCGACGTGGGGCGGCTGGTCCGGACCGGGCAGTGCGAGCTCGGCTTCGCTCACGTCCTGATGCCGGACCCGGACCTGGTGACGATCCCACTGGCAACCCAGCGCGTCTTGGCCGTGCTGCCGCCAGGAAGCCAACCCGATACAGGGCGACCGCTCGGCTTGCGCCAGTTGGCCACGCTGAGCTGGGTCGCGAGCCCACCGGGCACGTCCACCCGCATCATGCTCGACGAGGGACTGGCCACCCTCGGCCTCGCTCCTGGCATCGCGGTCCAGACTCCGCACCGCGACGCGATCGTCCCGCTAGTGCTGGCCGGCGCCGGGGCCACACTGCTACCCGAGGAATTAGCGCACGAAGCAGGCCGTCGCGGCGCCGTGGTCTGCCAGACCAAGCCGGCGCTGTCACGCCGGATCGCGGTCGTGCATCGTGCCGCCGTACTATCCCCGGCCGCTGCCGCGTTCCTTGCCCTCCTCCCGGTGCACTCCGGTGCCCAGCACCTCAACTCAGCCGGGCGTGCATGATCGGCCGATCAGCGGCAAGAACCGGCCGACCCGAGCTGTGTACTCGGAGTAGGCGCGCTGATGGAGCCGTTTGAGGTGGGGCTCCTCCACCAGGCGCGTCTGGATCTGCAGTGCGGCCAGGCATACCAGCACCGCGGCGGCGGCGAGCGCGGTAGGCACCAGCAGGCCGACCGCCAGCCCGTTGGCAAGCAGGCTGGTGTAGGTCGGGTTGCGGACGAGCCGGAAGGGACCGTGGACGACCAGCGGCGCGGTGAACTGCGGGTTGATGCCGGTCTGCCAGGCGTCGCCCATCGTGCGCTGGGCGATGACGGCGAGGATCAGCGCGCCGAGGAACAGCAGCGCGCTCAGCGCTATCACTGCCGGCGGCAGCACGATTCCCATCGGACGGATTCCGGCCAGTGCAAGCGAGGGATTCGCCAGCTCGAGGCCGCAGGCCTCGAGGAAAATCACGTTGGCGGTGCGCTCCGCGCGGTTGGCACCCAGGCTGGGCAGCCAGGCAGAGCGTCCTGTCCGGCGGCGCAGCAACAGCGGTTGGATCACGAACACGACCAGGAGATAGGTCAAGGCGAACAACAGCCCGGCCAGGCCGGCGGCCGGCCAGCCGGTCACCTGCTGCCCATTCTGCGCGGTGATCCTGCTGCGGTGAGTGACCGCAGGCTGGAGTTGAGCGCGCTACTGGCAGGTATCGACATTTCCGCACTGACCGGATCTGACGCGGTAGAGGTGACGGCCCGCGCCTGCCGATTGTCCCACGAGCAGGCGCGATTGCTGGGTGAGGTGGGCGGCTGGTGAAGGTATGCCGCCTCCCGCCAGTGGTGATCGTGTTCACCGACGACTGTTGAGGTTATGGGCGAGCTTCGTAGACGAGGTTGACGGGTGTTTCGGTGGCCCGCCGCCATCGACTCCAGCCCTCGCCGACGACGATGTCGCGGATGGCCTGTTCACCGGCGTGGTTGCCCAGGGCGTGCGGTCCATGTTGGGCCAGCGCGGCGGGCAGGCAAAAGATCATCGAGCCCGCCAAGAACATTTGCCTGACCGGATCGCTGATGTTGTCCTCAAGTCGTTCTGAGGTGTTCGGTTCCACGATCATCCAGGTACCGTCGTCGGCAATGGCCTGCCGAGCGTGCCGTGCGGCACCAGCCGGATCACCCATGTCATGCAAGCAGTCAAAGCAGGTGATCAGGTCGTACCCGGTGCCGGGGAACTCTTGCGCGCTGGTCACCTCAAAGCTGACCTGGTCGGCGACTCCGGCTTCGGCGGCGAGCTTGCGGGCCGACTCGATGGACGGTCGATGGTAGTCGAACCCCACGAACGTGGATGCCGGGAAAGCTTGCGCCATGACGATGGTGGAATAGCCGAACCCGCAACCCACGTCGGCCACCGAGCCCCCGGCGGTGAGCTTGTCCACCACGTCGTCCAGGGCCGGAAGCCACCCCTGGCCCTCAACAATGTTGGCCACGTAACCGGAACGGAAAAACTTCGCCGTCCCGGAGAACAACGCAGCGGGATGCTGCTCCCAGCTCACCCCTGACCCACTGCGGAAAGCCTCCACCAGCAGATCCTCGGTCGCGTAGGCAGCCTGCAACCTGAGAAAAGCACCGGCTAGGTAAGTCGGGCACATCGCGTCAGCCAGCACCGCCGCCCGCTCGTCGGGCAACGTGTAGGTCATCTCCACGGGATCGTAGTCGACATACCCGCTCGCGACCTGCACCGCCAGCCACTCGCGCACGTAGCGCTCCACCAGCGCGGTTGAGGTCGCCACCTGCTGCGAAGTCAGTGGACCCGCCCCCGCCATCGCGGTATACAAACCCAACCGGTCACCGATCGACACACTGACACCAGTTAGCGCGGCTGCCGCGTCCCTGATTACCTGCTCCCGGAAATCCCTCACTCCGGCGGCCTTCACCACTGTGTGCATAGCGGTCACCTCACATCTGTCGTCAGAGATCCACCCCGTTTGACCGTGCGAGCCAGCCCTGCCGAGCCTCATCGTCAGTAGTAGCTTGTCAAGATGATCAGGCATGCCTGATAGGTCGCCTGAGATCAACAAAGGAAGGAGGACGAGCAACGCCCGATAAATACGTCGAGCTCACCCCGACTAACTGATGAACTGCGAGTGACCACGGTTGCGAGGGGACCGGGGAGCCGATAGCGCTACTGCTGGCGGGCGGAAGTGTCCGGCCAGCGCTTAGCGCAAAGCGGGGATCTTGCTGTGCGGCCGGCCGCGAGCCAGGCCCGCCAGGGTGGCAGGATCGCTCTGCCCGGCACTAGTGCATCCAGGATCGCTCGACCGGACTTTGGTTGGTCAACAAGGCGCAGGCCATGCTGGGGCAGCTTAATCCTTGCCCGTTCGACGTAAGATCATACACGGATCTGGACTACTCTTTCACGTCGTAGCCACTAGGCGCCTTGGTCCTTGAAACTCTGCCAGGTGAGCGGAATTCGGCACATTCGCATGCCACTATGATACGAGTGACACCTTAGTGGTTAGTGGCGCCGAGTCGTAATTGTGGTGTGACGCATAGTGACATCACGACGGAACGGGCCACCTTGATCACCGCTTCTCGCCGTCCTGAATTGCGCACTTGTCTAGTGTTGATCGACAGGTAGACGGCCGTGGCGAAGCTGAAGTGCGCCCTGCGCGCAAGTTCACCCAGTCGGCCGTGGACACGACGTATTTACCGAGCGCTGGTTGTTCTCCTTTTCACGTCGGGTGGTTTAGGGCAGCGGGACTTGGCGGACACGGGTTGAGATGCGCCAACACGGCCGACGTACCCAGACCGTGGGGCCGACCACGCGAACCGGTTTTCATAATCAACAGCATTTCGTAGGAGGATCCGATGACTGCCACGCAGGAACAAGCCGGGAGTGCGGTACTTCCGGTCAATGCCCCGGACTTGTATAGCCTCCACGGTGACCAGCTACACATCACGTACTCGACGACGAGCTTCGACGGAAAACCACGTTTCGACTACCAGGATGCTGCACAGGTCCACAGTTTTGAGGGTGATCAGATCCGCACCGTCACCACGGAGATCGGCATGCTGGTGACTGTCACCCTCCGTCGGAGCATTGACCGCGGCAGTACGACGTTCACGCTGCTCGTGCCCACAGTGAATTTGGGTTCATCACAGCAGGCCCCCATCACCACCCTAGGGGTCACCACGATCCACCGCTTCTCTCCGGTGCCGGCCTTCAACCAGGGTCAGACTGAGCTCTACCGAGTCACCCCACTGGCCGGTACAGCCAGCTTCGTCAAGTTCTGAAAGCAAACACGAAGGCCAATAGGGAGCTGTTCTCAAGCCGGCGAACGAGAACGTCAATCACTTCGTCCGCTGCTTGACGGCTCGGATTGACGGAGAACGAGCACAACCTGAAGCAACACAACCTGAAGCAACATAAGGTCGCAAACAACACTGTTGCATTGAGGCGGAGGGTGTCCTCTCCGTGGCCCAAGCGGCACATCATGCTCCCCGGGCCCCGCGGAGAATTATGATAAACCGGGCATCCGAGGTCTGCTGCGTGGCTTCTGGGCGGGCATGTGGGATCAGCTCGGGTGGGCCGATCGCTCAATGCATCAGTGCCGTCCCAGGTAGATCACAAGCGTTCCGCGCGCTCGATGTCGAGCAGCTCCTGGCTAGTCGGATCACCGGGCTCGACCAGCACCGGCCGGGGTGCGTGCGGATGGCCGGTGCGGGCAGTGTCGGGCTCGGATTGCCAGGCGTTCCAGCCGCCGATGAGGTCGGAGACGTCGGCGAAGCCGTTGGCCGCCAGCAGGCTCGCGGCGGCGATGGAACGGTAACCGCCTGCGCAATTCACCAGGACCGGCCGGCTGGGATCGAGCGTAGGCATCAGCTCGCGCAGCCGGGGCAGCGGTAGGTTCACCGCACCGGGCAGGGCACCACCGGCAAATTCACCCGGGCCCCGGACGTCCACGACCTGGAGGTCGGCGACGCTGGCGATGCGCTCGGCGGCCTGCCGGCTGGTCAGCCGGCTCTGGGTGGACGTCAGCTCAGGTTGGGCGATCAGGGCGTCGAGATCGGTGACTGCGCCGGCCACGGTGTCGATGCCGACTCGGGCCAGCCGCAGCCGGGCCTCGGCAGCCTCGCCGGCGTTGCCGATGAGGATGACCGGTTGCTGCGGTGCGTGCACCGCCGCGGCGTATTCGGCGAAGCGCCCGGAGAGCCCGACGTTGACCGCGCCGCGCAGGTGACCGGCCGCGAAGGCCTGGTCATCCCGCACATCGAGGAGCAGCACGCCGTCTTCGGCACGGTGTACCGCCTCGGCGGCCGGGATCTCCGGGATGGCGGCGTCCGGGTCGAACGCATCGTGCCCGGCGCGGTTGAGGGTCACTTCCTCGGCGAAATAGGCCGGCGGCTCGGGCAGGCCCTCGATGACCGTGGTGACGAACTCGTCCTCGCTCATCGGGGCCAGCGCGTAGTTCACCGCGCGCTGCTGACCCAGGGTGGACACAGTTTGCGACGACAGCGACTTGCCGCACGCGCTGCCCGCGCCGTGACCGGGGTAGACCAGGACCTCGTCGGGCAGCGGCAGGATCCGGGTCCGCAGCGATCGGTACAGCTCGCGGGCCATCTCTTGAGCAGTGTGCCCGGCCGAGCCGAGCAGGTCCGGGCGTCCGACGTCGCCGAGGAACAGGGTGTCCCCGGTCAGCACTGCCGCCGGGGCGGCGTCCCGGGCATGCTCGTAAACCGCCAGCGTGATCGACTCGGGCGTGTGCCCGGGGGTGGCGAGCACTTCGATCATCACACCGTCGTGCGGGTCGCCGAGGTGGATCCGCTCCCCGTCAGCCAGCCGCCGGATCGGGAAGCTCACCGGCGCGGCCATGCCCATCCCGACCTCCGCCCCGGTCTGCGCCGCCAGCTCGCTGTGCCCGGGTACGAAATCGGCGTGCACGTGGGTCAGCACGACCAGATCGATGGACAGATTCAGCTGCTGGGTCACGTCCAGGTACTCGCTGACGTCGCGTCGCGGGTCGACGACCACCGCTCGCCGGGAGGCCTCGTCGGCAACCAGGTAGGACGCCTGCGACAGGCAGGCCAGGTAGAACTGTTGCAGGATCACCTCGCGCTCCTCCGTCCGTCACCATCCTAATGTCCGGACAACGACGGTACCCCGCTGCCGGCGGCGACGAAAGGATGTCATTGTCCGGACAAAGCGCGGTACACTGCTCGTACTGGGGAGGTGCCTGCCATGGTCGCGCTCGCACTCATCCGGGCCGCCGGCATCGGTGATTTCGTCGCGGCCCGGTCGCAGATGGGTTTCTCGCTGGGCTGGCACATCATCATCGCGTGCTTCGGGGTTGGCTTCCCGTCGCTGGTGCTGTTCGCGGAGTGGCGCGGCATCCGCACCGGTGAGATGCGTTACCAACTGCTGGCTCGCCGCTGGGCGCGGGCGATGGGCGTGCTGTTCGCGGTGGGCGCGGTGTCCGGCACGATCTTGTCTTTTGAGATGGGCATCCTGTGGCCCGGCCTGATGCAACGCTACGGGGAGGTCTACGGGTTCCCCTTCGCGCTGGAAGGCTTCGCGTTCTTCGTCGAGGCCATCTTCCTGGGCATATACCTGTATGGGTGGGATCGGTTGCCGTCGCGGGTGCACCTGGCTTCCGGGTTGCCGATCGTGGTCGCCGGGGTGGCGTCGGCATTCTTCGTCGTTGCGGCCAACGCCTGGATGAACACGCCTCGCGGGTTCCGGCTGGTGGACGGGCGGGTGGCCGACCCGCAGCCGTGGGCGGCGATGTTCAACCCGGCCACCGGCCCGGAGACCACTCACATGATCCTGGCCGCGATCATGGTCACCGGGTTCGCGGCGGCCGCGGTGTACGCGGTGGCCATGCTGCGTGGCCGGCGGGACCGCTACCACCGGCTCGGGCTGCTGCTGCCGCTGACCGTGGCCATCCTGGTCACGCCGGTGCAGATCGTGGTCGGGGACTGGGCAGCCCGAGCGGTCGCCACCGACCAACCCACCAAACTGGCCGCGTTGGAGGGGCTGTACCGCAGCGGGCCCGCGGCGCCGCTGGCGATCGGCGGCTACTACAGCGGTGATCGCCTGCATGGCGCGCTGGAGATCCCGTACGGGCTGTCGCTGCTCGTACACCTCGATCCGCACGGGGTGGTGCAAGGGCTGGATGTCGTACCTGCCCCGCTGCGCCCACCGGTGACGCTGGTGCACCTGGCGTTCGACGTGATGGTCGGGATCGGCTTCGCCTTGCTTGCCTTGGGTGGCTGGCTGGCCTGGTCGTGGTGGCGCCGCCGGGACATGCCCGCGACGCCGTGGTTCCTGCGCGCGGTGGCGGTAGCCGGAGTCGCTGCGACGGTGGCGATGGAGGCCGGTTGGGTGACCACCGAGGTGGGCCGCCAGCCGTGGATCGTCTACCACCTGATGACCGTCACCGAGGCGATCAACCCGGCTCCCGGGTTGCGTTACGGGTTCTATGCGGTGTTGGTGATCTACACGCTGCTCACCGTCGCGACGGTGGCGGTGCTGCGCCGGCTGGCTCGGCACCGACCGGTGCCGATCGCGCCGCAGGAGTCCGACGTGCAGGAGTACCGCGTCATATGAGCCTCGCCGACGCCGTGCTGGTCTGCCTGTGGGTCGGCCTGACTGCCTACGCCCTGCTGGCCGGCGCCGACTTCGGCGCGGGCGGCTGGGATCTGGTCGCCGGCAGTGCCACCCGCGGCGCG
>DATFDO010000028.1:0-6704 GCA_035252045.1 Pseudonocardiaceae bacterium
GATGGTCGGGACCCAGCACCCGGCGCCGCCGGCTCAGGGTGTCCTCGCCGAGTACCTTGGACTGCCCGTGCTCACCCAGTGCGCGCAGGTCGTTGGCGAGGTTGTGGGCCGCCGTCAGCGTGTGGGGGTGATCTTCGCCCAGCGCTCGGCGGCACCGGGTCACGGTGTCCTCGCCGAGCGCCCGCGCCTGCTGGTGATCGCCCAGTGCCCGCAGGTCATTGGCGAGGTTGTGAACCGCAGTCAGGGTGTGGAGATGATCTTCGCCGAGCGTTCGACGGCACCGGGCGACGGTGTCCTCGCTGAGCGTCCGGGCACGCTCGTAATCACCTAACGCCCGCAGGTCGACGGCGAGGTTGTTCGCCGATCGCAGCGTCGCTGCATGATCATCACCGAGCACCTGGCGGCGCCGGGTGAGGGTGTCCTCGTCGAGCACGAGGGCTCGCTCGTGTTCACCCAGCGCGCGCAGGTCGTTGGCGAGAGTATGCGCCGAACGCAACGTCTGGGGGGCGTCGTCGCCCAGTACCCGGCGGTAGCGGGTCAGGACATCTTCGCCGCGCTGGACGGCCTGCGAACAATCACCGAGCGCACTCAGGTCGATAGCGACGCTCTGCGCCGAAGCCAGGGTGTCGGGGTCGTCTTCACCGAGGATCCGGCGGCGCCGGGCCAGGGTGTCCTCGTCAAGCACCCGAGCTCGCTCGTAATGACCCAGTGCCCGGAGGTTGGCAGCGAGGTCATGGGCAAATGCAAGGGTGTCAGGATGATCGTCTCCCAGCTCGAGACGGCACTGAGCCAGTCTCTGCTCCGCGACCTCCCCCAGCACTGTGAGGTCGACGGCGGAGGGAGCCGAGCCCGCGGAGTCGGGGACACCGTCGCCGCGAAGCTCCCGTAACAGCTGGCTCACCCGTTCGAACAACGCGGCCAGGTCCGCTTCCTGCTCCGAATCAGGCATAACTCACAGCATCCCACTGAGCCGCTCCAGCACATCTACCCGCGCGCGTCAGCTATGCGTATTCGAAACCAGCTCGGGGCGGTGTGGGGGGTTGCGGAGCCGGGCCGCCCAGTCAGGGTGGTGGCTGGAATGCCGTCTATCTCGCGCGTGGCGAGGGCGGCGAGGGCGGAGGGCATCAACCGCGGAGTAGCCGTTCCAGTGCCTGCCGTGCTGCCGTGTCTCGGGCCGCGGCACGGGACAGTTCCTGCGCCAGCGCCAGCAGCCAGTCGTCCATTCCGACGCTGCGACGGCTGATCACCACCCCGCGCACCACCTGCCGCATTTCCGCGTTGATCCCGCCGATGCGGCCCTGACAAAGCTCGAGATCCCGATTCTCACCGTGCACCACGAGCCGGACAGCACGTCCCGGCCGGCCGGCTAGCCGATCGGCCACGCTGCGCTGGTAGTCGATCTCCACCATGCCCGGCGGTAACGCCTGGGCGAGCGCGCCGCTCAACACCCGGGCATACGACGCGACCTCCGCCTGGTCGGCCCGCAACATCGCCGCCAGCAGCTGCACGTCCCCCAGCGGGCCCAGGCCGCTATCCCCACCGGGCACCGGTTGATTCGTCATGAGTCGGTCAGCGGCAGCACAAGCTGCGGCTTGGCAATCACATGGTCGGCACGCAGCGGGCGAACCGCGGTGCCGATCGCGAAGAACTCGGTAGTGTGGCCACCCCACCGATGTCCCAGCGAGAGCAACTGCACGCCGACGATGCCTTCAGCCGCGAGTTGCTCGGCTTCGGCCTGCATCCGGCTCATGGCCAGCTCCCTGGCGTCATAGAGCGCCTCGGTGAACTGCGGCAGCTCGACATTTTGACCGATGTTTCCCATCGCCTGCCAGAAGCGCTGGTGCGCGATGTGATACACGCAAGTACCCATCACCATGCCCAGCGGGGCGTACCCGGCCTGGATCAGGGTCCAGAAATCCTGGCCGGACAGGTCGGACGTGAACGGTTGGTCCCGGTTGTTGCGCCAGGACTGCCCGTCCGGGGTCTGCGGCTCGTCCGCGCTCACCGCGGTGCCGACGGCGATGAACTCGGCAAGGTCCGAGCCGAACTCCTTGAACTCGATCTCCAACCGGACCCCCACGATGCCGTCTGCACCCAATTGGTCCGCCTCGGCTTCCATCCGCGTCATGGCCAGCTCACGAGCGTGGTACATCGCCTGGGACAAGGTCGTCAATTCTTGGTTGCTGCCCCACCGGCCCATTTGGAACCCGACGTGGTAAATGCTCGAACCCAGCACCAGCCCGAGGGGCCGGAAGCCGGCTTCCCGTACCAGCAGGAACTCGTTCACCGACAGGTCGGACGTGAACAGCGTGGTGGCCTGACCTGGCCGCATTTCGGCGAGCCGGCGCATCGCATCCTCAGGAATGCCCAGGGCGGTGGGGTCGGCGGTCATTCGCTACTCCTCATCTTCCCGGCGGCTATCGCAGCGGCAGGATGGTCAACGATCGGGTCGGTGCGGTCGGACCCCGATGGAAGCTCACCAACGCAGTGCCGAAGACGGTGGATTCGGCGACATGGTCGCGATGACCCTCTGACGGCTCGATCTCACCGATGTGGAGACCCATCGAGGACACGATCGCCCCCTCGGCTCCCACCGCGCGAACCCGCTGATCGAAGCAATGACGAGCATCGGCCCGCACGTGCATGACGAGCTCGGTGTAGCCGGCCACCTCGGTGTTACCGGCACCCCACGACGCCTGCCGCTGGGTCGCCCAATCGTCATGGCGCACCGCCACCGAGATCCCGTAGACCACCGCACCCGGCGCCCAGCCGGCCTGCAGCAGCTTTGCCACGTCCTGGCCGGCCAGGTCGGTGGTGAATAGCTGGCCCGGGCGGTGCTGGGACCGGCCGCGCACCGCGGTGCCCAACGCAACGAACTCACGGTTGTTGTTACCCAGTGGGGACACCGACAGCTGCACTCCCACGACACCATCGGCGTCCATCGCCGCGGCTTCCTCAGTCATCCGGTCCAGCGCCGTGCCGTAACCGTGGTACAGCGCATCGACGTAGGGTCCGAACCCGACGAAACCACGAGACCCCGAGGATGTGACGGTCGGACCGCCGAGTCCAAACCCGCTAAAGCCCCCCATACCGACGATGCCGCCGACGTAACCACAGCCACCGAAGCCGCTCCACCCGGTGTGCTCGACGATGCAGCCCATCACCTCGCCGACGGGGTCGAAGCCGACCGACTGGACGCCGGCGGCTCCCGGGACGGTCAGCAACGAGGTACGAAGACCGGTACGGGCGAAGCGCGCCATCCTCTCGGCGGCCACCGGCGGCAGCCCGCGGCCGTCCCACTCAACCATCGCGAGTCACCTCACCACCATAAACACACCGATCTGCAAGTAGGTCCAGGAATCCCAGCGCTGGTGGCCGCACCACCGTGATGGCCAAACGCCGCGCATTGGCGCAGCACCGCCGGGTAGCCGGTCCTTCGCAGGAAGTGCTCGTCGCAATGTTGGCGCCGAGCCACCTTGATCAGCAATTGGGGAGGAAAAGCCGCCGCCACCGCGGCTAGATCTACCAAAGTAGCGATCAAGAATACGGTGGAGTCATCGTCGCGCCCACGTTCGCCGACCTGGCTTCCGATACCCCGGGGACGGGTCGCTCGAGCACCCTGTTCGATGGGTCCTCACCCTTCCGCAGGGTGATACCTTCGCCACGCAGTGAAACGTCGTCAGGGTAGGAGCAGGCATGGCGCGCGTCGGACTGTTGAGCTTCTCGGACGGACGTGACTTCGTCCACAATGATGTCAAGGCGTTCGGGGTAGACGTCGAAACCCGCATCGCCCAGGCGCTGGAGCAAGCGGGACACGAAGTAATCCGCGCCACAGAGCCGATCTGGACCAACACGCTGGCCACCGCCGAGGCCCGCCGGGTCGCTGACGCGCGGCCCGATCTCACTATCTTCAACTACCCGGTGTGGGCGTTCCCGCACTTCTCGATGCTTGCCGCCGAAGCCACGCCGGGACCGTTGCTGCTGTTTTCCAACATCGATCCGCAGTTCCCCGGGATGGTCGGCATGCTGGCCGCCGGAGGCGGCCTGGACCAGATCGGCCGTGCCCACACTCGAGCGTGGGGCGACGTGTCTGACGCGGCCGTGCGGGACCGGGTCCTGGAAACGGTCCGGGCCGCCACCGCGGTGTCCCGGCTGTCCGGCAGCACGTTCGGCCGCATCGGCGGGCGCCCGATGGGCATGTACACCGCGGTCGCGGACACCGATCAGTGGATGAGCACGTTCGGTGTCGACGTCGAGGAAATCGACCAATGGGAGATCGTGCGTCGCAGCGCCGCGGTCGAGCAGTCCCGGGTCACCGCCGGCCGGGAATGGCTGGAGCACCACGCCGCCAAGGTGCACTACGACGGCAAGCAGCTGACACCCGAGCTGCTCGAACGTCAGATCCGCTCTTACTACGCAGTGCGGGAGCTGATCGACGAATGGCACCTCGACTTCAGCGGGATCAAGGGCCAGCCCGAGCTGACCACCCATTTCACCACCATGGACGTCACCGAGGCATTCCTCAACGATCCCTATGACTGGGAAGGTCAGAAACCCACTCACGTGTGCGCGACCGAGTCCGACATGGACGGCGCGCTCACCATGCAGCTGCTCAAAGGCCTGTCCGGCACACCGGTGCTTTTCGCCGACGTGCGGCACTACCACGCCGACCGCGACATCTGGGACCTGTGCAACTCCGGCCAGCACGCCACCTGGTACGCCGCGCGCAGCGACGATCCGGCGGAGAACCTGCGCCTGGTGCACTTCTACCCGGAGATCTTCTACTTTCCAGCAGGCGGCGCCTCGGTCTCATTCTTCGCCGCCCCCGGGCAGGCGACGTTCGCCCGGCTCACCAGGATCGGCGGCAGGTACCGGATGCACGTGGCGCGCGGCGAGTTCGAGCGCTACGACGACGCGACCAACGAGGCGCTGGCCCGACAGTCGAACTTCGAGTGGCCGCACGCGTTCGCCCGGCTGGAAGCCGGTGCTGACGAGTTCCTGTCCACGTTCGGGGCCAACCACATCCACGCGGTACCCGGGGACCATGTCGCCGAGTTGCGCGCGGTGTGCCGCATGCTCGATGTCGAATGGGCCGGGATGGGCACAGCTCGGTGAGCCTGCTGCTCGGTGTCGACATCGGCACCTCCAGCTCCAAGGGTGTACTGGTCCGCGATGACGGGACCATCGTGGCGACCGCGATCCGCGCTCACGAAACGTCGATGCCCCACCCCGGCTGGGTGGAGCACGATGCGCAGGCGGTGTGGTGGGCTGACTTCGTAGCGATCTGCCAGGAGCTGGCCGCGGCGGCGCGCGAGCCCCTCGCCGCAGTCGGGGTCAGCGGCATCGGTCCATGCCTGCTGCCAGTCGACGCGGAGGACCGGCCGCTGCGGCCGGCGATCCTCTACGGCGTGGACACCCGCGCCCAGGTCCAGATCGAGGAACTGACTCGGGCGTTAGGTGAGCAGGCCATCCTGGAACGCTGCGGGTCGTTACTCACCTCGCAAGCGGTCGGGCCCAAGCTGGCTTGGCTGCGGGCGAACGAACCCGGAACTTGGGCAGCCACCCGCCGCTTCCTGATGGCCAGCAGCTTTCTGGTGCACCGCCTCACCGGCAATTACATCCTGGATCATCACTCGGCCAGCCAGTGCACACCGATGTACGACACGGTGCAGCAACAGTGGATCAAGGAGTGGACCGAGCTGATCGCTCCCGGACTGGAGCTGCCGGAACTGCGCTGGCCGTCGGATGTGGTCGGCGAGGTGCACGCCACCGCCGCCGAGCAGACCGGTATCCCGGCTGGCACGCCCGTGGTGGCCGGCACAATCGATGCCTGGGCCGAAGCCACCAGCGTCGGCGTCACCGCACCTGGCGACGTCATGCTCATGTATGGCACGACCATGTTCCTCGTCGAGGTGCTCGACCATCCTCGCCGCAGCCCCCATCTGTGGGGCACCGTGGGCACCTTTCCCGGCACCTACAACTTCGCGGCCGGGATGGCCACTTCCGGCGCGATCACCGAGTGGATCCGCAAGCTCACCGGGGAGTCGGCGTTCGACCGGCTCGTCGCGGAAGCCCAGCAGTCGCCGCCTGGTGCGAACGGCCTGCTCATGTTGCCGTACTTCGCTGGCGAGCGGACCCCGCTATTCGATCCGGACGCCCGCGGCGTGCTGATCGGTCTGACCCTGCGGCATCACCGGGGCGACATCTACCGGGCCGCGTTAGAGGCGACCGCCTACGGAGTGCGGCACAACTTGCACGCCATGCGCGAGGCCGGCGGGCAGCACCAACGCCTGGTCGCGGTGGGCGGTGGCACCAAGGGCGGGTTGTGGACGCAGATTGTCTCCGACGTGCTCAACGCCCCGCAGCAACTGCCACGCCAGACCATTGGCGCATGCCTGGGCGATGCGCTGCTGGCCGCCATCGGAATCGGGCAGTCACCGCAAGTAACGCAGTGGAATCCCATCGCGATCACTATTGAGCCGCGTTCCGAACCCGCGGCGGCCTATGAGAGCAATTACACCCTCTACCGGCAGCTGTACCCGAACACCAGACATATCGCGCATGCCCTCGCTCACCAGCAGCGGGCGGGTTCCTCATGCATCGGAGGTAGCTGATGGTCGCGTCCGCGTTCCGCGGCCGGGTGAGCACCCGGCGCGTGTATGCCCTGGGCGCCTTGGCGGCGGTGCTGTTCGGTTATGACAACG
>DATFDO010000029.1:0-6647 GCA_035252045.1 Pseudonocardiaceae bacterium
GGAAAGCGCGCCAGTTCCGCGAGTACCAGTGCTGGACACCGCGGGATGGGTCGGACTGCCGGTGCAGGAGGCGGCAACGCTAAGCCCGGCACAGGTCCTGGAAAAGCTGGGTACCAGCACGGACGGGCTATCCACGGACGAGGTGATGACCCGCCGAGCCGCGGTCGGTCCCAACGCCGTACGCAGCCATCACGCCCGCGCGCTGGCCGTGTTAGGCCGGCAGCTGCGCAACGCCCTTCTCCTGCTGCTGCTCGTCACGGCTGTCGCCTCGTTCTTTCTCGGTGAACACACCGACTCACTGATCATCGGGATAATCCTGGCAGTCAGCGTCGGATTGGGATTTGCCAATGAATACCGCGCCGAGCGAGCTGCCGAAGCGCTGCATTCCGCGGTCCGGCACACGGTGGTGGCGGTGCGCGGCGGCCAGCCCGTCGAGGTGGACGTCACCGAGCTGGTCCCCGGTGACGTGGTGCGCCTGCAGTTGGGTGCCGTGGTGCCTGCTGACCTGCGGTTGATCGAGGCCACCGGCTTGGAGTGCAACGAAAGCGTGCTGACCGGCGAGACCGCGCTAGCGGAAAAACGTACCGGCGCGGTCAGTCCCGGCACGGTGCTGGCCGAGCTCGAGTCCTGCGCGCTGATGGGCACGGTGGTCGCAGGTGGCAGCGGGCTCGGTGTCGTGGTCGCCACCGGCGGGCGTGCCGAGTTCGGCCGGATCGCGCTGGGTTTAGGTGAGCGACAGCCAGAGACTGAATTCCAGGCCGGGCTGCGCCGGTTTTCGGTGTTGCTGTTGCAGGTGGCGCTGGTACTCACCACTTTCATTTTCATCACCAACCTGTTGCTGGCGCGCCCGCTGCTCGATTCGCTGCTGTTCTCCCTCGCGATTGCTGTCGGCATTACCCCGCAGCTGCTGCCTGCCGTGGTGAGCACCAGCCTGGCCACCGGGTCACGGCGCCTGGCCCAGCGCAAGGTTCTCGTCAAGCGCCTGGTGTGCATCGAGGACCTGGGGGACCTCGATGTGCTGGTCACCGACAAGACCGGCACGCTGACGGAGGGCCGGATCACGCTGAGCGCCGCGCTCGACCCGGCCGGGCACCCGTCTAGCGACGTGTTGAGGCTGGGACTGCTGGCGGCCGAGACCGGCCGGGTCGGGGGCAACCCGATGGACGCCGCGCTGTGGGAGGCCGCGGGCACACCACCATCCGGTTACGCTCGGTTGGCCTGGGTGCCCTTCGACCACGAGCGGCGGATGACCTCAGCACTCGTCCAAGCCCCGGGCGGCGACCGGTTGATAGTCACCAAAGGCGCCCCGGAGTCGGTGCTGGCCAGGTGCCAGTCGGTGCCGCCGGGCACGGAATCGACCTTGCAGGCCCAGTTCGCTGCGGGCGGGCGGGTCGTCGCGGTCGCCAGCCGCCCGGCACCCGGCTGCACCGCCATCAGCGCCTCCGACGAACACGACCTAGTGCTGGCCGGATTCCTGGTGTTTCTCGACCAGCCCAAGCCTGACGCCGCCCAGGCGCTGCGCCGGCTGGCCGAGCTCGGCATCACAGTCAAGGTCGCCACCGGGGACAACCCGCTGGTCGCCGAGAAGGTCTGCGCCGATCTGGGCCTGCCTTCCGGTGGCACGCTCACCGGCGCCGACATCGAGGCCATGGACGACGACACGCTTGCTGCGGCAGCCGACTCCGCGACGATTTTCGCGCGGATCTCCCCAGAACAAAAAGCCAGGCTGATCCGGTCACTGCGCCGACACGGGCGCGCGGTCGGATTCCTCGGCGACGGGGTGAACGATGCGCTGGCCCTACACGCCGCCGACGTGGGACTCTCCGTTGACACCGCCACCGACGTGGCCAAAGACGCAGCCGACGTCCTGTTGCTGGAAAAAGACCTCGACGTGCTCGCCGGTGGCGTCGCCGAGGGCCGGCGGATCTTTGCCAACACCATCAAGTACGTGTTGATGGGCACGTCCAGCAACTTCGGGAACATGTTCAGCGCCGCAGCCGCTTCGGCCGTGCTGCCGTTCCTGCCGATGCTGCCCTCCCAGATCCTGCTCAACAACCTGCTCTATGACGCCAGCCAGCTCACCATCCCCACTGACCGCGTAGACGCCGAGCAGCTGCGCGCGCCCTCGCACTGGGACCTGCACATGATCCGGCGATTCATGCTGTTCTTCGGCCCGGTCAGCTCCCTCTTCGACTTCGTCACTTTTGGCATCATGCTCGGGCTCTTTCACGCCGGGCCGGACCTGTTTCGTTCCGGCTGGTTCGTCGAGTCTTTGGCCACCCAGACATTGGTCATTTTCGCGATCCGCACCCGCCGGGTGCCGTTCCTGCGCAGTCGCCCCAGCGTGCCGCTCCTGGCCGCGGCTCTGGGAGTCGTGGTGGTCGGAGGCGCGCTGCCGCTTTCTCCACTGTCTGGCGTACTGGGGTTCCGAGCGTTACCGATCGGTTTCTTTGTCACCCTCGCCGCCCTGGTCGTGGCCTACCTGATCCTGATCGAGCTGGCCAAACGGGTTTTCTTCGCCGAACGATCCGTCTCCCCGGCTCGCCGGCGCCGCGGTGCCGGTCACCGGCTGCACCGACGGGCGAGTCGATTCACGCTCGGCGGGCCGCTCTAAGCTGCCCGCCGGCTGTGATCAGAAGCCTTCACGTGTGGACGCGACGTGCGACGAAGCGCCTTGAGCCGCTGATGGTGTTGGTGCTCGTCGATTTCACTGGCCAGATAGTGGTACAAACCGACCAGGCCAAGAACGATCAGGTTCCAGAACAGCACCATATTGATAACCATGATGACGTAATCCCAGACACCCATGGGATGGGGGAACCACCACATCACGCCGGCTCCTTTGGTCGGTATCGCCGAGTTCACGACACTTCGGCAATTGGGTAAATCACAGCTGACTCTTTTCGCTATGCAGCGTGCGAATCTCCACCGCGCGAGCGATGTCAGTGCTCGTGAGGACCCCAGCCACGTGACCATCCGCCACTACGGCTGCCAACGCGCCGCCCAGGATCGGTGCTCTTTGCAGGACCTGCTCCAGTGGCAGGTCGGGACTCAGCACGAGTTCATCGGCTAGGGGGCGGGCCAGCTGCCGTACCGGGACATTGCGGCGCTCGGCTGGCGAGCAGCGGGTGAGGTCGGCAATTGACACCACGCCGGCGAGCCGCCCGTCGATGTCGACGACCGGGAACTCCCGGTAGCGCCGGCCGGGCTCGTTGAGCAGGCGATCGATGAACGCCTGCACCGTCCACCACCCCGACGCGACCGCGGGCGGAGCAGACATGACATCCGCGACCCGCAGTCCAGCCAGCCGTTCCGCGACGATGGTGGCCGCGCGTTCCGCGCTGGCCGACCCGGAAAGGAACCAGCCGACGAGCAGCAGCCACAGCCCGTCCAGGCGCCCATGCAGCGCCAGCAGAACTCCCGTGCCAGCCAGCAGGGCACCAAGAACCTGACCGGAGGTGGCGGCAGCTCGGGTGGCGCGCTCCCGATCGCCGGTGTGGCGCCACAGCAGCCCGTGCAGCACCCGCCCGCCGTCCAGCGGTGTTCCTGGCAGCAGGTTGAACACTCCCAGCAGGATGTTCATCGAGGCCAGCCACGACAGCGTGGGCACCACCGCGGTGGGGACGGCCAGGCCGTGTGCGGCCACCGTGGCCGCGCTGAACAGGCCGCCTAGGCCCAGACTGGTCAGCGGACCGACCAGCGCGATGCGGACCTCCGCGCGCGGTTCGGAAGGCTGGCCGACGAGCTCAGATACCCCACCGAGCAGCCACAGCGTGATCCGCCGTACGCCCAGCCCGGCCCGGCGGGCGACTATTGCGTGCGCAAGCTCGTGGGTCAGCAGCGACCCGCCCAGCCCTAGCGCCGCGAGCCCACCGGCCAGCCAGTAGGCAGCCGCACTGAGCCCCGGCGCCGTCGAGGGCAGCATCGTCAACGCCACCAGCTGCCCGAGCAGCACCATGCCGATCAGCGCCGACCAATGCATCCCCACCGGTATTCGGGCGACCCGGCCGAGGGGAATCGTGGACCGCACGGTGCACCTCCTCCAGCCACGCGATGTGACCCTTGGGCACAATGCTGATCCACTTGCCGCCTGCCCAACCAGTGTCTAAGGACGCTCGGCGCGGGGACCGAGGGTCCGCCTAGCCGTTGTCACCGCGGCCATTGCCGGGCTCGGGTCGGACAATGGCGACCGGGCACGGTGCGTGGTGCAGCAGAGCGTGGCTCACCGAGCCCAAAAACAGGCAAGACAACGATCCCCGACCGCGAGAACCGACAACCACTAGTTGCGCACTGCGCGCCTGGTCAAGCAGCCGGCGCGCCGGGCGATCACGGGCGACAATGCGCTGCACCAGTACGTCGGGGTACTTCTCACCCCACCCCGCCAGGCGCTCCGCCAACACCTCACGTTCGTCGGCTTCGATGGCGTCCCAGTCAAGCACAACATCCAGCACTGGATCGACGTGTGATTCCCACCAGGTGTGCACCGCAATCAGCGGCACCCTGCGCGCATCGGCGGCGTCGAAGGCAAAAGCAAGCGCGGCTTCGCTGTTCGGGGTACCGTCCACGCCGACTACCACTGGCTGCCGGGCCAGGATATTCGGTGGTTCAGCGTCGGGGACGACGATGACCGGGCAGGCGGCGTGCGTTGCCAGCGCCTCGGTCACTGAGCCGAGGAGCAATCCGGTGACTCCGCCTAGACCGCGGTGGCCTAGCACCAGCAGCTGCGCGTGTCTGGACTCGTCTTCAAGCATCGGGATCGGGTAGCCGGCGGCTATCTGCTGCTCGAGCTCGACGCCGGGGGCTGCGGCAGCGGCCGCGTCGGCGGCTGCGGACACCTGTTCGTGTGCCGCCCGCAGAAGCACCTCGTGGTAGTCGAACCCCAGCCCGGGATCACCAAAGTGCCGAACGTTTGGCCAGCTGAATGCCTGGACAAGCCGTAGCAGTAGGCGCCGTCGGACTGCCTCCTGAGCGGCCCACCGGACCGCCGTGAGCGCCGATTCGGACCCATCAACACCCACCACCACTGTCCGCTGGATCTGCATCGCACCTCTCCTCTGAGCGGGATAGTTCCGACGCTTGCGCGAGCCGAGCACATGCGGCAGTGACTGCGGGCCTCAACGCCGGAGCCGTTCGGCCCTACGTGCTCTCACCCTCCGTTTGCGGCGCTGCTGAGTGATCATCCCATCACGACGGCACGGACGAAGGTGCTGCCCTCGGGGGGCCAATGCCCCTGCCCTCCCCGCTACCAAGCCGCAACACTGAGGGAAAGCGCTACTCGAGAACGCACAGACACTCGGAGGCGGATCATGAGCCAGCCCGCCGACCTTGCCGAAGCGGTGCAACACGCCTTGCGCGCGCCTTCAGTGCACAACACCCAGCCCTGGTTGTGGCGCATCGGCCCCGGAGTTGTCGAATTGCACGCCGACTGGACTCGGCACTTGGCAGCGACCGACCCTGACCGTCGTGATCTGTTGCTGAGCTGCGGCGCCGCGCTGCACCATCTGAGGGTGTGCCTCGCCGCCCGCGACATGGCTGCGCACGTGGTTCGGCTGCCCGACCCGGAGAATCTTGGTCACCTGGCCACGGTCACGGTCCAACCGGGCACCGGCGATGCGGATGACGCCGCCCTGGCGCCGATTATCGATCGCCGGCGGACCGATCGGCGCCAGATGAGTCACCGCGCGGTGCCGTCACACCACATCAGGAGCATCGCGGAGCAGGCATCGCGTGCCGGCGCGATCCTTCTCCCGCTAACCGGCGCTGCGCTGCGACAACGGCTCACGACCGCACTGGCTCATGCGGCCCAGACCCAGGCGCAGACCCCCGGGTATCTGACCGAACTACAGGTGTGGACCCACCGCCATGCCGGGGCCCGCGACGGCATACCCATCGCCAACCTGCCCCCGCACCCCGTTGGCCTCATCGAGCCGTCTGCTCTGCGCAACTTCCCCACCGGGCGGCTCAGCCAACCCAGCCAGCTACCCGGGCACGGCCCGGCAGATGATGCCGCTGAATTCCTGGTCCTCGCCACACACGGGGACGAGCTGCTTGATCGGCTCTGGGCCGGGGAGGCGATGAGCGCCGCACTGCTCGCCGCGACCCAGCTGGGGCTGGCTACCACACCGTTGAGTCAAGCCCTCGAGGTCGACGTAACCCGGCAAGAGCTCCAGCATCACGTGCTCCACATTCCCGAGCACCCCCAACTCATGATCCGGGTCGGTTGGCCCGCCACCGAAGCGGATGAGCTGCCACCAACTCCGCGACGCGATCTTCGTTCCGTTCTCCTGCCTCCCCGTGAGCCCTCAACCGCTGGCGATGGGCAGCTCGATGCAGTCTGACGCGCAGCTGCGGCCGGTTGGGATGGCCTGAGGCGGCGCCGGCCGGTGCAATACCGCCCGGGTAGGAGTGACGACAAGCTTGCCATCCCGCATCGACCCGGCACCGTCCACGATCAAGGAGTAATCACTGGGATCCGTAGGCGGCCACACCAAGGTGACCAAGGGATGGGCGGCCAGGTTCGCAGAAGTCTTGCGACCTGGGTCCTCAACAGCCAGTGTGTCGTTAGCCAGGGTGGGATGCACAGCCACCACATGTGCACGCTCATCGTCTCCAACTGTTAACAAGTACGCGAAGTGATACCGCGTCAC
>DATFDO010000030.1:0-3750 GCA_035252045.1 Pseudonocardiaceae bacterium
CCACGCCCGACGATCCCGCGGTCCTGGTGCTGCCCCGCGGCAGCGCCGACCCCAGCGCGGCGCTGCTCGCCGATCGTCTCAGGGTGAACGGCAACCTGGTGCTCGATGCGGGTTTCACCGCGGTGGGCACCGTCCGGCTGACACATGCCCGGGTTGGCGGTCACCTGCGGCTGTCCGGCGCGACGCTGGGCAGCCCGGTCGAGGCGGATCCCGACAACGGTGATCAGCCGCGGCCGGTGCCGGTTGCCTTGGCCGCCGACGGTATCGAGGTACTCGGCGACCTGGAGGCGCGCCGATCGCTGCCCCGCACCGATCAGTCCACCGCAGCCGGGCCGCTGAGCGCCCACGGTCAAGTCCGGTTGGTCGGCGCACGGGTGCACGGCAGCGTGAGCCTCACCGGTGTGCAGCTGCACGCCCCGGGCCTCGATGTGCTGTTCGCCGATCGCCTCCGGGTCGGCGGGACGCTGTATCTGGCCCATGCGGAGGCCTCAGGCTCGATCCGGCTCCACAATGCCCACATCGGCTCCACCTTGGACTGCACCGGTGCCCAACTCACGGCACCGCGGCGCCGGCCAGACGGCTCGATCAAGGCATCGCTGGACGCGCGGGCTGCCACGATCGGCAAAGATCTCTATGCCAGCCGTGGATTCAAGGCACTCGGGGGCGTGCGGATCTCGCTCGCGGAGGTGTCCAAATCGGTGAACTTCTCCAACGCGCGGCTCGGTGGGCCGGGCATGGACGTCGCAGCGTTGCGGGCACGCGGGTTGAGGTGCCAGGAACTGAGACTCGGTTTCGCAGAGCCGCCGCTCGGCGACGTCAGCCTGGCGTCTGCGGTGGCGGGCTCGGTCTTCGATGACGAGCACCTGTGGGCTACCCGGGGGGCGGTGGACATCGAGGACTTCGAGTATGAGTCGCTCACCGCCGCGCCCGAGGTGACCGTGGCCACCCGGCTGCGCTGGTTGCGGGATGTGCTCCCGGACTACGATCCCGATCCCTACGACCAGCTCGCACGCAGCTACCGCGACGGCGGCCACGACGATCTCGCCGACACGGTGCTGCTGGCCAAACAGCGCCACCGGCACAGCGGGCACGGGCCAGCCGGACGGTTGTGGGGATGGCTGCAGGAGTGGACCGTCGGCTACGGCTACCGGCCGTGGCGAGCGGCGTGCTGGCTGGCGGTGTGCTGGTTATTCGGGTCGCTCTGGTTCCTCGATCACCGGTTGGCCCGCCTCGACAGCGGTCAGGACCCGTCGTGGCAGCCAGTGATCTATACCGCGGATCTGCTGATTCCCGTGGTCAACCTCGGTCAAGATGGGCTGTGGCGCACCTCCGGCGCCTCGGCGTGGGTGGCTAGCGGGTTGACCGCGGTCGGTTGGCTGCTGCTGTCCACCGGCGCCGCAGGAGCCACCCGGATCCTGACCCGCCGCTGACCCTGTTCGCCGTCCCTCTCCTCCCCGGCGTGTCGCGGTTTTCCCCGGGCGAGTCGCGTCCGGGAGGTGGCCACCCATCCATGAGACCGTGGTGAGACCCGTTCACACCAGATGTGATGAGGAGCTTCGATGCCTGCCGACCCGGCCAACGTCCGGACTGCCATCGTCTTGCAGGGTGGTGGCGCCCTGGGCGCTTACGAACTCGGCGTGCTGGAGGCCATCTATGACCAGCGGCCGGGATTCACGCCTGCGGCCGTGTCCGGTATCTCGATCGGTGCCGTGACCGCCGCCGTTCTCGCCGGGGCTCGCGGCGAGCCGATCGCCACCCTCGAGACGCTGTGGCGTGACAAGTTGACCGTGCTTCCCCGGGTGCCCGGCATTCCGGCGACGACGATCCCGTTGATGCCGCGGGAGCTCGAGCGATCTCTGGCGATCCTCGGCAACCCCGGCATGTACGAGCTGGACTCCGGGATACTGACGATGCCGTGGGCGAGCACGAGCATCTACCAGACGGCACCGCTGCGCCGGACGCTGGCAGAGCTGGCCGACTTGGACAGACTCAACCACGGCAGTATCCGAGTGATCGTGGGGGCCATCGACGTCGAAACCGCGTTGATCCGGTATTTCGATAATGCCGAGCACAACTTCACATTCGACGCGGTGATGGCCAGTGGCAGCCTCCCACCTGGTTTCCCGATGACCGAAATCGACGGCCGGTGGTATTGGGACGGCGGCCTTTTCGCCAATACCCCGCTCAGTCCGGCTATCAATTTCCTCGAATCATGCGAACCGGACAATCCTGCAATCCACCGGGAACTGATCGTCGTGCAGCTGTTTCCCATGGACGCTCCGCTGCCGAAATCGATGCCCGACGTGATCAACCGCATGGTTGCACTCCAGTACACAAGCCGGATCAAGCTCGACGAGAAACTCTTCAACAAGATCGGCAGGCTGATCGACCTGATCGAGCGCGTCGATGCCGAGCTGCCGGCCGGCAGTCCGCTTCGGGCCGACGAGGACTACCGGAGGATGCTGGGCCACCGGCGGATCGACAGCTTCACGGTGATCGAGGCGAGGCTCGATCATGATCTGACCAACGCCGGCGACTTCTCCCGCTCCTCGATCGAGGCCCGGATCCAGGCCGGCTACGACGACGCGAAGCGCCAAGGCGTCGGCTGGCCCGCAGGGGACCCCTCGCGACCAGCTCAGAATCCCGAGACCCCGTCGTAGACGCCGGCACCGCGCTAGAATAAATTATGGGGTAATATCAATGGCTTATATCGACAACGTTGCGAACGCAGACATTCAGACCTGAAGGGTGGTAGCCGGTGAGAGGCAAAAAGATTGATAGGGCTGCTGTTCTGCGAGGCCTGCAGACAATCGAGGACGAGGATTACGACGGCTTCGTGCTCTTGATACAGGCCGCACGCAACAGGCATGCCACATTTGATCCCGATTTGCCGGTCTGGAGCCGGGCCCAGCGCCTGGGTATCATCGTGGACTGTAATCGTGGCGGCGTTCCAGAATTCGAAGAAGCGATGCGAGACTTCATGCGCGACAGCAATAACGTGGACGGCTCGGACAAGCGCCCCTACGTGAAGGGCAGGCATTGAGCAAGGTCTGATCAACCGAACAGCGGGAAGCGAGCGGCGGCATCGGCGCCCAACTGCGCACGCTCGTTTTCCCGTCGGTAGGGCCATCGGCCCCGCCCGTTGGGCGCATCGACCAGGCCTACCGCACCATGGTCGCCGTGATCGACAATGCCGGAATGAACAGGGACTTCCACATCATCCTTCGGGTTAACGGGGAGACCCGAGCCCTGACAGTCGACTCCCGCACCACGCTGCTCGACGCGCTACGCGAGCGGCTGGGCGTGATGTCGCCGAAGAAAGGGTGCGATCACGGCCAGTGCGGGACATGCACCGTCTTGCTCGACGGGCGGCGGGTGATCACCTGCCTGTCGTTGGCGGTCGCGCAGGACGGCGCGGACGTCGTCACCGCCGAAGGCTTGGCCGACGGGGAGGCGTTGCACCCAGTGGCGCAGGCATTCCTGGACCACGACGCGCTGCAATGCGGCTACTGCACGCCCGGCCAGATCTGTTCGGCAGTCGGGATGCTCGCCGAGGCCGCGGCGGGCTGGCCGAGCGACGTGACTACCGACGTCGCCGCCGGGACCGTCGAGCTGGACGGCGAGGAGATCCGGGAGCGGATGAGCGGCAATCTGTGCCGCTGCGGCGCCTATGTGAACATCGTCGCGGCGATCCGGGATGCGGCGCGGGAGGCCTTGCCGTGACCCCGTTCGCCTACCAGCGCGCCGCTG
>DATFDO010000031.1:0-10769 GCA_035252045.1 Pseudonocardiaceae bacterium
CCTCGGTCAACGTGGCGAACAGCTCGTCCAACCCAGTCCGCCGGCGCCGAACTTCATGTACCGCCACCCCCGCGCCGACCAGCAGCGCGACCACGGTGGGCGCCTCGGTGCCGGTCAGCTCGACGCGTACTCCGTGCGAAGACGTGACGGCGCTGATCTCGGCCGCGCGGAGGGCCCGCATCGCGTCGGCGACATCCGGGGTGCGCACGTCCAGCGTGGGTTTCTCGCCATCGAGCAGGGCGGCCAACGATCCTGTGGCGATCAACGATCCGCGGTCGAGCACCGCCACATGGGTGCAGGTGGACTCCACCTCCGCGAGCAGGTGCGAGGACACCAGCACGGTGGCCCCTTCGGAGCGCAGTTCGGCGATCATTCGCCGGACATCCCGGGTGCCAGCCGGGTCCAGGCCGTTCGTCGGCTCGTCGAGCACTACCAGCCGGCGTGGCACCAGCAGCACCGCGGCCAGTCCCAGCCGCTGTTTCATGCCCAGCGAGTATGCGCGGTAACGGCGCGCTGCCGCGCCCGCCAGACCCACGCGGTGCAGCGCGCGCTCCACGGCATCCGGGATCGCCCGGGAGGCCAGCAGCGGTTCAGCTGCCGCGCACCGCCGCAGGTTGTCCCGGCCGGACATAAACGGATGAAAACCGGGGCCTTCCACGAGCGCGCCCACGTGCGGCAGTATCCGCCCGGCGGCAGCCGGCACCGGTGCACCGAGCAATTCCACGGTGCCCGCGGTAGGCCGGGACAACGCCAGCAACAGGCGGATCAACGTGGTCTTGCCCGAGCCGTTGGGACCGAGCACACCCATCACCGCGCCCGCCGGGACGTCGAGGTCCACTCCGCAGAGCGCCACGGTGGTACCGAACACCTTGCGCAGACCCCGGACCCGGATCGCCGCTTCCGTCACCAGGTGAATCGCGGGTTCACTGAGCGTGCTTGTCCAGACCGAGTGCCTCGCGAAGCCGCTGCGGGCTCATCAGGCCCGCCGCGGGCTGCCCCGCTCGCTGGGTTTGCAGCAGGATCGCTTCGATGTCGTCGACCATGCTGTGCAGCTCGGCGCGGACCCCGGAATCCGTGGAAGCGGCGGCTTGCCGCGGGCTCAGATCACCGATGATGCCGGGAGTGTCGAGCCACCGTGTTTCGGAATCGCGGCTCAGTTGCTCGGCAGCATCGGCTTCACCAGCGGCGTTGTCCTCGACGAAGTAGCTGTCCACGATGAGCGTCCGGGCTTCGCGGTCGCCCGGATCCTGGCTGAGACGCTCGGCGTGCCGGTCCTGCTCGACGGCACCTAAAGCGACCTCGTGCAGCTGGCCTTCCAGGCCGGTGAGCCGGGCCGGTGAGTTCGCGGTGAGGGTGAATTGCTCGCCGCTGCGTTCGATCATCCCGAGGTTCAGCACCCGCCCATCGGGTTCATGCCGGTGCCAGCCGAGCCTGTCCTCACCAGCGCGGACCAGCCGTTCGCTGAGATTGTCGAAGGCCTGCTGGGGGTCCGGCACGCGGTAGGTGACACGGCATTCGTGGACCTCGTCGCCGTCACTGTTGCGAAACTGGATGGGCGGTTCCGGGGCGAGGAAATCGGCGATCTTTTCCGGAGGTGGATCTGACGCGAGCAGCTCGGCCAGTTCGCGGCGGCGCTGCCGGGGGACCTGCACGGGTACCGCGAAGAGTCGGGGCTGGGAGCGGTCGTGCAGGACCCGCCCGCAAAACAGGTCCAGCCGCTGGGCGGCCTCCGAAAACAGCTTGTCGGTCAGCTGAATCGGCTCCCCATCCGGCAGGGCCCGCAGCGTGACGCCGTTGCCGGGCTGGACCTCGACGGCCTCGTAGAGCGTCACCGGGACCTGCCGCCAGTCGTCGATGAGTTCGCGTTCGTCCTCGTGCAGCAAGTGGCCCCGCGCAGCGAGGAATCTGTCCAGCAAGCCACCCCGGAACAGGGCCAGATCCAGCAAGAACATCGCATGCTCTGAGGCACTGCCGGCGCGCTCGATCAGCGACGTGATCGCCTCGAGCCCGGGGGCGCGTTCGGCGTAGGTGCCCAGCAGTGCGTAGACGAGCTGGGCTCGGACACCCAGCGCGGGCAGCGCGTCGCGTAGGCAGCAAACCTTGAATTTGCGGCCTGACCCACACGGGCAGGCGCTGTTGCGCCCGACGTGGGTCGCCGGGTCGGTTGCGGCGATGACCTCGCTCAGCCCCGGCCGCAGCGGGCTAGGTTGCTCGGCGCGCCGCAGGTACCGGTCGGCGGTGGCGTAGTCGCCACGCGCTGCGGCGTACTGCGCGCCGTCATGCAGCGCCGGCTCCAGGCCGGGGCGCAGCGTCAACGCCTCATTGATCAGGTCGCGTGCGGTGGCGGAGTCGCCGGAGCCCTCGGCAGCGCGCGCCGCGACGAGCGCAACGGCTGCTTTCTCTTCCCGGCTTCGGGCCTGCGAACGCAGTGTGGCCAATTGGGCATCGATCACGCCGCCCCGGGCGGTGTGGCACTCGATCCGGCCGGACAGGAATCCCAAGGCGCTATCGGTTGCCGCCGCCAGCGCGTCAAGCACGAACCGGACGCGGTCGCCCTCTAGCGGCTCGTCGCCGACCACCACTCCCACCACGGTCTCAACTTCGATCTGCACCTCGTCGTCAGCAGCCACCCCCGCACCCTACCGCCGACATGGAGCCAAATCGGGTTGGTCGCTCTTCAAGAGTTACCAACCTGGCTCACCAGTGCCGCTCGCCGCTGCCGACCCTGGGGCTACCGACGGACCCCAGCATCGTGCGGAGCCGGGATCGACAATGCGAAGGAATTAACCGCGCTGGACACGGCTGATTCTTCCGCAATGGTGATCTCAAGGCTGTGTCAGGATGCAGGCGTGCCGGTATCTCGCCGTGCCAGCTCTGACCAGCCCCAGCACGTGGTGGCTGCGGCCTTGATACGCGATGGCCGGGTGCTTGCCCAGCAGCGTGCGTACCCGCCGGAAGCCGCGGGCCGCTGGGAGCTGCCGGGCGGCCGGGTCGAGCCAGGCGAGAGCGTTGCGGGCGCGCTGATCCGGGAATGCCGCGAGGAACTCGCGGTCGATGTCATTCCCGGCGCACAGCTCGGATCCGACGTGCCGTTGCCCGGCGGCTGCACGCTGCGAGTGCACGTCGCGCGCCTGGCCCAGCCGGCGGCTACGCCGAGCCCGGTGGAGCATGCGGCGCTGCGGTGGGTGACCCACACCGAGCTGGCCGAGCTGGACTGGCTCGATGCCGACCGTGCCGTCCTGCCCGACCTCCAGGCACTACTGAAGGCCCAGGACAATGGGCACTGCGGTGGCTCCGGGTAACCTTGTGGTTTCCGGCATCCCACCCAAGCTTCGCTGAGGAGTTCCCGCGTGCCCACTGCCGCCCCGGCCCGTATGCGCACCGACCTGCGCAATGTGGCCATCGTTGCGCACGTCGATCACGGTAAGACGACGCTGGTGGACGCCATGCTGCGGCAATCCGGCGCGGTCGCCGGGCGCACCGAGCTGGACCGGGTACTGGACTCCGGTGACCTGGAGCGGGAGAAGGGCATCACCATCCTGGCCAAGAACACCGCGGTCAGCTGGTCCACGCCGGACGGTCCGGTCACGATCAATGTGGTGGACACGCCCGGGCATGCCGACTTCGGCGGCGAGGTGGAGCGCGGGCTGTCCATGGTGGACGGTGTGCTGCTGCTGGTCGACGCCAGCGAGGGTCCGTTGCCACAGACACGATTCGTGCTGCGCAAGGCGCTGGCCGCCCACCTACCGGTCGTGCTGGTGGTGAATAAGGTGGATCGGCCGGACGCCCGGATCGAGGCGGTGGTCGAGGAGACGCACGATCTGCTGCTGGATCTCGCCGCGGATCTGGAACACGAAGCAGCGGAACAGGTACTGGACATGCCGGTGCTCTACGCCAGCGCCCGGGCCGGCCGCGCCAGCCGCACCAGGCCGCGCGACGGCGAGATGCCCGACGCGCAAGACCTCAACCCCCTGTTCGACGCCATCCTCACCCACGTGCCGCCGCCCGCCGGTGATGCGCAAGCACCGCTGCAGGCGCACGTCACCAATCTCGACGCATCGAGTTTTCTGGGCCGGATCGCACTGTGCCGCGTCCGCGCCGGCCGGCTGCAGAAAGGCCAGATGGTCGCGTGGTGCCGGGAGGACGGGTCGATCCGTCCAGTCAAGATCACTGAGTTGTTGCGCACCGAGGGACTCGACCGGGTCCCGGCGGCCGCTGCCAAAGCCGGTGACCTGATCGCCATTGCCGGCATCGCGGACATCACCATCGGGGACACCCTGGCCGAGCTCGATGATCCACGGCCACTACCCAGGATCACCGTGGACGAGCCGGTGATCGCGATGACGATCGGGATCAACACCAGCCCGCTGGCCGGCCGCGGTGGCGGCCGCAAGCTCACCGCCCGCCTGGTGCGCAGCCGGCTGGACGCCGAACTGGTCGGCAACGTGAGCATCCGGGTGTCGTCCACTGACTCGCCGGACACCTGGGAAGTACAGGGTCGCGGTGAGCTGGCACTGGCCGTCCTGGTGGAGACCATGCGGCGGGAGGGCTTCGAGCTCACCGTGGGCAAGCCCCAGGTCGTGACCCGCATGGTGGACGGCGCCCGGCATGAACCGTACGAGTTCCTCACCATCGACGTCCCCGAGGAGCACGTCGGTGCCGTGACGCAGCTGCTGGCCGCCCGCAAGGGCCGGCTGGAGCAGTTGGGCGCGGTGTCCGGAGACGGGTGGGTGCGGCTGGAGTTCACCGTGCCGTCCCGGGGGCTGATCGGCTTTCGCACCGAGTTCCTCACCATGACCCGGGGTACCGGCATCGCCCACCATGTCTTCGACGGTTACCGCCCGTGGGCCGGTGAGCTGCGCACCCGCCGGTCCGGATCGCTGGTCGCCGACCGATCGGGGGCAGTCACCGGCTACGCGCTGGCACAGCTGGCGGACCGGGGGACTTTCTTCGTGGAACCCGGCGCGGCGGTCTACGCCGGCATGGTGGTCGGCGAGAATCCCCGTGCTGAGGATTTGGATCTCAACGTGTGCCGGGAACGCAAGCTCACCAACATGCGCTCGTCCACCGGTGAGGAACTCGAACGGCTGGCCCGGCCACGGATCCTCGGGCTGGAGGAGGCGTTGGAATTCTGTGCTGCCGACGAGTGCGTCGAGGTCGCGCCTGATGTGGTCCGGGTGCGCAAGGTGGTCCTGGATCCCACCCAGCGCGCCCGCCAGCGGTCCCGAGATCGGGCGGCACGGACCTAGCCGGGCTTGCCACCGCACCCCGGTCGCTGCTGGGGAGATCGGCCTGCGGCAGCATGTCGCCTCGTGAGGACGCTCAGCGGCGCGCGCAGGGTGATGACGGCGCTGATCGCCAGCGCTACCGTCGCCGCGATCGCCGCGTGCGCCCCGCAGCCGCCATCACTGGGCGCGCCCGGTGCCAAGATCTCCTCCGTCTCGCCGCCACTGGTCAAGGAAGTGGTGCTCGGAGTCGATCGGTTGACCGGCGGTTTCAACCCGCACACCCTGGCCGATCTGACGCCGGTGTCGGAGGCGGTCGCAGGTCTGTTGCTGCCCTCGGCTTTTCACCAGGCACCGACCGGCCAGTGGGTTCTCGATCACACGCTGCTGACGTCCGCCGAGGTCACGAGCACGGCGCCGTTCACCATCACTTACCGGATCCGGCACAACGCGCAGTGGTCGGACATCACCCCTATCGGAGCCGACGACTTCGAGTATCTCGCGGCGCAGATGCGCAGCCAGCCCGGCGTGGTGGATTCGGCCGGCTACCAGCTGATCGACCAGGTCATCTCCCGGGATGGTGGCAAGACCGCCGAGGTGGTCTTCACCCGGCCTTACGCCGGCTGGCGCACCCTGTTTCGCCACCTGCTGCCCGCTCATCTGCTCAAGGACGCGCCCGGCGGTTGGAGCAAGGCGCTCGACGCCGGGGTGCCGGTCTCCGGTGGCCCGTTCGCAATGACCTCGGTGGACCGGTCCCGCGGCGAGATCGTGCTGGAGCGCAACGACCGGTACTGGGACATCCCGACACAGGTGGGCCGGATCCGGTTGCGGCAGGGCAGCGAAGCGGCGCTGATTGACGCACTGCGCACCGGTGGGATGCAAGGCGCCCTGTTCGGGCGCCCCAATGCCATCACCGTGTCGCTGCTGCGCGCGGCCAACCTGGGAGTGAGCCCGACTGTCGTGCCGCAGCCGGTGCTGGTGTCGGTGCTACTGCGACCGGCCAGCCGGGTCCTGCGTGATCAGCGGATCCGCACTGCGGTGGCCGCGGCGCTGGACCGGACGTCGCTGATCGCCACCGGGGTGGGCAGCGGCCCCTCCGCCGCGCTGCAGGCCGACTCAGCGATCCTCGCTCCGTCTGCACCGGATTACCACCCCACCGCACCGGTCGCCGGAGCACCCGTGGCGCCGGATCCGGACACCACCCGGCGGCTGCTCACCGACGCCGGGTATACCCGCGGACCAGCGGGCTGGCAACGTGCCGGGCAGCCGCTGCAGCTGGTGGTGGCGGCGCCGGCGAACCTCGAGCCCTACGGCACCCTTGCCGCCCGGGTGGTGGATCAGCTGCGGACCGCCGGTATCGACGCCGAGCTGCGCGAAGTCGACGCCGACGAGCTTTTCGGGAGCCTGCTCGGCCCGAGCCCAGACGCTGCAGACGCCGGAGTCGCGGGATCGGCTCCCGGCCGCACCGGGGCGGCGGCTGCAGCGGTGACCACGCCGGATGTCGACATTGCGGTGCTACCGCAGCCCGCGGCCGGTCACCCTGCCACCGAGCTGGAGTCGTGGTACGGCTGTCCGCTGGTGGTGCCGGCCAGGCTGGCGCCGGCGCCGCCCAACCCGGCGCAGTTCTGCGATCTGACCCTGCAGCCGATGATCGAACTGGCATTGACCCAGGTCGATCCGGCGGGCGCGGTGCCTGCCAGCGTGGAAGCGGCGCTGTGGCAACGCGCCGTGACGATCCCGCTCTACCAGCCGGCGTCACTGCTCATCACCACCACTGCGCTGCCCGACGTGGCCCCTGGCACTCCGCTGGAAGGTCCCCTCGCCGGCGCCCCTCGCTGGCAGCTGCGCTCGTGACACCGGGAGGTAGCCAGTTGCTGGAAACGCCGAGACGCGTCCGGCTCCTGATCAGGTTTGCGCTGATGATCGTCTGCCTTGCGGTGGCAGTGGCCGGTTGTGTGGCCGCCCGGGAGATCGACCGCCCCGACGGGGGCGGCCCCGCTGATACCCAGGCGCGTGGTGACAGTGGAGACGGGACATACCGGGCCCCCAAGGTGCCGTCTGGTCATGCGGTCGTCATCGCGCACGGTGCACCGTTTTCCGCTTATAACAACACGACGGCTCAAACGAAGTACAATCCAGACAATGATCTGGTGCTCAACCAGGTGCTCGTCAAACCGTTCGTCGTCGATGGGAACGGAAAGCTGTTGCTCAATTCTGATGTGCTCGCCTCGGCCGAGCTCACGTCGAAAGATCCACAAGTCGTCACCTACAAAATAAAGCCGAACGTCCGATGGTCGGACGGGCGGCCGTGGGAATGCCGCGACTTCTATCTAGCCTGGCTCGCGGGTAGCGGAACCACGCCGTATTTTACGCCGGCGAGTACCCGCGGATTGGATCGTGCCACCGCCGAGTGTCGTGATAACAATACCTTTGTCGAGACCTACCGGTCCCCGTACGCCGATTGGCGCCGCAACTATCTCCAACATACTATTCTGCCTGCGCATATCCTTGAGCAGGAGACCGGCATCTCCGACGTCACCACACTGCGCCCGGCCTCCGCGCCGGCCGAGCTCAAAAGGGCCGCCGAATTCTGGAACAATGGATGGACCGGTTTCAACCTCAAGACGATGCCCGCATCGGGCCCGTATCAGTTCGGCAGCTCGACGTCGACCACCCAAACAGTGCTGATCCGGAATAATGCATGGCTGGGCAATCCCGGCGGTCCAGCGATGCTTGTCTTCACGGCGGTGGCGGACGGAGCTGCCGCGGTGGCGGGTCTGGCGAACCGGCAAATCGGTGTCGTCCAACTGCCGGCCGATTCGCTGCTGGCCGATCGGCTGAGAGAGCTGTCCACGCGAGGGGTGACATTCGAAACGCGAGGCGGCGCCACCGTCGAGCACCTGGATCTCAATCTGGCCAGCCCGTTGCTCAAGGATCCGGTCGTCCGGACCGCATTTGCCCAGTGCATCGACCGCAACAAGCTCGTCGATGAACTTGTGCGCGGAGTGCGTCCGGAGGCTCAACCACTGGGGAGCCTGGTATTCCTACCGGGTGATGCGAGGTATGAGGATCTTTACTCGGACAAGATGGTCGCCGACGGGCAGAAAGCGCAGGTGACGTTGGAGCGTGGCGGCTGGGTGCTGGGTTCCGACGGTGTCTACTCCCGGGCCGGTCAGCGACTTTCCTTCGCGATCAGCCATGACGGGTCGCCGTCGCACTCCCAAGAGGTTGACTTGATCAGGGCACAATGCCGGCTGGCCGGAATGGAGATTGCCAGCAGGCCGCTACCAGATGATCTAGACGATACCATGGCCCATGGGCAATTCGACGTGGTCCTGACGGCGAGCTCGCGGATCCCCCGAGTGTGGTCTGCCGCTGACCACTACGAGACCAACGGTGTGCTCAATCACCAGCATTACAGCAATCCCGCCCTCGACACCGCGCTGGGTGTCGCAGAGACAGAATACTCCGAGCCGAGCCAGCTGGACGCCCTGGCGAAGGTGGATCGCCTCCTTGCCGATGATCTCGTGTCGTTGCCGTTGTTTCAAATTCCCGTCATATGGGCTTACACGAATAATATCGACAGCGTCTACCGTCAGGCGTCGGACGGTGTCACCTGGAATGCGAACGAATGGGTCGTGCGGTGATCCTACCGCCCGGCCAATCGGCGGACGTGCCGTGAACTAGACAGAACCGGTATTTGTGCGGGCCTGACGCGTCCATCTGGCGACAGTCACCACCGTGATATCAACGCTGGAGTGAGTGGTGAGCTGATGGTGCGTCCGGCCCATCCTGACGAGCTGGATAACGTCGGGCAACTCACCGTGGCGGCGTTCGTCGGTGACGGGTACGCCAACCCAACCGGGTCCTACGTTGCTGAGCTGGCCGACGCAGCGCGGCGAGCCAGGGACGCTGAGCTGCTGGTGGCGGTGGATGCCGAAAACACCCTGCTGGGCACTGTCACGATCTGCATGCCAGGCAGCCGGCTGGGGCAGCTGTCCCGCGCTGGTGAGCTCGAATTCCGGATGCTCGCGGTGGCGCACCGTGCACGCCGCCGAGGGGTGGGTGAGCTGCTGGTCAGGGCCGTGCTGGCCAGGGCTGGCGAGGTCGGTGCGCGCCGGGTCGTGCTGTCGAGCGCGGCCGAGATGCGCGGCGCGCACCGGCTGTACGCCCGGTTGGGATTCACCCGGCTTCCTCATCTGGATTGGTGCCCGATGCCTGGCGTCACCCTGCTCGCGTTCGGTCGGGCCACCGAGACATCAGGACAGTGAGGCTCCGGACCAAACGCGAAGCGGTCGACCTTGCGTTGCGCAGGCTGGCGGGCCCCGGCTGACGAAAAAGATTTCGATGCTGTCCGCAGGGTCGGATTCGAGATCGACCTAGCGGAGCTGCGCAACGACCGGGTCGACGAGTGTTGACCATTCATCTGGTGGACACGTCCGCATGGATCGCATGGCTGCGCGACACCGGGTCGCCAGCTTGCCGCGCGGTGTACAACTGCGCACCGATCCCGTTTCGGTCGCAGGGATCCAGCCAGTGCAGCTCGAAGTGCGGGCCGGCACACCGACCAGCGCGCTACCTCGCGTCGATCGGTTGCTAGGAGCGGCGATCCAACTCGACATCGATCCGCGCATCGATTTCGACGTTGCGGCCGGGCTCTACCGCGCCAGCCGCAAGGCGGGCAAGCCGGTGCGATCGCCCATGGATTGCCTCATTGCGGCGGTAGCGGTCCGGGCCGGCGCCCCTGCGGTCCATCAAGACCGCGACTTCGACATCCTCGCCTCGGTCGCTGCTGACCTGACCTGTGTTCGCGAGCTGTAAACGGCGCTCACTTACGCAGCACTACCGCGACGATCCCGGCCAGGTGTTCCAGGCGGGCCAGTTCAGCAGCCCGGAACATCGGGCCGCCCGGGCGGCCGATCAGCAACACCCGGTCGGGGCCACCCAGCGGGGTAGCGGCCAGCTCAGTGCCCAGTTCGCGCCAGGGCAGCGGAACCCAAGACTCTTCACCGTCCATGATCGTGGCCCGGCGCAACGGCCACCAGGGCAGAGTCCCGGCCACGGTCTCCGGCGCAGCGAACGAGGCGGCGACCCGATGCGGTTCGCCGTCCGTGCTGGCGAACACCACAGCCCAACCCGCCCGGATGATCTTAGGCACCCCGTCGGTGAAGGTCTGCAGGCCGTGCTCGGGGTCGGCCGCGATCTGCTCCACCAGTTCCAGCTCGCGGTGAGTGTCCAGCACCCCTGCCCACGGGCGCACAGCATCGACCTCGACGCCCGGCACCGACTCTGCAGCAGTGATCAACACATCCGGCAGTTGGCCGGTAGGCAGCTCCACCACGAGATCGTCGATGGCGATGCCGGATCTACGCTCAACGACGTCCAAGCTGAGGATGTCGACTCCCACCTTGCCTAGCGCGGTGGCCACCGCACCGAGCGCGCCAGGGCGGTCGGGCAGCTGAACTCGGATCAGAAAGGACATCCGCCGCCGTGCCTGTTCGCGCGCCGAGTCAACTCCATGAAGAATCCTCCATTAAGAGACGC
>DATFDO010000032.1:0-2553 GCA_035252045.1 Pseudonocardiaceae bacterium
AACCGGTCCAGCTCCCGACGCTGAGCCGGACCCGCCACGTAGGCACCGTCGGCACGAAGCGCGACACGCCACGTCCAGACGTGCGGACCATCGTCGTCGGTCAAGGTGAACGCGGCCGGACCGGCGAACTTCTGAACCAGAAGCGTGACCACCTCGGCGGGGTCCGAGTCGCCGCCCAGGACGTATGCCGCTCCAAGCGGCACCGCCACGACGGACGGCGGGTGCTCTTGATCCAGCATGCCGTGCACGCCCTTGGCGCAGTACTCCAGCTCCGGGCTGTGTGTGAGCGGCGTCGGCACCCTCATCGAACGAACACCCCCTGCGACCAGGCCAGCGCGATCATGAACACGGCGATCGCGAGGTAGCCGCACAGCACGTACGCGCGGTACTCCAGCGTCGTACGCGGACGAAGCGAGTCGAGCAGCTGCCTCATCGCGGACCACCCGCCAGCGCCATCGCCCCGACGACGACGACCATGAACAGCGTCATGCCGAGCGGGATGACGATCCAATAGAGCAGGCCCGGCTGCTCCCGCATCATCTCGTCGTACCAGGTTCTTAGCTTCGTCCGCGCACAGTTGCCGTCCTGCTCGTGAGCGATCTTGTCCAAACACCGCTGCTGTGCAGGGGTGGGGTCAACGTTCCGGCTGCTGGTTTCCATGTGTCAGACCTTAGCACAGCTGACGCCGAGTGCGGAAGCCCATTCGTCGACATGTTGGCCGATGGTCAGCGTGCGAGCTCGCTCCCAGCCGGCCCGCGCCAGCTGCGCCCGGGTGCCCGGATCGCTGGCCAGCTCGCGCAGCGCTGTTGCCCACTGGTGCGGCCGGTCGACCAGCAGCCCGTCCTCGCCGTCGCGGAGGTAGTCGGCGTATGGCCCGACGTTGCTGGCCACCGGCACGATGCCCAGTGCCTGGTACTCCATCACCTTGATCGCGGACTTGGACCGGTTGAACACCGACGGGCGCAGCGGCGCCAGGCCGATGTCGAAGTCGAGTGTCCGGTAGAAGTCCTCCACGCTCTTGGACCAGGGCGTGTACCGCTCCGAGCCCCAGCGCATCCCAACCGTGTGCAGCTCGGCCCCCGGCGTCCGGTCCAGGAACCGGCGGACGTAAGGCGCGCACTCAGCGACGTCCTCCTGGTGCGTGGCGCTGCCCGCCCAGCCGACGACAGTGGTCGGAGTCCACGCAGTCGGCAACGCCTCACCCCGCTCGGGCAGCCAGTCTGGCAGGTAGTTCGGCACGACGTGGATGTCCAGCGCCGCCGGATCAAGACCAGGCTGATCCGCAAGCGCCGCGGCCAGAGGATCAGTACTCACAGTTACTTGAGCGCTCACTTGTAGGTTCATACGAATCCGCTGCTGGACGTCACTTTTTCCGAAGGTTGCGTAAGCCAACTTATTACTCTGCGCAACCGAAAACAGGTCATCGTCCAGCTCGTACACCAGCCGCGGCCGCGGTGCCTCCTCCCGCAGGACCCGCCAGACCCAACCCGGAGTCAGCGCGAACAACCCTGGCTGCTCCCACTGCAACGCACGCAAGGCACCGTCCTGCCCGCTGAGAGCCTGCCAGAGCACCGAAGCCGCCAGGTTGGACACACGCTGCCCGATCAACACCTCCGGCGGCTCTCCGGCCCACTCAGCCGGTGTTTCGTTCAGGTCGCACGAGTAGCCCACCGAATGCCCGAGCTCGACCAGCGCGTCGAGCGGAAGCTTGATCCGGTACCAACCGCACCCCTGCTGGTCGGCCTGCCAGCCGAAGATCCTGGTCACAGGCTCGCTCCGTCCAGGAACGGGTTGACCTGGATGCCCGCGGCCTTGGCCTGCCGCTGCTGGTAGCCCCGCACCAGCTCCATCGCCGACGCGACCGAGGTGCGCACGTAGTCCAGCGTGCCTACCTCTTGCTTCGACATAACCAGACCGACCAGCTTGAACGCGGTCAACCAGGTCATGTGCGCCCACCACTCGCCGGGGTCCGTGACCCGCTCCCGGCGCTCGACCAGGATGCCCAGCTCCCCGGGCCGGCACTGCGCGCTCCAGAGCTTGGACAAGAACACCACGACCTGGCCGACGTTCAGCCCTCCCGCGTGGTGCTTCACCTCCAGCACGACGGTGCCAACGCCGCGCGGTCCCTCCAGGCGGATGTCCCCCTCGTCCGCGGTGAACCGGTCCCCGGTGCGCACATGCCGTCGCGCGTCCGGCCACCCGGCCGACTTGAGGTAGGCCACGAGGTCACGCTCCGCACGCTTGCCCTTCGCCTGACTGTTGATCGTCATGCCGAGACCTCCGGCGTCACCCAGTCGGCGATGCGGTACTCGCGACGCTCACGGCTAACCGCCTTGCGTCGTCGCGAGTAGTCCCCCCGGACCTCCAGGAAGCCGTGACGAGCAAGCAACGACACGAGGTTTTTGGCGGTGCCGTGAGCCACCCCAGCGCGCTCCATCGTCTCGATCAGCTCCGCTCGCGGTGTCCACGTCGCTGTGACGTTCCGGGCCACGCGCAATGCTGGCGCGAGTATCGGCGCCACTGCGTCATCCTGCGCCTTGATCAAGTACTGAC
>DATFDO010000033.1:0-4394 GCA_035252045.1 Pseudonocardiaceae bacterium
TGGCAGCGTTTTCTGCCTCCCGCTCGCGCCGCCCACCGACCACGTCACCCTTGTAGATCCAGACCTTCACGCCGATCCGGCCGAAGGTGGTGCGAGCCTCGAACAGCCCGTAGTCGATATCGGCGCGCAGCGTGTGCAGCGGTACGCGGCCCTCGCGGTAGAACTCCGAGCGGGACATCTCGGCGCCACCCAGCCGCCCCGAGCATTGCACCCGGATGCCCTTGACCTGCGGCGAGCGCATCGCGGATTGGATGGCCTTGCGCATCGCACGCCGGAACGCGACCCGGTTGGACAGCTGCTCGGCGACCCCCTGGGCTACCAGCTGAGCCTCCGCCTCGGGATTCTTGACCTCGAGGATATTGAGCTGCACCTGCTTGCCGGACAGCTTTTCCAACTCGCCCCGGATCCGGTCAGCCTCCGCACCGCGCCGGCCGATGACGATGCCCGGGCGCGCGGTGTGGATGTCGACCCGTACGCGGTCGCGGGTCCGTTCGATCTCGACCTTGGCGATGCCGGCCCGCTCCATGCCCTTGGACAGCAGCTTGCGGATCGCGACGTCTTCCTTGACGTACTCCCCGTATTGCTTGTCTGCGTACCAGCGGGACTTCCAGTCGGTCGAGATACCGAGCCGGAAGCCGTGCGGGTTGATCTTTTGACCCACTAGCGGGCACTCCTTGTCTGGGTGGCCTTGTTGCCGCGAGACCGGGTCGTCTGGCGTTGGGGCACCGCCTCGACCTCCACCGTGATGTGGCTGGTGCGCTTACGAATCCGGTAGGCCCGACCCTGCGCACGGGGGCGGAAACGCTTGAGGGTGGGCCCCTCATCCACGTATGCGCTGGACACGATCAGCGAGTCGGGATCTAACGCCAGGTTGTTCTCCGCATTGGCCATGGCACTGGCCAGCACCTTCAAGACGGGCCCGGATGCGGCCTGCGGTGCGAACTCGAGAACCGCAAGCGCCTCCCGCGCGCTGCGGCCCCGGATGAGATCGACGACGCGGCGCGCCTTCATTGGCGTCACGCGGACGTACCGGGCCCGCGCCATCGCGCGGGACGGCTGCTGCGCGGCCGTCGCGCCGGCCTGGTTACGGGCGTCCATGCGCTGGCACCTCTTCGTTGTTACTGTCGGTGTTCATCTGCTGTTAGCGACGCCGGGCCCGGCGATCGTCCTTGACGTGGCCCCGGAACGTGCGGGTCGGCGCGAATTCGCCGAGCTTGTGCCCGACCATCGACTCGGTGACGAACACCGGAACGTGCTTGCGCCCGTCGTGCACCGCAATGGTGTGGCCGATCATGTCCGGAATGATCGTGGAACGGCGCGACCAGGTTCTGATCACTTGCTTGGTACCGGCCTCGTTGTGCGCATCCACCTTTTTGAGCAGGTGGTCGTCGACGAACGGGCCCTTCTTCAGGCTGCGTGGCATTGGATCCTCCCTCCTGCTCAGCGCTTCTTACCGGTGCGGCGGCGGCGCACGATCAGCTTGTCGCTGGCCTGGCGGCGCCGGGTGCGACCCTCGGGCTTGCCGGCCGGGTTCACCGGATGGCGTCCACCGGAGGTCTTGCCCTCACCACCGCCGTGCGGGTGGTCGACCGGGTTCATCACCACACCGCGGACGGTGGGGCGCTTTCCCTTCCAGCGCATCCGGCCGGCCTTACCCCAGTTGATGTTGCCGTGGTCGGAGTTGCCGACCTCACCGACGGTGGCCCGGCACCGGACGTCGACGTTGCGGATCTCACCCGAAGGCATCCGCAACTGGCCGTAAGGACCGTCCTTGGCCACCAGCTGCACCCGCGCGCCGGCAGATCGGGCGATCTTCGCCCCGCCACCGGGGCGCAGCTCGATCGCGTGCACCACGGTGCCGACCGGGATGCTGCGCAGTGGCAGGTTGTTCCCCGGCTTGATGTCTGCTTTCGGGCCGTTTTCCACGGTGGCCCCTTGACGCAGCTTGTCCGGAGCGATGATGTAGCGCTTCTCGCCGTCGGCGTAATGCAGCAGGGCGATCCGAGCAGTCCGGTTCGGGTCGTACTCGATGTGGGCGACCTTCGCCGGTACACCGTCCTTGTCCGCCCGCCGGAAATCGATCACGCGATAGGCGCGCTTGTGCCCGCCACCCTGATGGCGGGTGGTGATCCGGCCGTGGACGTTGCGGCCACCCTTGCCGTGCAATGGTTTGATCAGCGACTTCTCCGGGTGATCCCGGGTGATCTCGGCGAAGTCGGACACGCTGGCGCCACGACGGCCTGCGGTTGTCGGCTTGTACTTGCGGATGCCCATGCTCTATCCGTCCTCGCTCACCGTCAATTTCACGCGGCCGGTCCGCCGAAGATCTCGATCGGGTTGCTGTCCGGGGACAGCGTCACGATCGCCCGCTTGGTGTCCTTGCGCTTGCCGGATCCGAACTTGGTGCGCTTGCGCTTGCCCGGACGGTTCAGCGTGTTGACGCTGACCACCTGCACACCGAAGATCTTCTCGATGGCAATCTTGATCTCAGTCTTGTTGGCGTTCGGCGCCACCACGAAGGTGTACTTCTGCTGCTCGGCCAGGCCGTAGCTCTTTTCTGAGATGACCGGCTTGCGGATCACGTCGCGCGGATCGGGGATCATCGGACCATCTCCTGCGTGGTGGTGGTACGCCCCGCCAGGAACGCCTGCAGGGCATCCGCGGTGAACACCACCGCGTCGTTGACCAGCACGTCGTAGGTGTTGAGTTGATCTGAACTGAGCACGTGCACGAACGGCAGGTTGCGCACACTCAGCCGGCTCACCTCGTCAGCCCGGTCGATGACGACCAGCACCTTGCTGTCCGCGCCGATGAGGTTGTCCAGCACGGTGCGGGCGGTCTTGGTGGATGGCGTATCCCCGGCCACCAATCCGGAGATCACATGAATACGACCATCGCGGGCCCGGTCCGACAGCGCGCCGCGTAGCGCCGCCACCTTCATCTTCTTCGGGGTGCGCTGGCTGTAGTCCCGAGGTGTGGGGCCGTGCACGATGCCGCCGCCGGTGAACTGGGGAGCCCTGATCGAGCCCTGGCGGGCGCGGCCGGTGCCCTTCTGCCGGTACGGCTTGCTGCCACCGCCGCTGACGTCACCCCGGGTCTTGGTGCTGTGCGTGCCCTGCCGCGCGGCAGCCAGTTGAGCGACCACCACTTGGTGCATCAACGGAATGTTGGCCGGCACGTCGAAGATCTCGTCGGGCAATTCGGCAGTTCCGGCGCTGGTCCCTTCGGGAGTCCGGATATCGACTCTCGTCACTGCTGCGCACCACCCTTCGCCGCTGTCTTGACCAGCACCAGGCCGCCCTTGGGGCCCGGTAGTGCACCCTTGATCAGCAACAGGCCGGAGTCGGCATCGACGCGGTGCACGGTGAGGTTCTGGGTGGTCACCCGGACGTTACCCATCCGGCCGGCCATCCGGGTGCCCTTGAAGACCCGGCTCGGGGTGGCGCAGCCACCGATCGAACCCGGCGAGCGGTGCTTGCGCTGGGTGCCGTGGCTGGCCCCCAGACCCCCGAAGCCGTGCCGCTTCATCACTCCAGCGGTGCCCTTGCCCTTGCTGGTACCCACCACGTCGACCACCGCGCCGGCATCGAACACCTCGGCGGTGAGCTCTTGACCGACCTCGTAGCCAGCCGCATCGGCGGTGCGCAGCTCGACCAGGTGGCGCCGCGGTGTGATCCCCGCTGCGGCATAGTGGCCGGCCACCGGCTTGGTCACTTTGCGCGGATCGATCGCGCCGTAGGCCAGCTGCACGGCGGAGTAACCGTCCTTCTCGGGGGTACGGATCCGGGTCACCAGGCACGGTCCGGCAGCCACCACGGTGACCGGGACGATCCGGTTGTTCTCGTCGAAGACCTGGGTCATCCCGAGCTTGGTGCCAAGGATTCCCTTGACCTGACGCTCCGGGTGGGTCGATGTCATTCTCCGGCCCTCACTGGATGTTGACGTCGACGCTGGCCGGCAGGTCGATGCGCATCAGCGCGTCTACCGTCTTGGGCGTCGGGTCGAGGATGTCGATCAGGCGCTTGTGCGTGCGCATCTCAAAGTGCTCCCGCGAGTCCTTGTACTTGTGCGGCGAGCGGATGACGCAGTACACGTTCTTCTCGGTCGGCAGCGGCACCGGCCCGACCACCCGGGCACCGGTGCGCGTCACAGTCTCGACGATCTTACGCGCGGAAGCATCGATTGCCTCGTGGTCATAGGCTTTGAGCCGGATGCGGATCTTCTGTCCCGCCATGGTGGCTTGCCGTCCTGTCAGTCTCGTGCCGCTTGTTCTCGTGCCGCCGGTCGGTGTCCAACGTCTTGGGTCCAACGTCTTGGGGGCCAAAACGTCTGGGGGTCAAACCGCTGATCCGGGGACCTGTCGCACAGGGACCGATACCTCCCCATGACCGGTC
>DATFDO010000034.1:0-14996 GCA_035252045.1 Pseudonocardiaceae bacterium
CTGCTCGTCGACACCCGGCGCGGCAGCTGCGTTGAGCTGCTCGGTGCCGACGCGACCGTCGCCGATGCTCGCTTCGCTCCCGATAGCCGAACGATCTACCTGCACACCGATGCGGGTCGCGAATTCGCCGCACTGCTGGCGCTGCCCCGGGTGGCGGCCGGCCACCCGGAGGCGGCAGCGATTGTCGCCGCGCGTAAGGAGATGGAACTTGAGAGGTTCGCACTTGAGCCGACTGGTCGGGCGATCCTCGCGGTGTGGAACGTCGATGGACACAGCGAGCTGGAACTCATCGACCTGAATGGCGGGGAAGATCGGGTACTGCCGGCGCCACCAGCAGAGGTGGTGACCAGCTGCGCCTTCGCCCAGGACGGCGGATCGCTGGTGCTCGCCGTGGAATCTGGTGCTGAACCACCGCACGTGCTGCGCTACCCGCTGCCGCCAGCTCAGCCGGTGCGGATGGCTCCCACGTTGGCTGGCCCCTGGCCGCCGGAGGCGCCAGCCCGGGCAGACCTGCACCGGTGGCCTGCCCGGGACGGGCTTGAGCTGACCGGCTGGCTCTACCGGCCAACCGGTGCGCTGGGAGCGCTGCCCACGCTGATCTGGTTGCACGGCGGCCCGGAGGCCCAGGAGCGTCCTACCTTCAACCCGCTGTACCAAGAGTTGCTCAGCCACGGCGTTGCGGTGTTGGCGCCGAACGTGCGTGGCTCGTCGGGCTTCGGGCGCCGGTTCGTCAACGCGGACATCCGCCACCGCCGATTCGCCGCAATCGACGATGTCGCCGACTCGGTGCGGTACCTGGTCGACGCCGAGCTCGCCGACCCCACCGCGATCGGCTGCGGTGGCCGCTCCTACGGCGGTTACCTGACCATCGCCGCGATGGTGGCCTATCCCACGCTGTTCCGAGTCGGTGTCGACGTCTGCGGCATCACCGACTTCGAGACGTTCTTTTCCCACACCGAACCGTGGATCGCGGCGGCTGCCGTGACCAAGTACGGCGATCCCCGACGCGATTCAGACCTGCTGCATGAGCTATCGCCTATCCACCGCATCGGCCATCTGAGGGCCCCGCTTCTAGTGGTGCATGGCAGCCAGGACACCAACGTGCCCACTATCGAAGCCGAGCAACTGGTCGCGGCACTGCGTGACCACGCCGCGTCACCTCGCTACCTGGTGCTGCCCGACGACGGACACGAAATGCTCAGCACCAGCAGCCGCGCTGTCTTTGTCCGGGAAGCCGTGCACTGGCTGACCAGCCACTTGCTCGGCATCAATGAGCGCAGCGCGTAAGTCGAATGCGCGTTGATCGCGGGTGGACTCACCGTCGGCGCGAGTCCACTGTCTATTGGTATCAAACCGAGTTGGATAAAAGGTCGAATTGATCGAAGTAAACGTCCGAGGTGACAAATTTATCGTACCGGATGGTGTGGACCCAGGTGACCGGTATGCATAGGCGCCGGCCGGTGGCCGGGATCTTGCGGTCGTGGCCGAGGTACGGCGTGCTGGTATCGGTGGTCTCTACGGCCACCTCGGCGTACGCCCGCTCATGTGTACCGAAGATGTCGTTGATCGTGCCCTTGTTGTCCGGAAATGCGTCCTCCAGGGATCCCAGAACGTCTCGACTCCCGGCAGGCCGTGCAGGATGACGCCATCTGGCCCGATAATCTTTGAGCTTTCGGCGAAGTTTCCTGGAAAATGCTTGCTAATTTTTCTGTTCCACTCGTCCATGTTTTTCTGGACAAGTTGCGTGACGGCCATGACGCTCCTATTCGGGTAGCAGCGCGGGATCTGTACCGATCAGGAGCGGCGATGGTCGATGGTTGCTGTTAATAGCTGGGGAGCTCAGCCGGTGTTGCGCATTCCAGCAGCGATCCCGTTGACCGTCCGCAGCAGGGCGCCCCGCAGATCCGGGTCGGGCTCGTCCACTTCACGACACCGGGCCAGCAGCGACACCTGAAGGTGATGCAACGGCTCTAAGTAGACGGCCCGAGCCTGCAAACTGTCGCGCAGAAGGTGGTGGCGGGCCAGCAGGGTCGAGTCGCCGGTCAGCCGCAGCACCTCACGTTTGGTCAGGTGATGTTCTTCGACGATGGTGTCGAACAGCGGCTGCAGGCTGGGCTCGACAAGGGCTGCGACATAGCGTTCCGCGATCCGCAGGTCAGTTTTGGCCAGCGTCATCTCGACGTTGCCGAGCAGGTTGGTGAAAAACGCCCAGTCCCGCATCTGCTCCAGCACGGTCCCGAGGCCGGCCTCACGGGCGGCCCGCAGGCCGCTACCTAGGCCGTACCACCCGGGCACCACCATCCGGGTCTGGGTCCAGCCGAATACCCACGGGATTGCCCGCAGGCTGTCTAGGGTGGGTTTGCCGCTGCCCGGTCGCCGCATCGGTCGGGACCCGACATTCAGCCAGCCGAACTCGTTGACCGGGGTGGCGCTGGAAAAGAACTCGCTGAGCCCCGGAAGGCTGACGAAGCGACGATAGGCAGCGTAGGCGGCGCCGCTGACCACGTCCATTGCCTCGTCCCACCAGGTCAGCACCTCGGGCGGTACCCGTGAGGTCTGGTGCAGCAGGGTGGCCTCCAGCACTGCGGCGAGCAGGATTTCTAAGTGGTCGTGGGCGAGCGCACTCAGCGAGTACCGGTCGGAAATCACCTCACCCTGCTCGGTGACCTTCATGGCCGCGTCGACCGTGCCGTACGGCGACGCGGCCACCGCGTCGCGTGCCGGGCCGCCACCCCGGCCGACCGAGCCACCGCGACCGTGGAACAACCGCAACCGGACCCGGTGCCGCGCCGCGGTGTCGCGCAATTGACGCTGCGCCCTGTGAATCTCCCAGTGCGAGGTGGTGATCCCAGCGTCCTTGTTCGAGTCGGAATAGCCCAGCATCACCTCCTGCAAGTCTCCCCGGGCCCGTACCAGCTGCCGGTAGGACGCGTCGCGCAGGATGGCGTCGAAAAGGCTTCCAGCGCAGCGCAGCTCGGTGACGGTCTCAAACAGCGGCACGAAGTCCACCCGGCATGTCCACTTCCCGCTCGGCGGGTTGCCGGCCTGTGCGACCAGCCCGGCTTCCCGAGCAAGCACGGCGGCGGCTAGAATGTCGTCGACCCCCTTCGACATGGAAATGATGTACGTGCTGACGGCTCGCTCACCGAAGGTGAGCTGGGCCAACCGGATGGCATCGAACTCGGCTAGCACGTCTGCCGCCGCTGCCGGTAGCTCGGCAGTGCGGGCGGTCAGCGGCCGCCGCCCAGCGAGCTCCCGGGACAGCAGCGCGGTGCGCTGCGAGCGATCGAGCTTGGCGTAGGGGCAGGGCAGCTCATCGAGCATGTCGTAGACGGCGGCCAGCGCAGCATGGTGCCGGTCGGCGTGCTCACGCACGTCTAGCGCCGCCAGGTGCAGGCCCAGCGCCGCGGCGCTGCGCAGCGACCGGGCCAGGGTGCCTTCGGCGATGCGTTCGCCGAGATGCTCGCGTAGCGAGGCGTCCATGACCTCCAAATCGGCAAGATAAACCTGCGCGCCGAGGTAGTCCTTGCCCGCCTGGTGCGGCGACCCATCACGAATCCGCTGCTGAGTCCGGGTTAGCCGGGCATGGATAAATGAGCACTTCAGGCGGTAGGGCTCGTCGATGTTGAGGCGGATGTAACGGTCATGAACCTCGGGCAGCAAGCGCCGGTCATGAGCAAGGCTGCGGCGCAGTGCCTCGGAGACCCCGACCACGCGGCAGGACACGCTCAGCTCCTGGATGAGCTGATCGACTAGCCCCAGTTGGATGGTCAGGGCCCGCTCCGCATACAGCCGCAACGCATCGAGGGTGACCTGAGGCGAGACGTTGGGGTTGCCGTCACGGTCTCCGCCGACCCAGCAGCCGAGCACTACCGGGCATGACCCTGGCGGCAGCGTGAACGCCGCGCGGCCCAGCTCGTCTTCCAGATCCTCCAACAGGTCGGGCACGGCGTGGGTGCCCAGCCGCTCAAGGTAGTAAGCGACCGCACGGGCTTCGTCGAGAACGGTCGGCTTGCCGGGTCGGATTTCGTCGGTCTGCCACAGCTGGTCCAGCAGCCGGGCAAGTCGCCGCCGCTGCTGCTGTTCGGGCAGGTCCTGGTCGAGAACCTCCGCCACCCGGCGCAAGATGCTTTGCACGGACGCGCGGGATACCTCAGTGGGGTGTGCGGTGAATACCGGACGCAACTGCATGCGCGCCAGCACCGCCTCCACTTCGGCCCGGTCGACCTCCTTGGACAGCTGCTCGATCACCCGGCGCAGCAATCCGCACCGGCCGCCGAGTTGGGCTCGCTGCTCCCGCGAGCGGTGCAGCTGCTCCGCCACGTTGGCGAGCTGGAAATAGACGGAGAACGCTCGGGCGAGCTGGACGGCCGTACCCACGTCGACAGACAACAGCGCCCTCAGTTCAGCGCTGCCGTCTTGCGCCGCCGCCCGAGCCAGCCCCCGTACCTGCTCCACCAACTCAAGCAGTTCCCGGCCGCCATGCCGGACCAACGTTTCTCCCAGTAACGTCGACAGCAGCCGGATGTCGGCGCGTAACGCCTGGTGCTGGGATTCAGAAATAACGCCCGCTTGAACCGCCACCGAGTCCAAGCGCTTGCCCTGGTCGGCGCTCCACTCCTGGTGCGGGGCCGTCAACGTCATCGACGTGACCTCGGCATCGCCGGGCATCTGAGTGATCTCCCTAGCCGGCACGTCCACGCAGCCGATGGTCACACGCGCGGCTCGGCAACCCAAGAACCGTTCTGCAGACTTTTCCCACTATTAACAGATGGGTCTATGTCAACAAACGGGTACAAAGTTCCACCAGGTTCTAGCCGCCGAATTGCGCCGGTTGCCCGGTTGCTTCCAGCACCGACATCCACAGGTCGCCATGCGGGTCCACCTGGTTGCGTTTGCTGACCGCCAGTGCCATCGGCAGGTGCACAAATCGCCGCCGCCAGCGGCCGACGACCATCTCGGTACGCCCAGACATCGCGGCGTGCACCGCGGCCTGCGCAAGCCGCACACAGTAGACGCTGTCATAGGGATTGGCCGGTACACTGCGGATGGCGTAGCTCGGGGCGATGAACCGGATGCTGGCCGCGATTCCCTTTGCGGTGAAGTGCTCAACAAGGCGTTGCCGCAAAAAGGTGCCAACATCGCGTAGCCCGGTGTTACCCGAAGCGTCGCCGATCACCTCGGTGGCGCCAGAGGCGCCTAGCAGGTCCTGGCCGGCGCCCTCGGCGACGACCACCACGGCATATCCCCGTTCCCGCATCCGGCACTGCACGTACTGCAGTAACCCAGCTTGCCCGTCGAGCTGGAAAGGTACCTCGGGGATGAGCACCACGTCGGCGTCATTGCAGGCCAGCGCTGCATAGCAGGCAATGAATCCGGAGTGCCGGCCCATCAGCTTCACCAGTCCCACGCCGTAGGGGGTTGCTTTGGCCTCCACGGCGACCGAGTGAATGGACTCGCTGGCGCGGCCGAACGCGGTCTGGAACCCGAAGCTCTGGTCCAGGTATGGGATGTCGTTGTCGATCGTCTTGGGCACCCCGACCACCGCGATCCGTGACCCGCGTTCAGTGATCACGTCTGCGATGCGCATCGCGCCGCGCATGGTGCCGTCGCCGCCAATGACAAACAGAATGTTGATCCCCAGCCGCTCCAGGCAGTCGACCACCTCCTCCGGATCCTGCGGCCCGCGGGAGGTGCCCAGCACAGTGCCGCCATCGACGTTGATATCGCGCACGCTGTACGGCGTCAGCTCCTCCACGTCGTGGCCGTAGGAGGCGATGAAGCCCTGGTAGCCGTTGCGGAAGCCGACGACCCGGCGTACCCCGTAGTGCGTGGTCAGGTTGCGGACCAGGCCACGGATGACGTCGTTGAGGCCCGGGCACAACCCGCCGCAGGTGACAATTCCTGCCCGGGTCTTGGACGGATCGAAGAAAATCAAGCGGCGTGGGCCGGCCGCCTCGAAGCTGGGCAAGTCAGTGACCGACCCGCCGCGGGCCTGGACCATGCTCACGGTGTCGTCGAGCAGGACCCGGTCCCCCTCCTCGACGTAATGCTCGGTGGTCTGCCGGGCATCCAGCCGCGCGGCCAGGGGGGATTCAATCCGGGCGAGTCCCAACATCTTGATCGCCAGATCCGGACCACTCGCGGCGGCGCTAAGCCGGCGCCGAGACTGCTTCCTGCTCATGCGGGACGGCCAGCCGATGCGTTACTTCCCGATTGGTGCTCGCGGCGGCACGCATGTGCCGCTGCGGGTGGTGGAGGACTTGATCAGCGGGACTCAGCTCGAATTGCACGTTGCCGCGCCGGAGGGATGCGAGGGCATCGTAATTGTCGATTTCGGCCTGGTGGAGGTGTGAGGTCCATGCGCGAACTGGTCGTGGTCGGAAATGGCATGGCAGGGGCTCGGGCTGTCGAGGAAATCCTGACCCGCGGCGGCGGTGTGATGTTTCGCATCACCATGTTCGGGGATGAGCCGCACGGCAATTACAACCGCACGGTTGGTTATGAGGTGGAGCTTTGCACGGCGATACTCCGGGCCTCGTCTGCGAAAGTGACAAACTGAGTGGCAATCGGGCGGCGCCAGCAGCGGAGTTTATTAACACTCCCTTGATAAAAGCTGAATTACTGCCACCCGCCGGTTTGCGCATCGGGTGGCTGGGGGACCAGGCAGGTAGGGGCATGCGTGCACTGTGAAGCGGCCGGGTATGTCTTATTCGCACGTGACAGTAAGGGAAAGATGAACAGAGAGTATGAGATATGCCTTCCCGCGGCGCGCTCATCGTTTCCCCCGCGAGCGGCCCGCGCTCGCGCGTGTGATGCCCGGGTAGCGCCGCTGGATATCACCGCTCGCATCTCGTCGAGTGTGCGCGGGTGGCCATCGGTGAGCCCGAATCGCAGCCGGACAATGCTCGCCTCCCGCTCGGATAGCGTGGCCAGCACCGACCGCAGCTGATCCTGCAGCAGGGCGAAGGAGACCGCATTCACGGCGTCCACCGCCTGGGACTCCTCGATGAAATCGCCGAACTGGGCGTCGCCCTCGTCACCGATAGGGCGGCTTCCAGTGATCGTCGCAACACCGGAGGTATTCGGGAGTTGCGATGGTTCGTGGACGGCCGGGTCCGGCGCCGCAGACGGCGAAGCGTGAGTGGTTCGCACGGTTGATAGCGCAGGGTGTCCCCAGCGCGCAGGCGTGCCGGATGGTGGATGTCAATCCTCGCACGGGGAAACGGTGGCGACACGGGCGCACGATCACCACCAGCAGCGGCCGGCGGCTGCACTATCCGCCGGTGATCAGTTCGCGGAGGCGAGAGGTCTCGCCGCGGTACTTGTCCGAAGAGGAGCGGGTGCGCATCGCCGACCTGCATCGGGAGGGGCTTGCGGTGCGGGCGATCGCGGCCGAGTTGGGTCGTAGCCCGGCGACGATCAGTCGAGAGCTGCGCGGTAACCGCGACCCGGGCAGTGGTGTGTATCGGCCGTTTACCGCGCAGCGGCTGGCAGCGGGTCGGCGAGCTCGGCCTGGGCGGGGCAAGTTGATGCGGGATGCGGTGATGCGGCAGTTCGTGACCGAACGGCTGGAGAAGCGGTGGAGCCCGGAGCAGATCAGCCACGCGCTGCGGTGCGAGTTCCCCGATGATCCCTATCGGCAGGTGGTGCCCGAAACCATCTATCAGGCGATCTACCGCCCGGAGCTGGGTGGGCTGCGCCGGGACCTGCCCCGGGTCCTGCGGACCGGGCGACGCCGCCGCAAGCCACGCCGCCGCCCGACCCACCGGTGGGCGTTGCCGGCGGGCGGTTGCGCCGCTGCCAGGATGAGCCCATGACCGACCTGCGTCGGCGTAGCCCGGAACCACCGCCCGGGGCGCCGCAGATCCAGTTCACGCCCGGGCTGGCAAACGAGACGCTGCGCGAGCTCGCGCCGCTACTGGCCGAGGAGGGCATCGACGTCGACAACATCGACGTGCCCGACCTGGACACACTTCAGCAGGCGCTCAACCGCGCCGTCGAGCGGCACAACATGACCCGTTTCACCCCGGTAGGCCGAGCACGCGAACTCGTGATCACCGAACTGCAGCGGGTGATCGAGGCGATCGCCGAGGGCAAGACCCCCCTTGCCGCAGCCATCCTCGACCAGATACAGCCCGAGTCGCCAGACAACACCGCCGCGACCGTCGCCGGCTGCATCGGCACCGCCCTTGGTCTGCTCGACGACTGGCTCACCAGCAGCAACCCGCACGCACCCAAAGATCTCGGTCAACGCGTGCACCTACCAGCCGGGCACTGGCTTGGCGAACGCGCCGCCACCGACATCCTCGTCCTGGCACGCAAACGACGCGCCTTCCGCTCACTCGACACACTGATCACCCGCCAAGGTGGACGGCACATGCTCTACGGCAGCGCTCTGGCCCTGGCTGCCACCATCCAAACCTGGTCGAACCACACCGGCACGCCGGTCACCGACCTGACCCATACCGCCGTGCACTGAACATCACTACGCTCGGCAAGCATCAGTCACGTGTTGCGACGATCACTGGAATCCGCCCTACAACGGCACCGCTGACACCGGGCCTACCGATGAGCACAACCTGGACCCCTACTGCCGGCATCACCACCGCACCAAGCACACCCCCGGCTGGTCAGTCAACAAAGGCGGCAACGGCACGGTCACCTGGACCAGCCCCAGCGGGCACACCTGGACCTACCAGCCTGACCCCATCGCCGAACCCACATCCAAGTGCCCATCCGACGACTCCTACCAATCCCCGCCATTCTGAGTGCGCCACGAGACGCTTCGTTTTTTTGCCCACTCTGGGGCCGGGTCAGCGCGTAGGCATCAGCGTGTTCGCCGAACAGTGCGCTGTCCGGCGACGGCGCGGGACCACGGGATTGTCAGGATGGCGATCCATACTGCTGCGATCGATTGGTCTGGAAACGGGGAGGGTGCGGTGGTACAGCGGGATCGGGTGCGGCGAGCCGCTGCTGCGGCGCGACGCCGGGCACACCGCCGGGCCTGCGCGGCGGGCGCAGGCGGGGAATCCGGGACCGCTGGATGGGGCACCACCTCCTCGGCAGCCGGCCCGGGGCGGGCCAAGCCGTCGGCGGAGACGATCTCGACTGTGTTGCTCAGTGCGGCACGTGAGCACTGGGCGGGTCATCCCGATGCCGGCACCCGCATCGCACTCATCGTGGCCGATCGGTGCGCTGATCAGCCAGAGCTCGTGGCCGCGGCGGCGTGGTGTGCAGTGCTGCCGCTCGTCACCGGGGCCTGGGAACGCGGCTGGTCGCCCGACGATCTGCACCACATCGCCCGGCGTCGACTGGACGCGACCGGTGTGGGCTACCTCGTCGACGCGATCGCGGAGGAGTCCCAGCGTTACGCCGAGGCCACCATGGCGCCGCGGTGGCGCGAAGACCTCAGGCAGATCGGGGCGGTGGTGTGGTGGAAACCCGGCCAGCCAGGTGGTCACCTGCTGCAATGGGCCCGCCGCCAGGCAACCGACGTGGCGGCCACCCTCACGACGGTGATCGAGGTACTGGCGATGCTGCTGGCGCTGCCCGTGCTGCCCAGGATCGTGCCGCCGCCGGGTTCGGCCATTGTGACCTCGACACCACGCCGTGGCGTCGACCACAAGATGCTGTCCCGGGTGCGGGCGCTGCTGGCCAAGGCCGAGTCGACCACGTTCCCCGAGGAAGCCGAGGCGCTGTCAGCCAAGGCCCAGGAACTGATGAGCCGGTACTCACTGGAGCGGATCGTGGTGGAGAGCACCGTCGGAGTGGACGGCGCTGCGGACCCGTACCCAGCCGCCGCTCGCCGGCTGTGGCTGGACAACCCGTACGTGGCCGCGAAAGCGATGCTGGTGGGCGCGGTGGCCGAGGCGAACCGCTGCCGCACCGTGCTGTCGGAAAAGCTGGGATTCACCACCGTGCTCGGTGACGAGGTCGACCTGGAGATCGTGGAACTGCTCAGCACATCGTTGCTGGTCCAGGCGACCCGGGCGATGGTGTCGGCGGGCAGCCAGTTCACCCGCAGCGGGCGCTCGCGCACCAGGTCGTACCGTCAATCGTTCCTGCTCGCCTACGCGACCCGGATCGGGGAACGGTTGAGCGCCGCACGCGACGTGAGCACCGCCGCGGTGGCCGAGGCGGCTCGGTTGCTGCCCGTACTGGCCGCCCGGGCACAAGTGGTGGACGAATTGTTCGAGTCGATGTTCCCGCAGTCGGTATCCCGGTCGTTCAGCGTCGGCAACGCGGCCGGATGGCACGCCGGCCGGGCCGCCGCGGACCTCGCGGTGCTCGACACCCGAAGGGCGGTGGCGTCAGGAGGACGTTGAGACATCCGTAAGCTCACCGGCTGTGCTGGTGCTGCTGCCGCCGTCGGAGACTAAACAGCTCGGCGGAGACGGCCCGCCGCTGGGGCTTGAGGCGATAGGGCTAGACGCACTGTCACATGCCGATCTCACCCCGGTCCGGCGCAAGTTGATCGACGAGCTGGTTGCGCTCGCCGGGGATCGGTCCGCAGGGCTGGCGGCGCTGGGTCTATCACAACACCAGCACGGCGAGCTGGAACGGAATGGGGCGCTGTGGAGCGCTCCGACGTTGCCGGCGCTGAGGCGCTACACCGGGGTGCTCTATGCGGCGCTGGATGCACAGTCGCTGCGCCCCGCCCAGTGCGATCGCCTGATGGTGGCGTCCGCGCTGTTCGGCCTGCTCCGGGCGGACGACCGGATACCGGCCTACCGGCTGTCGGCCGCGTCGACGCTGCCGGGGCTGGGCTCGGTGCGCTCGGTGTGGCGTCCGATGCTCGGCCCGCTGCTTGCCGGGTTCCCAGGTTTGGTGGTCGACCTGCGGTCTGGTGGCTACGTCGCGCTGGGGCCCGTGCCGGGCGCGGTGACCGTGCAGGTGATCAGCGACGACGGCCACGGCCGGCGGCGCACGATCAGTCACCACAACAAGGCGCACAAGGGGCGGTTGGCCCGGCTGCTGGCCACAGCGCCGGGCGAGGTCTGCGACGCCGAAGCAGTAGCCCACATCGCCCGCCGGGGTGGGCTGCGCGTGCACCGCAGCGCCGAGCGCGCCCTGGAGATCGTCGTCGCGCAGTGAACCAGCCATGCCCGCCTATCCCTGGGCAGGTCCCGACCCCACGGTCAGCGGAGCTGTGGGATCACAACATCGCGAATGGTCTCGAACGCGTCCGGTGAAATACTGTATTGACCGAGGAACGGATGATCCAGATCGGCGATCAAAAACAGCATTAAACCCAGGAAGACCGCGAACAAACCGGACAGCATGAGGTGGGCGCCGATTTGTTCTATGCCGAGCATGGCGATGAGGGCAAGGTTGATGACAGCGCCGGCGACAAGAATAAACCAGAGCGTGCCGGGTAGTCCTGCCGACATCTGATTGAGCCGCTGGTTCCTACTATCGATGAAGTTGGCGAACTGGCGAAATGTCTCGTTGTCCAGTGCGTTTCCTGCGAAATTCGTGGGCGAGAAGGACGCGATTTCGCTTTGTATCTTAGTTGCTACCGGCGTGCCGGCTGCCAGGAGCTTTCCCGTGTGCGCCGACGGGAACTCATCATTAACGACCACGTCTATGTAGTGGGAGATGTCTGCCCGTAGCACCGAACGCAGTGGTTCCGGGAAGTTCGACACGTCCCGGTACAGGACACCTGCCGAATTGGCTTCGTGTGTCGCCGCGTCATCGGCATTCGTATAGTTGGTGTAGGCGCCGACCGCGATCAGACCTAGCAGCAGCCCGTAGAACAGGCCGGTGCCGGCGACCAAGATATCGATAATACTGTTGCGGTCCTCGTGGTTGTTTCTGAACCACCGTGCCATGACAGGCCTGGAAAGTCGTATCAAAATCCAACAGACACAGATCGAAGCCCCGACAAATAGTAACAGCAACTGCCAGGGAGGCAGATCATAAATCCATCTGGGCATGAGACGGAACCTTTCGCCAGGGTTGCACGGTTATCGGCGCCAGCTGTTTCGGGTGCGCAGCGTCAGGCAGTCGGGGTCGATTCGAACCGGGCCAGAGCCTCGTCCAAAAGGGTTTGGACGATCTGGTGCTCGGGGACGGTTTTGACGACCTCGCCGCGGACGAAGATCTGGCCTTTGCCGTTGCCTGAGGAGACGCCGAGGTCGGCTTCGCGGGCTTCGCCGGGACCATTGACGACGCAGCCCATAACCGCGATGCGCAGCGGGACGGGAAAGCCGTCGAAGGCGGCGGTGACCTGTTCGGCGAGGCGGTAGACGTCGACCTGGGCGCGCCCGCAAGAAGGACAGGACACGATCTCCAGGCGCCGGGGGCGCAGGCCGAGGGATTCCAGGATCTGGTTACCGACCTTGACTTCCTCGATGGGTGGGGCGGACAGCGAGACCCGGATGGTGTCACCGATACCCTCGGCTAGCAGCACTCCGAACGCGACGGCGGACTTCACGGTGCCCTGCAACAGCGGTCCGGCTTCGGTGACCCCCAGGTGCAGCGGGTAGTCGCAGCGTGCGGCCAGCTGCCGGTAGGCGGCGATCATCACGAGCGGGTCGTGATGTTTGACGGAGATCTTGATGTCGCGGAATCCATGTTCTTCGAATAAGGAGCATTCCCACAAGGCGGACTCGACCAGCGCATCCGGGGTGGCGCGGCCGTGCCTGGCCAGCAGCCGGGGATCCAGTGAGCCGGCATTGACGCCGATCCGGATCGGCACGCCGGCATCGCGGGCAGCGCGGGCGATTTCAGCGACCTTGTCGTCGAATTTCTTGATGTTTCCCGGGTTGACGCGCACCGCAGCGCAGCCGGCGGCGATGGCGGCGAAGACATACCGGGGCTGGAAGTGGATATCAGCGATGACCGGGATCGGTGACTTCGCAGCGATGGCAGGCAGCGCGTCGGCATCGTCCTGGCTGGGCACCGCTACCCGCACGATCTGGCAGCCCGTCGCGGTGAGCTCAGCGATCTGCTGCAGGGTGGCGTTGATGTCCGAGGTGGGGGTGGTGGTCATGGACTGGACCGAGACCGGCGCGCCGCCGCCGACGGGCACGCTGCCGACCATGACCTGACGGGATACGCGGCGCGAGAGGACCGGCACCGTTGGCGTGCCCAGCCGGACAGCTGTCATGACATCTCCTTGCAGTGACCTACTTCGGTGGGTGCTGGCGATGCCGGTGGGGTGGCGGCGACGCCGACAGCAATGGCGCGTTGCACCACGGCGCGGAACGACCGCGGGGAGGCCAGCAGGACAGTGAGCGCCATCGATGGCTCCAGGTGGGGTTCAAATGATCACGGTGGGTCGCCGGCCGGGCCAGCGCGCCCAGGTCGGCGGCGGCCTGCGATGCCGTACTGGCTGATTGCAGCTCCCGCATCGCCTGCGCGACCAGATCGGCAGCCTGCGCGTGGCTCCAGGCGCGCCCGCCCGCGAGGCGGTCATCAGGCACCTTCAGATTCGATCGGCGGCGATGAGCAGGTAGTGGAAGCTGCCCTCGCGGTATGCCGTCAGGAATGGCTCCTCGATGCCGGTGGCCACGGACGACTTCGCCCGCAGCTCCCAGTACGGGATCGTGCTCGCGGTGAGATCGACGACGTTGATCGGGACGAGGTTGTTGGCGGCCAATGCCTTGAAGTACTCGCTACGGGGATGGATGTTGCAGATGTAATGCTCGTCGATACGGCTGACCGCTTTGGATCGGCCACCCGTCACGTCGTTATAGCAACCGGTGATGCAGACATAGCGACCGCCGTGCTCCAGGAGGCGGGAGAACTCGGCGAATAGCTGGAACAGGTCCACGTACATGGTGGTCTCGTTAGTCCAGACACCCCGGTACGATCCCGTCTCGAATCCGGTGACCAGCATGTTGCGGAAGTAAAACTTCACCCGATCGGCCACTGCCCACCGCTGTGCGTGACTGTTGGCGAATTCGACCTGATATTCCGAGATCGTCACGCCGTCCACCCGGCAGCCGAAGCGCTGGTGAGCCATGAGACTGGTACCACCCCGGCCGGACCCGGCATCCAGCAGCTGGCTGTCAGGTGAGATATCACCGAGGTGGTCCAGGAGCAGGTTCGCCTGCATCGTCTCCAGCCGGTGCATTTCCTTGATGATCCGATCGTCCCGGGTGTGACTCGGGCCCTCCAGCACGGACGGGTCATAGCTGCCTATCCCGTAATGGTGGTGGTAGAGACCATCCACATCACCGAGCCGCAGGTTGACCGGGTCGTCCTGGTTGGTGTTCCAATACTCGGCGACTGATTTCTGGTATGCGGTGTGCAGTACATTGTGAGGAATAGAGGCAGTTGTGGTCATGTTGGACTCCTTTGCTCTTGTCGGCCCGAGGTCTCAGGCTTTGCTCGCGCCGTGATACCGCTCGGTGTGCCATTCCCGCTTGCCACCGAACCAGCCCCAGATGTCGGCCAGTAAATGCCGTAGTGCCGGCGACCCCAGCTGGGTGAGAAGCGTTGCTTCCTCGACAAAGGTGTGCATCAGCTCATTATGAATCTGCGCCGAACGCTCGATCGACTCCGGTGGCGAGCAATTCCCCTCCGCCGCGATCACCTTGGGCAGGTCGACATCCTCGGCGACTTCCTTGCCCTTGGAATACAGATCGTTCAGGATCACGCTCGCGCTGAGGAATTTCTGGGTAATCAGCACCATGTCGTGCAGCTCACCTTCGAACTCAATTTCCTTCTGGTTGGAGACGACGTCATTGGTGAAGCGCGCATAGTTGACCGCGGAGTTCTCCAGCGCGCCCAGGCTGCGGGTATGAAAGATCTCCACCGGAACCCGGCGTGGTTTCGTGATACGGGCTGTATCGCTTAAGCTGACGGGCATGAATGCGGGCAGCCTGTCCAGATACTCTTTTGCGCCGGCCTGGTCATGGCCGCGTTGGCAGGCTTCCAGGAAATGGTCGTCGAAGTAGATGACCCAGACGTACCAGTCCGTCACCAGGTCCAGCTCGTGGCTCGGCGCGTCGGGACGGGTATACGCGCACAATGATGCGAAATCC
>DATFDO010000035.1:0-24650 GCA_035252045.1 Pseudonocardiaceae bacterium
GGCGGCGGGCGCGCCTTGCTGACCACGGGTGTGTCCGGGTCCTGACCGGCGACATCCAGCGGGCCACCGAGATTCGGCTCCTGCCGGTGGGCAAGACGAGCGTTGAAGCCCACGACCAGTTGGGCGAGTGGGACAGCGGCGGGCGCACCACCTCCGCCCTCCAGGCCACGGCCTCACGTTGGGCGTTGCTGTGATAGTGCTCAAGCTTGACAAGCCCATCACCACCGTGCGGAACTCGGCGACCGTCGCCGGTTGGACGCTGGTCAGCAGGGTCACCGGCTTGCTCCGGGTGGTGGTAATCGGCGCAGTGCTGGGGCCGACCTATTTCGCGAACTCCTTTCAGGCCGGCTATGTCGTGCCGAACATCGTGTTCACGCTGATCGCCGGGCCAGTCTTGACGATGGTGCTGGTGCCCGGCGTGGTCCGCGTCGTCGGCGCCGAAGGCCTGCCCAGGGGTCGGGAGGTGCTCGGCCGGATAGCCGGGTGGCTGTTCACGGCTTCATCGGCGGTCGTGGCCTTGCTGATGCTCGCCGCTCCGGTGGTGGCCTGGACGCTGACCTTTGGGATCCCTGATCCCGGGCAACGGGCGCGGGGCCTGTGGCTGACCACGCTGCTGGTGTTGCTCGTCGCTCCGCAGGTCCTGCTGTACAGCCTGGTCTACCTGGGTATGGCCGCCCAGCGGGCGCGTGGGCATTTCGCGCTCGCGTCGGCCGCGCCGGCGGTGGAAAACGTCGTCCTGATCGTGACGGTGGTGATGGCGGGCTGGTACTACGGGATGGGCCTCGACATCGACCAGGTTCCGGTCGACCTGGTCATCGTGCTCGGGCTCGGCAGCACGGCGGCGGTCGCGTTGCATGCTGCAGTGCAGCTGTTCGGCGCGGCCCGCGCGGGCCTGCGGATTCGCCCGTCGCTGCGCTGGCGGGCCGACCCCGAGGCCGTCGCGGTGACCCGCAGGTTGGTGCGCTCAGTCGGCGTTGCCGCCTGGCCGGCCGCGGCCATGTATCTGCTGCTCGCGCTAGCCAGCTCGGTGCCCGGCGGCGTATTCGTCGTGCAGCTGTCCTATTCCGTGTTCTATTCGCTGTCCTATATCAGTGCCCGTGCCGTGTCGATGGCCGCGCTGCCCGGGCTGGCGCACGCCGCCCATTGCGAGGACCGTGCCACCTTCGGCTCCGCCTGGCGCCAAGGGCTCTCCTACGCCGTGATCGCCAGCCTGCCGTTACTGGTGTTGCTGACAGTGCTCGCCGGACCCACCGCGAGCATTCTGGCCAACGGTGAGTTGCGGAATGCGGCCGTGATCGGTTCACTCGCCACCTGCCTGCGGGTGGTGGCGGTGGCCCAGTTGGTCGGCGGGGTGCACGACATCGGTCGCCAGGCGCTGTTCGCCCGACTCGACGAGCGCATTCCTCGGCGGGCCAGCGAGGTGGCTTTCGGCGTGACCCTGGCGGGCGCCGCGGCCACCCTGCTAGGGCCCGCCGATGGGCCGCGTCTCGTGTGGCTGGTGGTGGCCATCCTGGGCGGTGAGCTCACCGCTGCGGGGATGGTGCTGACTCGACTGCGCCGCGTGATCTGGCCCGAGCGGTTCATCGAACTCCGAACCCTTGCCGGCGCACTCACGGCCACGCTGGCGATGGCGCCACTGGCTGCCGCGGTGTGGTGGCTCCAGCATGTCTACACTGGCGGCGAGCTCAGCAACCTCGTGGTTCTCGCCTTGGGTGGGATCGTCGCGCTCGGGGTCTACGCGCTCGTGCTGCGGGTCGCGACGCCGCGACGGACCAGCCTGTCATGACCCGAACACCGCTACCGCGTTGACCGGAGTCGCTGCCCGCGTCGTCCCGACCCGAGGTTCCGGGACGCGGCCCGGGCGCCAATAACCCGAGCACGACGGCCTGCTGTGCGGGCTTGACGAACGTGGCCTGTTGCACGCCGCTATAGCGGTGTGAATCCGCTGATGGGGCCGCGGAGTAGAGCGATGAGTTGTCCCCACAGGCCGGTGACGAGCAGCACGCCGACCACGAGGAGCAGCGCGCCGCCGATGAGCTGGACGATCCTGGTGTGGCGGCGTAGCCAACCGGCGGTGTTGACGGCCCAGGTGCTGCCGATGGCCAGCAGGATGAACGGCAGCCCCAGCCCTAGGCAGTAGGCCAGGACCAACAGCAAGCCGCGGGCCGCAGTGGGGCCGAGCTGGGTGGCGCTGGCGAGCGCGATCACCCCGGTGAGGGTCGGTCCCAGACACGGTGTCCAACCGAGCCCGAATACTCCACCCAGCAGTGGTGCACCCCAGAGCCCTCCGTGCGGTCGGTGATGGAAGCGGACCTCGCGTTGCAGCGCCGGGATCAGCCCGAGAAAGGCCAGGCCCATGACGATGGTCACGATGCCGCCGATGCGCTGGAGCAACAGCTCGTTGGCCAGCAGCGTGTCGGACAGCCGCAGCACGCCGAGCACCGCGATGGTGAACACGGCAGTAAAGCCGAGGACGAACAGCAGCGCCGCGACCGCGACACGCACCCGACTACCCTGCCGGGTGGTGACACCGTTGGTGCCTGCGGGCGCGGCGTCCGCGCCGGCCAGTCCTGCCAGGTAAGCCAGGTAGCCGGGCACCAGCGGCAGGCAGCACGGGGAGGCGAAGGAGATCGCTCCGGCCGCCAGCGCTACCAGGGCGGCCAGCAGCAGCGGCCCCGAAATCGCCAGATCGGTCACATTCATCGCGGCGTCCTGTCGGCTGCTCGACTACGCCGGATAGTACGGTGATGCATCCGGAGGTGCTTGCGTGGTGGCCGGAAGTACACGCCGTGACCCATGACCGCGAGATGCGCTCGTTTGGAACGGGTGCTGTTCGGCGATAGCCGGATCCTCCCGAGGCCGTCCAGGAGCTGTGGGTGATCAGCTGTCCTCGGACCTGGTTCGGAATGTGCGGCCGCCATCGTTGCTGCTGACGATCTTGCCGTTGACAGCTGCGTAGATTTGGTCGCCGGACACGGTGAGTGCCTCCGGCTCGCCTTGGGCAGAGCCACGGTGCGACCAGGTGGCCCCACCGTCACCGCTCACGTGCACGGTGCCATCGGGGGCGATCCCGATGAGGTCGCCCGCGTCGGTCCATGTGACGAGCTGCAGCCGCGGCGCGCCAGCGAGAAGCTGGAAACTCCGGCCACCGTCGGTGCTGTGGGCGAGGCCCTGCTGGGTCGTCGCAAGCAACATCTGAGGGTTTTGGGGGCTAACGGCGAGATCGGCCATCGCGATGCTGACGCGGGTCTCCCATGCCCGTCCATCCTTGGAGACCAGGAGTTGCCCAGTGTTGGAGCCATAGACCAGGCCATGCCTGGCCTTGAGAAGATGGAAATCGGCCTGTCCGGCCAGCGATAGCGGCTGCCAGCTCTGTCCCCCGTCGGTGCTGTTGATGAGACCGACGTTGCTGGGCCCGTCCTGGCCCGCACCCGGATGCCCGCTCGCCAAGAAGTGGTTCGGTCCCACCACAGTGAAGCCCATGAAATCCTGCACCAGGCCCCCCACCCGGCTCGGCTTTCCCTGCTGCGGGAACCGGATCAGGCCATAGTGGCTGGCCGCGTAGAGGTCACCGGTGGCCGGGTCGACGCCGAGACCGTGCACGTGTGCGAGTTGCACTGAGGTCCCTTCGGACGGGACGCTCTGGCCGCCACGGCTGGCGCAGGCCGCCACTACGGCGCACACCGCGATGGCCGCGACCAGCCTGCCCACTGCAACCCAGCGGGCCCTCAGCGACCGTCCGCGACCCTTCCGGCACTGGCGGATGCCGGGAGCCATGCTCGGGGACGCCGTCACGTTGAGCGATCACCTGATTTCTGATATCCATGGGCACCGTAGCGAGATGTTACCTGGGCCGGGCTGCGTGGTTGTGGCCGTCGACCGGGTCAGCCTGTTGGCGCTTGCGGTGGCTGTGCTTGGATTCCGAGCCGGCAGGACGCTACGAAGCCTGTGGTTGATCAGTCCACTGTGGTCACGATCGAGTTCAGTGTGATCACAATCGAGTGAGAGTTGTACTCAATGGGGCTACGCATGCGCGGCATCGCTGTCGCAGTCGTAGGGTGGCGCCGTGGGAGATAAGGGGAGGATCTTCTACCGGCGGGCACTCATGCTTGCCCTGGCCCTCTTTGCTGTTCTCTCATTCGCAGTCGGGAAGGTCGCCGAGTGTGCGGGCTCTGTCGGTGCCGAATCGCACGGCGCGACGGCCGCTGGGGCGGGTCACGCCCACATCGAGTCCGCTGACACGGAGTCAGCCGATAGCGAGTTAGCCGACGGCGAGCCTGCGGAAATCGGGCCGGCGGGGAGTTGGCCGGCAGGTCACCGGTGCCATCACGACGCCGGTCACCAGCACAAAGGTGCTGGTAGCACGGTGTATGCCTCGCCGCGCCGGGCGGTTGATCACGAGCAGGAGGTCGCTGCCCCGGTTGGCCCTGACGCAGCTGGATGGTCGGCGGTAGGTGTCCCGATCCTGCCCGGAATCCGATGGCGAGGCCCTCCATCCTGCCTTTCTCCATCGTCTCCGTCGGGCCGTCAAATCCTGATCTCAAGATGTATCGCACGGACGTGAGGAGCGGCGCCGCGACGACCTGATCGCCTGCTTGCAGGCGCTGGTTGTTGCTAGCTGCCGTCGCACCCTTACGTTCAAGGAGAGATCAGGTTCATGGGGATAGTTCTTGCGCGCGCGCTTGACGCGCGGCACACCAACCCGTCTCCGGCACGGGTACCTACTACTGGATACGTACCCCTCTATAAGACGGTCGCTGGTGCGGTCGGGAGCACTCCGGTGCTCTGGATCGACCGGCCGCTGAACCGGGAGGGACGCGGTTTCTGGGCGAAGCTGGAAGGGCATAACCCGGGCGGGATGAAAGACCGCCCGGCACTCCACATGGTCCAGCGCGCCCGCGAGCGCGGGGACCTCCGACCAGGCGGAATGATCATTGAGTCGACGAGCGGCACGCTCGGACTGGGATTGACGCTGGCCGGCATCACCTACGGACACCCGGTGACCCTGGTCACCGACCCGGGCATGGAGCCGATCATGCGCCGGCTGCTGGCCGCCTACGGGGCACGGGTCGAGGTGGTCGCCAGCCCCCATCCCACGGGGGGCTGGCAGCAGGCGCGCCGCCAGCGGGTGAGCGAACTGCTGGCTAAGCATCCGGGCTCGTTTTGCCCGGACCAGTATCACAATCCGGACAACGTGGCCGGCTACGAGCCACTGGCACTGGAACTGGTCGCGCAGCTCGGTCGGGTCGACGTGCTGGTGTGCTCGGTGGGCACCGGCGGTCATTCGGCGGGGGTGAGTCGGGTGCTGCGGGAATTCTTCCCGCAGCTGCGCCTGGTCGGCGTCGACACCGTCGGCTCCACGATCTTCGGGCAACCAGCCCGAGCCCGGCTGATGCGCGGACTCGGATCGAGCATCTACCCGCGCAACGTCGACTATCCCGCCTTCGACGAGGTGCACTGGGTTGCGCCCCGCGAGGCGGTGTGCGTGGCCCGTAAGCTCGCCGCCGCCCAGTACGCCAGTGGTGGCTGGAGCGTGGGCGCCGTGGCCCTGGTCGCGGGGTGGTTAGCCCGCACCGAGGAACCGGATACGCGGATCGCCGCGGTGTTCCCCGACGGACCGCACCGCTACTTCGACACCGTGTTCAACGACGACTACTGCCACCGCCATGGGCTGCTGACCGCACACCTGCCCACCGAACCCGATGAAATAACACATCCCACCGAGCGGGAGGTCATCCGCTGGACCCGCTGTCGCCGCGTCCTCGACCCGGTGGCCGGGAAGGAGACTCGTTGATGCGCACGATCGCGCAGTTCCGTTCGTTTGACCGGCCGGTGCAGCTGCTGTTGATCAACCAGCTCAGCATCAACATCGGTTTCTACATGCTCATGCCGTATCTCGCCGCGTACCTCACAGGTAATCTCGGGCTGGCGGTATGGGTGGTCGGCCTGGTGCTCGGCGTGCGGAACTTCACCCAGCAGGGCATGTTCCTCATCGGCGGTACGCTGGCCGACCGGCTGGGCTACAAGCCGCTCATCGTGGCCGGTTGCGTGCTGCGCACCGCCGGCTTCGGGCTGCTCGGGCTGGTGGACTCGGTACCGGCGCTGATCGCGGCCTCGGCCGCCACCGGGTTCGCCGGGGCGCTGTTCAACCCGGCAGTCCGTGCCTACCTTGCCCACGACGCCGGACCGCGGCGAGTGGAAGCCTTCGCGCTGTTCAACATCTTCTACCAGACCGGGATCCTGCTGGGCCCGCTGGTCGGGCTGGCGCTGACCGGGATCGATTTCCGTCTCACCTGCGCGGTCGCTGCGGCCGTCTTCGCGGTGCTCAGCGTGCTGCAACTGCGTTCGCTGCCGCAGCGCCGGGGCAACGACACCGCCGACCGCGGGGCAAGCTCGGTGCTGACGCTGTGGCGTTCGGTGCTGGCCAATCGCTCGTTCGTGCTGTTCTCGATCGCGATGATCGGCAGCTACGTGCTGGCCTTCCAGGTCTACCTGGCCCTCCCGCTGGAGGTCCGTCGCCTCGCCGGCAGTGGCATGGCGGGCACGGTGGGAGTAGCCGCGCTGTTCGCGGTCTCGGGGCTGCTGGCCATCGCCGGGCAGATGCGGATCACGGCCTGGTGCAAGAACCGCTGGGGCCCGGGCCGCTGCCTGGTGGCGGGCCTGGGTCTGATGGCCGCAGCATTCCTGCCGCCGCTCGCTACCGCGACCACCGAAGCCAGCACCACGACAACACCGGTAGCCGTGCTGCTGGCACCCCTGGTGCTCTCCGCAGCGCTGCTCGCGCTGGGTACCATCGTCGTGTTCCCGTTCGAGATGGACACCATCGTCACGCTGTCCGACAACCGGCTGGTGGCCACGCACTACGGCCTGTACAACACCGTGTGTGGGATTGGGATCATGCTGGGGAACCTGCTCACCGGCACCGCACTGGATCTGGGGCGGGCCGCCGGGCTGCCAACGCTGCCCTGGCTGGCCCTGGCCGGCATCGGCCTGCTCTGCGCCGCGGGAGTCAGCGGGCTTGACCGTGCTGGCCGCTTGCAGCGACCCACCATGGCCGTCGCGCCGGCGTGACCTCGATGAGGTGCGTTCTCACGGCGGGATGTGACCGCCCGTTGCTGTGGAAGGATCTTTCAGCCCTGATGAGGTTGCGATGCACACCACGGGGCCCGCCATCGGCTCGCCGCCGTGAGCGTGCGCGCGAAGGCCGGCGACGCCGGCGGCTCCCGATAGTTCCTGCCAGAACCCGGATCTCGCCAAGACGCGCTGGGCAGCGTCGAGTTCGGCGTCGGTGAGCAGTAACGCCGCGCCGCCGCTGTCCTGAACTGCTCGCACTGCGCGATAGCTGCTGACCGTGGTGGCGATCGAGAAGGCTCTGGTCGGACGGTCGGGAACGTGTGTAGCGGGGAGTCCTTGACGCAGGGCCGCGGCCAGCGGACCGCGCGCCGCGGGTTCGCATGCCATCATGCGGGGAACCCGGGTGGTTACCCCGGTCCGTCGTAGCTCGTCGAAGCCTTTCCACACGCCGAAAAGGAGCTCCCCGTAGCCGGTCGGCACGAAGACCGCAGTCGGTACCTGGTCGCCGAGTTGCCGGTGGATCTCATACGCGATGGTCTTGTAACTCTCCGGCCCGAAGGGATGGCCCGTGTGCGTCGCGGTCAGGTTGCTCACCGGGTGGTAGCCCCGGCGCGCCGCGACCTCCTCCAGCACCGACCAGCGCTGCTGTCTTGGCGCCACGATGATCTCGGCGTCGTAGGCGGTCAGCAGGTCCCGCATCGCGACAGGCAGCGTGGCCGGAACTACGACGACACAACCGATTCCGGCATGGGCCGCATGGGCGGCGGCTGACACGCCGTGGTTGCCACTTGTGGCTGCCACCACGCCCGGCGCCCCGACGTGCAGGGCTGCGCTCACCGTCACCACATTCAGCCGATCTTTGTGGCTCCACGTGGGATTGTGGCTCTCGTCCTTGACGAACACCTCGCAATCCAGGCCGGCGTAATCGGCCAGCGCGGGCACGGCAACGAGCGGCGTCCCGCCGGCGCCGAGATCTACGCGAGCATCCAGGGGTGGCAGCAATGCCTGCCAGCGCTCCAAACCTGGCGCGGCATCCTGCGCGAAGAAGCCCGGTGGCACGGCGGACAGGTCGAAGTCGACCTCGACCGGGTAGTTGATATCAGAGCTGTCAACGCTCGGGTCTCCGCGCAGCAACGGTGGCCACAGGTCGAACGCAACGTGCGAGTTCACCATCGATCGCTGGGCCCTCGCCAATGAGCGAGACGCCACGGTGGACGGATTCACTCGCGTCACCTCACATCAACGCATGAGGACCTGACCCATCAGCCGTCGACAAGCCGCAGAAAACCACGAGTTCGTGGATCCCGGGGAGAGCTGAAGAACTCTTTCGCCGGCCCTTCCTCGACTACCAGGCCGTTGTCCATGAACAACACGCGGTCAGCGACGTCCCTGGCGAATCCCACTTCGTGGGTAACGACGACCATGGTCATGCCGTCCTTGGCCAGTTGCCGCATCACCAGCAGCACTTCCTCGTGCAACTCCGGATCGAGGGCGGAAGTGGGCTCGTCGAACAGCACCACGGCGGGCTCCATCGCCAACGCCCGCGCGATCCCCACTCGCTGCCGTTGCCCGCCGCTGAGACGGGACGGGTACTCATGGCACTTGTCGCGCAGGCCCACCCGGGCGAGCAGTTGGCGCGCGCGTTGCTCGGCCTCGCACCGCGCTACCTTGCGGACGGTCACCGGTCCTTCCATCACATTGGCCAGGGTGGTCATGTGCGGGAACAGGTTGTACTGCTGGAATACCATCGCTGTTCTGGAGCAGACCGCCCGCGTGCGCCGGGCGATTTCTCGCCGGCTGCCCGAGCCGGGAGAGATATCCACCCCGCACACCCGGATTTCGCCGGATTCGGGACGCTCCAAGCCGTTGAGGCACCGGATGAGGGTCGTCTTGCCGGATCCGGACGGTCCCATCACCACGAGCACCTCGCCGCGTCGGACCGTCAGGTCAACACCTCGCAGTACCGGAACACCGCGGAAGGACTTGATGACACCCCTGGCTGTGACCGGTTCTGGGTGGATTGTCTCGCTCATGCGTTGACCCGTCCCAACCTGCGTTCCAGTACCTCCTGGCCGACTGCCAGCAGGGTGCAGATGATCCAGTAGATGAGTCCGGCCACCACGAACATCTCCAGGTAGCGGAACGTCGACGAGCCGACGATCTCGGCGACCCGGGTCAGCTCGACGACCGTCACCACCGACGCCAGCGAGGTGTCCTTCATCAGGGAGATGAATTGGTTGCCGACCGGTGGCACGACTATCCGGACAGCCTGCGGCAGGATGACTCGACGGAACTGCTGGGAACCGGTCATGCCCATCGAATGAGCCGCATCTCGCTGCCCCGTATCGACGGCTGTGATTCCCGCTCGAAACGTCTCCGTCAGATAAGCGCCAGCGTGGAGAGACAGTGCGATGATCACTGCTGGAACAGGTGCGATCTCGACGCCGAGTTGTGGCAGTCCGTAATAGACGAGGAGCACTTGAAGAAGTACCGGCGTGCCACGAAACAGCGAAACATAGAGCCCGATCACCGTACGCAGCGTGCGGAAACGTGAGAGCCGCCCGACTGCTGCGCCGAGGCCAATGCCGACGCCGATCACGAACGAGCTGACTCCCAGCAGGACTGTCATGTACAGCGCGTCCCACAACAGGGGTGCGGCGCGTCTCAATAGGTCGATCATGTGTCCTCCGTTCAGCGGAGGTGCGCGGGGAATCTTGGGTTAGGAAATCGGTCAGGGCACTTTCTTGTCGGCTGGTAGATTGTTGATCTCCGCGGCCATGTCCAGGCCGCCGAGCCACTTCTTCGAGATTGCCGTGAACGTGCCGTCACTGATCATTGAGGAAAGCCCCGTGTTCACTGCGTCAATCAGCTGCTGTTGACCCAGCCTGGCCGTGATGGCGTTGATCTCCAAGCTGAGATATCCCGGTACGTCCTTGATCGACAGCCTGTTCTTCTGAGCCAGGTAGGCGCCGACGAAGCGGGAGCCGAGCCAGGCGTCAGCCCTGTCCCGTGCCACATCGGTCAATGCCAGCGTGGCATTGTCGTAGATCAGCACTTGGGCATCCGGTATGGTCCGCGCGAGCTGCTCCTGCGTGCTTCCGGCGCTCACGGCGATGCGCTTGCCAGCGAGATCATCCCGCTTCGCGATCGAGTTATTGCCCTGCCTGACGAAGATCGAGACGCCGTTGACCTCGTAGGGGGTTGAGAAGGCCACCTGGTTGGCGCGTTCCTTGGTCATCGTCTGGCCGGACACGACCAGGTCGAACTTGCCGTTCTGGATTCCCGGTATGAAGTTCTGGAAGTTGGACTGCACGAAGTCCACTCGGGCCACGCCCATCCGCGTGGCCAACGCACGCGCGATGTCGGCATCAAATCCCGCGCTCTCGTTGTTCTCGTCGACCAGGCTCCACGGTGGGTTGGTCCCGGTCAACGCCACACGGAGGCTTCCTCGCTGTTTGGCTGCTGCCAAGACATTGGATTTAGCGGAACTGCCGCATGCTGTTGCAAATGCGAAGATGACAAGGAGAGCTGTGATGAGCAGACACACCGGCGACCGGCGGAGATATTGTCGAGTCACGCCTCGTCTCCTTCCATCGACTGCCATCTGTTGCCTATCGGCAGTGTGCGCGAGTCGGGAGGACTGGACTTACGTTGCCGCGTTCGTGACTGACCGTCCACAGCGCCCGTGATGTGGACACTCAGCGTTGCCTGACAGGTGCTACCGAGAGTACTTGTACTTGCAGCAGTACGTACTCAGGTACCGTACAGGGGTATGGTAAGTCAAGGTCTTCTCCTGGTCAATAGCCTTCCATAGTCGTTTCGCTATGTCTTGAGTGCAACTGTGTATGCTTACTGTTAGTAAACGAGTGATGCTCTACGGTCAAGGTGCACGGCCGGTCGGACGCTCGTCCACGAAGGCACGTTGCTCACTTGGAATCACAATGCGGTGAAAGGCCAACGCACGCCGGTGACAATATCGCTCATAGGATTCTGGCAACCTGTTACGTTGACTGAGCGCAGGAGTACTTGAGCGCGATTGATTCCCGCTCGGCAAAATTCCGACGAAGTCGCGTCGGCCGGTGCCTCCAACCAATACTTAAGGCCTACTTCTGACTAATCGCGGTCTGTGAACAGAGATACTTCAGATCTCTCGTGCCGGAGCCGGAATCCGGATGACCGCGTAATGGTGTTCACGACGGTCGGCTCGCGCATCGCGCACCGAGCGCGCTCTCCGCGATCATAGGTCGCACTGTCGGGTGGCATGATGGCACCGTTCGGGTGCAAGTTCGCATCGATGCGCACGAGCGGCAGTTATTTCAGTTGCGGCCTGGTTTATCGCAATTGATCAGGCACCGAACGTTGGGGGCCAAGAGCAGGGGGAGAATAGCAGGTGATTTCCCATCCGCTGAGTCGCGCTCGTGGGGCCGTGGCGGCTGCCGTTGTCGTTGCTGTGGTGTTGAGCGTGTCCTCCGCCACCGCGGTCGCCGATCCAGCACCCGCACCCGATCCCGACAAAACCATTGCTGAGGCCCATGAGTTGAGTCGCCAGGCCGAAGTGATCACCGAGGAGTGGCATGCGGCGACCAGCCGGCTGCAAGCCCGTCGCGCCGATGCGGACCGGGCGCGCAGCGAGGCGGCGACGGCGACGGCCACCGCCGAGGCGGCCCGCTCTGCCCAGCGCGCGTTCCGCGTCCAGGTCGATCGGCTCACCGCCGCCACCTTCGAGGGGGTACGGCTTAGCAGTCTGACGGCGATGCTGATCAGCGACTCACCCCGGCAGTTCATGGATCGGATGTCCGCACTCGACATGCTCGCGGTCAGCAACCGAAAGGCGATGGACCAGCTCTCGGCTGCGGTCTCTGCTACCGAGCAGGCAGAGCTGGCCGCCACCGACGCCGAGACTCGCGCGGCCGTCGCCGAGCTGGACGCCGGCCGGATAGCCAACGATGTGGCACAGACCCGGCTGGAGATGAGCCGCAAGATAGATCTGGTGCAAACCCGCCTCGCGCAGCTCACCGCGGACCAGCGCGCCCGCTATGCCTCCGAGGGACTCACCAACTTCCCGATCGACCTGCCCGGTGACGGGGTCGGCGTCAGGGCAGTGCGGGCGGCGCTGACCAAGCAGGGCGCTCCGTACATCTGGGGAGCCCAGGGACCGGACACCTTCGACTGCTCGGGTCTCATGCTGTGGGCCTACCGCCAGGCTGGGGTGAATCTGCCGCGGGTCAGCTGGGACCAGGCCAGGGTCGGCATCCCGGTGACCTCAGGCCTCACGCCGGGCGACCTCATCGGACTGTACACGCCGATCACCCACATCGGCATGTACGTGGGCAACGGCCTCTATATCAACGCGCCGCAGAGCGGCGACGTGGTCAAGGTCTCCAGAGTCCCGTGGCGTGACGTCACCGCAGTCCGTCGGATCGGATGATCGATTCCTTCGCCCGGTGACTGGTGCATGGTGGCGACGGCAGGGACGGAATCGGGATCGTCGCCTCCGTGCGCAACAGCGCTAAGTGGCCAGCTGGTGACGGGGAGCGGCCCGTTCGCCATGCGGTTCGATCGGCGGAACCGAATACTGGTGGGGTTGCCGTGACGCCGACCGTGTCAGCCGGTCACTTCGCCCCATTGCTGGCACATCGATGTGGACAGTGTAGGTGACTTTTCGTAACCTCTTCGTGACCTTGCGGTAGCTGCTTCCCGCGCTGGGCGGCAACGCAGGTCGCCGCCGAATCGGCCGCGCCGAGGAGCCGAACCGGGACTCTTGTCGCGGTGAAGCCAATGGGCGCGCGCACGCAACGGCCTTGCATGCATACCCGGCCCGACCCCTGTCAGTTCGCCAGTAGGCGGCCAAGGGAAGAGGAGACAGCCGCGACGTGCCATCGCATAGTCAGAAGCGCAGCGTGCCAGCAGCGATGGCCATTGCAGCCCTGGCTGGCCTGGTCACGTTGATTCCCACGCCGGCCACCGCCGATCCCCAACCTCCCGGGGACGCTCCCGCCGCGGTACGGCCGCTCGCCGAGCTGAGCCGGCAGGCCGAGATGCTGACCGAGCGGTGGAACTATGCCCGCGATCAGGTGAATGCCCGTCATGCCGATCTTGAGCGGGCCACGGCTGACGCCACCGCCGCTGCCGCCGCCCTAGAACGTGCCAGGACGGTCGAGGACCAGTACCGCGGGCAGGTCGACCGGCTGACCAACGCCTCGTTCCAGGGAGCGCGGCTCAACCGGCTGACCGCCCTGCTCGTCAGCCGCTCACCCGAGGAGTTCCTGGATCAGATGTCCGCGCTGGACATCCTCGCGGTGGACAGCAAGCAGGCTCTGGACCGCCTCACCGGTGCCGTTGCCCAAGCCCAGCAGGCCGAGCGGTCGGCCAACGACGCGGCGACCCGGGCCAGCCAAGCCGAGCGGGACGCGGCGCGACTGGAAGGCGACCTGACCCGCTCCCGCATCGACATGGACCGCCAGATCCAGGTGGTCAAGCAGCGCCTCGCGCGGCTCAGCCAGCAGGAGCGGGCCGCCTACACCTCCGTCGGTGACATCCGCTTCCCGATCAACCTGGTCGGCACCGGTACCGCGATCCAAGCGACCCGCGCCGCCCTGAGCAAGCAGGGTTCGCCGTACGTCTGGGGCGGCGGCGGTCCGGCCACGTTCGACTGTTCAGGCCTGGTGAAGTGGGCCTTCGCGCAGGCCGGCGTACCGGGCCTGCCGCACTCAGCCCAGGAACAGGCACGGATGGGTCGCAGCGTCAGCCAGTCCGAGTTGCAACCGGGCGACCTCATCGCGTTGTACTCACCGATCACCCACATCGGCATGTACGTTGGTGGCGGCCGCTATGTGAATGCTCCACAGAGCGGGGACGTGGTGAAAGTCAGCCCGGTGCCGTGGAACCAGGTTACCGCGATGAGCCGGATTGGCTGAGCAACGCTCACGAGCATCCGTTAAACCGACACCAGCGTGACGCCGCCCAATCGGCCGTTCCTGACCGAGCGACACGGCAGTCAGATCACCCCACTAGTCCGACCCTCCGATCTCCTCAGGATTGCCGCTAGTACTATAGGGGGGTACCGTTTAGGCAGTGCCCACTAGTCATGCTCCGGAGAGTCTGATGGCCACCTACACCAGGGATCGGGAGGCCTATCTTTCGCGGCTGCGCCGCATTGAGGGGCAGATCCGCGGCCTGCAGCGGATGATCGAGCAAGACAAATACTGTATCGACATCCTTACCCAAGTATCGGCGGCAACCAAGGCGTTGCAATCGTTCTCGTTGGAGCTGCTGGACGCGCACCTGGCAACCTGCGTGCTTGACGCTGCTGCCGCAGGCGGCCAGGAAGCTACCGCCAAGGTCCAGGAGGCCTCCGAGGCGATTGCCCGCCTGGTCCGGTCCTGATCACTAATACCGTCCGGAGGGCTGCTCAGCCCGACAATCACGTTCAGCTCGGCGTTCGTTGGTGTCCAACAGCCTGCGGCTGCGCCGGTTCACCGTGCTCGGCGACCGAGGATCCCACGCTCGGCTTCTCGGATTGCGGGATCGATGGGCCAACGCCGGAAAGCAGCCGTAGTCATCAGCTCGGACCCGCGCGGCAGACCGTATCCTCAGGGGTCAGGAGGTGGCATGCACGGCCTGGGCGATCTGGAAACGGCAGTCATGGACGTGTTGTGGCGCGCCCAGAGTCCGCGCAGTGTCCGCGAGGTGCTGGCGGAGATCAACCAGTCCCGCACACTCGCGTATACGACCGTGATGACTGTGCTGGACAACCTGCACCGCAAGGGTTGGGTGCAGCGTGAGCGTGCCGGGCGCGCCTACCGGTACCGGCCTGCGCAGGCGCGGGAGGAGGCCGCTGCACGGGCGTTGCGTGACGTGCTCGCATCCACCGGCGATCCCGATGGTGTCCTCCTGCACTTCGCCCGGTCCGCGTCAGATCATGAGTCCACGATCCTGCGTCGCGCCCTCGGGGAGCGCAACGGCCGATAATGATCGCGCTGGTGCACTGTTCGTGGCCTGGCTGGCTTCCCGCACGGACGAGCACCGTACCCTCGCTGCGGCCGCGGTGACCTTGTGATCATCAGGGGCTCATGGAAGATCTAGGTCTCAAGGGAGGTGGACGGCCGGGAGGATCAAACCTGACCGTCCACCGCCCTCGGGGTCCCGGCGGGAGGGAAGCGGGGGGTGGACCGCGCGGGATAGGACAACTATACCGCGTAGTAGACGGTCTCGCCATCAGGCTGTTCTGCGCCGCGGCGAGTCGGTCAGGCTGCCCACTTGGCAGCAGGTCAGACAGCAGAGTGAACGGCGCGCCTAACGCCAGCAGCATCGGCGCCACCATGCGCAGTAGCAGGTTTTGCACCGCTGGCAACGAGAACAACGGGGCGCCCTAGACGTCGAGAAACGCCAGGCCGTCAGGCGGGGTTATTGGCTTCGAGGCGGGGCCCTGGCCGGGACGAGTCGTCGATGTCCACAGTGGGGCGATCGCCGGTGGTGGCGTTGCCGATCACGGTGGCACCGGTAGAGCCGTCAATGATGATGATCCCGCGGGTCAAGTTCGGCCCGGACAAGTTGTTCTGGCGTATCTCGACATTGGGCCAGCGGCGCAGGTTGATCGCCTGAGCACCGTTGGGCGCGCAGGTGTTGCCGACAAACGTGATCGAGGTCGCTCCGGCCGGGGCGCCACTATTGCCGCGCTGGTCGCCGGTAGCGATCACACATTGTGCGCCGACGTTGCGGCAGGTGTTACCAGAGATCACCACATCGAAGGTTGGTGGGTTGTTCTGGTCGTAGGTCTGGAAACAGTCCGGGTGCGGAGGACTGGCGTAGCCTCTGTCGGAGATATCGAAGATAGTATTGTCGGTGATCCGGTGGCTGTTGCCGAAAACCCTTATCCCGTCGGCGTCGCTGTTGCCCCGTGACACTGTCACAGTTTCGCTGATGGTTGGCGCGCACGGTGATCCGCTGCCCGGTTATCCAGATGCCGGCGATGGCCACATGTGTCACGGTGTTGGACTCGATGGTGGAGTCAGTACAGGGATCGCACGTGATTCCACCTTGCTGGGTGTCACGAATGGCGTTGTTTCGCGCGATGAATCCCGGTTCCCCTGAGCGATACTCCGTCGCCGTCCGCGACGGTGAACCCCTCCAGGACGACGTGATCGGCGGTGATCTGGACGCTGCGCACCGTGGCCCCATCGGCCGCCAGCCTGATCGGCGCGGCTGCGGTGCCCCATCTGGTCATCGTCACCTCGGCATCGGCCAGGTTGCCCCCGGAAAAGCACAAGGTGTGTCCCGGGGACGCGGCGTTCAGGGCCGCCGACACGTCGTCGGGGCTGGTAATCGTGCGGGTGCAGCCCGGTGGAAGGCTCTGGGAAGGCTGGCCGGCCGAGGGGCTCCGGCTCGCGGGGGTGCATCCAGCGGCGAGCAGCGCCAGACCCAGCAGCGCGATAAACCAGTTCGAAATCGTGCTGGACGGGCTTGAACACCGCGGCGGCGGAACGGACAGCCAGCGGCGGGAAGTCTTTACCCTGGGGGCTAGACGCGGGGTGAACCGGTGTGTCTTCACACGGCCGCTACAGCGCAAATGCATGCCCTGGCGAGGCCGGCTAGCCACGGGCGAGTCCACCGGCGACACCGCATCCTGCGTGCTGGCAGGCAGGCACGGTCGATGTCGACGTCAGCCCGCCGTACCGCCGGCAGCTCACGACGAGTTTCCTTCGGAGTGTCCCCCCGAGGTCATCGAGCGTTGCCAAGCCGGCCGGCGAAGCGGAGCCACCCGCGACGGCGGATCGTCGCTCTCCTCGCCCCAGCCTCGACGACGGAAGAGAATGACCGCCACCGAGACCATCCCGGCGGCCACCACACCGATCGCCACGAGTTGAGTACCGGTCAGGCCCAGCGCAGGACGCTTGTCAATGCCGCGGGTGAAGTCCAGGCCGAGCCGCTGCGCGCCGTACCACAGGGCCCACAGGCTGATCGCCGTGCCAGCCCGGTAATCGACCCAGCGCCGTAGCCCCATGAGCACCCCGAACAGCACCAGTGCACCGAGCAGGTCATAGGCCGGAGTCAGGTGGTAGCTGCAGCCCGCGTAAAACCGACCCACCTCGGCGCAGCCGACCCCGGGCGGCGGGGGCACCGCTGGGCTGGGTCCAAAGCCCGAAGCGAGGTCGTAGCCAACCCGCACCCGGTAGGCCAGTGCGACCGGGCTGCTCGTAGGGGCGCCGAGGTGGTCGGTGAGCAGCAGATCACCGACCCGGCCCACGGTAATCGCTAAGGCGAGCGCGGGCGCGGCGGCGTCCAGCACCCGCGGCAGGTGCGCCCCCGCTCGGTAAGCGACGACCAGGCCAACGGGCAACCCCACGATAAGGCCACCGAACAGGGCCAATCCCCCGTTCCACACCGCGAGCACCTGGCCCAATGAATGGAACTGCTCGGGATGGGAGATCACGTAGTCGGCTCGCGCGCCGACGATGCCGGCCGGCACCGCCCAGGTCAACGCCCGCTCGACAACCGCCAGATCGAAGTCCCGCCGACGGACCTCGCGCAGCAGTAGCAGCGCCCCGGCAACCAGCCCAAGTGCCGCGAAGATGCCGTGCGGCGACACGCCCAGGACACTCGGCACCGGAGGGTAGGTAATCGTCACCAGCGGACCCCGAGACGGCGACGCATCAGTAGCCCTACACAATGCCGCTGGCGAATGCTAGGACGCCCGCAGAAGATCCTCCAGGCCTGGTGTTCATCACCTGACGCGGCCCGACGTTGATCGAAGAGGTGACTGACTACCAGCATCCCTGCCACGCCGAAGACCGCGTTTCGAGTACTCGAACCCGCCGCCGTGTGAGGTAGCGAACTCGTTGTTTCGTCACCTCGGGCTCCGGGGTCATTGGTGCTTGGTCCGTGAGGGCGCTGGCCCCCGTGTCGATGCCGGCGCCGTCGCTTCGGAGACACCGCCGTCCGCCTCACCCTCTCCTCGATGCAACCGGATCGATCTCCCGATCCTCAGGAGTCTACTAGTCGACGTAGTACATCCGTGTGGGGAGGTTCATTCGGCCTGATCCGCGCCCGTTCGCTGCTCGCCCAGCACAGCGACGACTGCCTCAAATTCCGGTAACCTCCGAGGTTCAGCGGAGGACTACTGTCACGTGGACTGCATACGGTGTAGGGAGGCCTTCTCTGCTCGGCTCGACGGCGAAGAAAGTTCAATAGAATCGAGCGCGGTCGGCGCACATCTGGCGACCTGCCCGGAATGCAGCCAATTCAGTGACGATGCGGCACGGCTCACCGAGCTGGCTCGTTCCGCCGTGGCGACTCACGCGCCGGATGTCAGCATGAAGCTAATGTCCGCCTTGCACGGATTGGGCAAGGTGTTAGAGGCTCTTGTGGATCTCGACCGTCACTCAACTGCCTGCGCCACGGCGATGATGGCCCACAACACGACCGACATGCTCAGCGCTACCCGCGCGGCCCTCGACTGTGCCGATATCGCGGCGACGGCACACCGGGTGCTGTCCCGCGATACCGCCACCGATGTCGGCGTCACCAGAGCCATCCTGCAAGCAGCAGCTACCGCCGCCGACCGCTGCGCCGTCGAATGCGGTCAACACGCCGTCCATCACAGCCACTGCCGCATTCACTCCGAGACCGCCCGGCACACTGGAGCTCTGCCGAGCACAACTTCACCAGATCGCCGGCTAGCGTTCTTCGTCGAACGTAGACACCAACGCAGCGCCACCACGATCACATCAGGCGGGAACCGGAAGCCGGCGAAGCTGGACGGGCGCGCTGACCGCCGAGAGCGGTGACGACGCATCAACACACCTTCCCGAAGCCGCCATCGGCGAACGCAACCGTGCTCATTGCGGTTGCTCTAGTGACTCAAGTCTCCAACCGACGACAGTCGCTAGTTCAAGCCCGCGCGCCACGCTGACCTACCGCGCACCGCAGTCTGGCGCAGCCGATGCAGTCCACGCCAGTGGCTGCCGCCGATGCAACCGGCGCATCGGCGGCAGCCACTGCAGGCCAAATACCCGATGCATGCCCTGATGCCGGCGCTGAACACGGTTACGACGCTGCCAGTACGTCGGCTCGCCGAGGTCACCGTTGCTGGCTTGCGTCCCCCCGCCGACCACCGCGCCAGCTTGGGTTCCCTGGCCAGACACCGAAGAACCATCGGGCCCTCGTGTCCCCCACTGATCTTGTCGGTCAAACGAGCATGGACAGACAGATTTCGCGCCCTCCAGGTATCAGGCGAGCCAGCAGAAAACTCTGACTTCTCGTGACGTTGTAGCGGGTCAAGCTTGCTATGAGCAGGCATGAGAACCACGAGCGCTGTTGGCGCACACGGAGCCGGGCAAGAATATAAAATGGAGGCGGAACATCAATGGCGATTCGCAAAGATCAATCAACCTTGTCCGACGACGAGAAAGAGGCGTTCGTTACCGCAATTCTCGCGTTGAAGCAAGCGCCAAGCATGCTACACCCCGGTGCGCCCACATCGAGCCGCTACGACGATTATGTCGAGCTGCACGTCAAAGCAATGATGGCGATGCCTGATGGATGGGCGCACCAGGGTCCTGCTTTTTTTCCATGGCATCGTGTGTTACTACTCCAGTTCGAGCGTGATCTCCAGCAGGCGGCACAGGACATCAATCTTGGGATTCCGTACTGGGACTGGACAAAGAACCCGGCGCTCCCTTCTTTCCTCGGCGGCGATGGAGATCCCAATAAGGGCTATGAAGTGACCGACGGTCCCTTCATACGCGACAAATGGGTCTTCAACGTGGTCGATTCCCCTGGCGCGGCAACCTATCTACAGCGCCGGTTCGGCTTCGGAGATCTCGACCAGAACAACCAACCAATCAAGATGAACCTGCCAGACACAGCTGCGCAGGACGCCGCACTGAAGATTCGTTGGTATGACGACGTGCCCTGGGATGCCTCGTCTCCCCGGGCCAGCAGCTTCCGTCAAAGCGCCGAAGTCGACCTGCACAACCGAGTGCATCGCTGGGTCGGTGGGTTCTGGACGTCCGATGGCAATATCGCGAGCGGAACGATGATGCAGATGACCTCACCGAACGATCCCGTTTTCTGGCTGCATCACGCCAACCTAGACCGCATGTGGTCAGCGTGGCAGGGGCTATACAGCGACCGCGGCTCCGCTCCGTTTCTTCCTCAGGGAGGAGCGGCTCCCGGCCACAATCTGCGTGATTCGCTCATCTTCGGCGATCCGATGCCGTGGGTCGACACGTATACCGCGGCGATGGTGACAGACACGTATGCATTGGGTTATTCATACGACTCGCTACAAAAACTCACGGCCACGCCTGCGGTCACCGCGCGCGTGATGCGGATGCCTGTAACAGCAGCTTTCCAGCGGGATCCGAGACAGATTTTCCCACTTCCAAGTGATGTCTGACCCGAATCGCGACCACGGCTCCCGTCGCGCCAGGCCAGCGCTTCTCGCTGCCCGCTGTCTTGCGCAGCGGTAACAGTCGATCATCAAACCGTGTTCTCCGGTGCAACCTAATTCCGCGACCGGTCGGTTCCGCTCTATACCGGTGGCAAGTCTGGTGGCATCCGCGCTAGGTCGCCTGTATTCACCGAGAGCCGGCCAAACCTACCGACCTGCCGAAACGGCGGGGTGACTCGCCCTGAATTGTCGGTCGACGACCTCGAAAGCGTGCTCCGCCACGATGTAGGGGGACGTAGAACACACGGCACTTCTGTCGCCATCACGTTTGCCGGAGCAACTCTGCTCGCCGGTCAAGTCGGCAACCAAAGTCGAAAGCCGGTCCCCGGTCTGCTCGCTCATTATGCGGGTGATCTTGTCAAGTGGATCATGTCAGGAAGCGTTGTGGTCGAGTCGGGCGAGCAGTCCGTCGAAGATCTTTTGGCGGCCGAGTTGTCCTTTGTCGGTGGCGTCGTCGCGTTGGGCTTGCAGGGTGGGGCGGAACTCGATGGTGGTCTGGAAGGTGCAGGACTCGCAGATCGATTCGAAGTGGCAGTCCAGCCCGACGGGGCGGGCGCAGTAGCCGTTGCCGAGCATGCGGCGGTGCATCTCGGCGCGCAGCCGGCGCATCTGGGTGCCTTCGGCGTCGGCGGGCAGTTGTTTGGGGGCGTCGTAGAGCGCCTCGACCTTCTCGGACACGGCGAAGTACTCGTCGGCGACGGTGCGGTCGGCGATGCGGGCGTAAACCATGGTCATCCGCATCGAGCGATGTCCGAGAAGGGCGGCGATCGCCTCGAGCGACATGCCCCGGTTGATGGCCTGGGTGACCAGGGTGTGTCTGAGTTGATGAGGGGTGACGTGGCCGATACCGGCCTGTCGGGCCACGTTGGCCAGGGCCCGGTCGACCCGCGTGGTGGTGATTCGTCGTCCCCGTTCGATGAACAGGTAGGGCTCGCGCAGCCCGGTGGGTCGATGGGCGATCCAGTCGTCGAGCAGGTCCTTGAGCTGGGGGTGCAGCGGGATGTATCGGTCGGTGCGCAGCTTGCCGACCGGCACGTGCAGCCAGTAGGCCGAGCCGATCTGCACCACGGAATCGATGGTCAGATCACAGAACTCGCCCTTGCGTAGCCCGGTGCGGGCCAGGAACTCCGCCGCTAGGCGGGTGAACGGGTCGGGATGGGCGCGGGTGGCCTGCAGCAACTTCGCCGCCGCCCCGTCGTCGAGGAAACGCGGCAATGGCTCGTCGCGCCGCGGTAGGTCACCGGCGAAGACCTGCACCTGGGCGGGGACGTCGTCACCGGCCCATTGGGTGAGCCGCTCGAAACAGGTCCGCAGGACGCCGATGTGCTCGGCCAGCGCGGTCTTAGACAGCCGCCCGCCCCGCGCGGAGTCCCGCCCGGCCAGATGCAGCTTGTAGTTCTCGATGTGGCTTCGACGCAGCTGCGCGACCGCGCTCACCTCGGGCGCCTCGCGGGCAAGCCAACCGGCGAACTCGCGCAGCGCCCCTTCGAGGCTGACCATCGTCGCGGCCCGCAGCGACAGCCGCATCTGCTCGATATATCCGAGCAGGGTCGCGGCCAGCCGGGGCGCCACGGCGGCCCAGGCGGCGGCCCGGGTCGCGGACTTGTCCGGGTGGGTCTTGCGCGGCGGCACGTCGATCACACCGGCGTGGAACAGGGTGGCCTCGGCGCCGAACAGTGCGGTGGTCAACGCGCGGACCCCGTGCGCGTCGGGACGGTGCCGACGGATCGCCGCGGATAGCTGTTCGCGCCCGGTGTCCAGATCGGCCTTGGTCAGCCGATCCGGCGCCACCCCAACCAGCGTCGCGACCTTGATCGTCGCCGACCACTGCAACAGGGTCGAGCGCTGGTCGAAACCAAGCTCGGTGGCTGCCGCGGCGAACTGGGCGCGAAACCCGCGGTGATGGCGGGCGGCGACCTCGCCGAGGTAGGGCCGCCCGCACACCAGGTAGTCCGGGCTGGGCCGACACCGGCCGGTCACCATCAGCCACCCCACCACCCGGCGGTCCTTGAGCGGGGTCGCGCACTGCTCGGCCAGCGACAGCTGTGACCAGCCCTCGACACCGATCCGGGACAGGAACGACCGCGCCGGCGAGGTCACCGGATTCTGCGCGAACATGCCGGCGGCGAGCAGGTCGGCCCGGTAGGCGGCGACCAGCTCCTCGACCTCGACCCGGCGTGGTGAACGGCTCACTCGGCCACCGCCGGCGCGGCACTCGGGACACTCGGGGCGGCCTGAGCCTCGATCGCCTCGACCGCCCGCAGGTACTCCCCGGCCAGCCAGTCGTTGGCCAGATGCAGGTAGATGCGGGTCGACTCGATCGAAGCGTGCCCGGCCTGAGCCTGGATCGCCTCCAACGCCATGCCAGCTTCCCGCAGCCGGGTGAAGCAGATATGCCGCAGCTGATGGCACGTCAACCGGGCCAGCCCGGCCCGCCCACGCGCGCCGGCGAGGATCTCATCCAGCCCCGCGGCCGACAGTGGACTCCCGCGGTGTGGTCCCTTGAGCACGACGAAGACCCGGTCGGTGCTCGACGAACGTGGTCGTTCGGTGTCGAGGTAGTCGCCCAGCGCGGCGAAGAACCGGCCCGAGACCGGCACGATCCGCTGCCGACCACTCTTGCCCTCGGTGATGAACAACCGCCGCTCGCCGGCGCGGATATCACCCAAACGCAGCCCGAGCACCTCGCAGCGGCGCAACCCGCCCAGCAGCATCGCCTGCACCATCGCTTGGTCCCGACGGGTCCGCAGCGCCCGCAGCACCGAGTCCACCTCGGTCGGGGACAGCACCCGGGGCAGGGTGCGGGGAGTGCGCACCAGCGGCACCCCGCCCCGCCCACGCCGGCCCGGCGCCCGGCTGGACAGACCCTTCGGGACCGGGTTGCGCACCACCCCGACGTCGCCGCGCGCGGCCAGATAGGCGAACAGCCCCGACACGCTCGACAGCCGCCGGGCGATCGTGCGAGCAGCCAGACCGGCCTCTCCATCTTCCAGCCGGACCACCCGCTCCCCGAACCGCGGCGCCCACTGCGCCTTCAGGAAGGCGAACACATCCGGGGTGGCGACCTGCGCCGGCTCCTTACCGACCACGGTGAAGAACACCTTGAGGTCATAGGCCGTGGCCAGCCAGGTGTTCACCCTGGCGCGGGCACCGACGAAGGCGAGGTAGTCATCCAACAGCGGATGGCCCACGCTCAGCGCTCGAACCTCCGACCCATGCATCGAGCGGACCAAGCACGGCACGAACGTCACACGGACCCCCGGGCAGCAGTGAGGCCGGCCGACGGGCACGACCTCCAGGCGGTGAGATCACCCACTGGCGATCACCCGCATATCAGACACACCGTCATCCCCATCGTGGTCGGCTACCTCATCGCCCACTACTTCTCGTTGCTGCTCTTCGCGGGACAGCAGGCCCTGCTTATCCTCGCGGATCCGCTGCACACCAGCGCGGACGCTTCCGCTGCGATCAACTACGGCCTGATCACGGCCACCGGCATCGCTCTCGTGCAGGTCATCGCCGTCGTCGTGGGGCACGTCTTGGCGGCCATCAGCGCGCATGACCGCTCGATCGCGCTGTTCCCCCCGGCCCAAGCTATCGTCGGGCAACTCCCACTGACGGTCCTGATGGTCGGCTACACAGTCGGCGGCCTGACGCTGCTGTTCGCCGCGTGACCGAAAGATGACGGATAGGCTCACGGGAGGGGGCTGTCGGCCCTGGCGGGATGAAGCAGCCGGTTAACCGGTTGGGGGTGGCATGCGGGACCTGTTTGTCGCGCACGGTGGTGCGCTGCCACCGCCGCTGACCCCGACACGGTTGGTGACCAGCTGGGAGATCGAGCCCACCCTGGTGTTGCTGCTGATGCTCGCGGCGGGGCTGTACCTGCTGGGTGTGCGGCGGCTCAAGGCGCGGGGCGTGGAGTGGAGCCGTTGGCGCACCACGCTGTGGTTCACCGGCCTGGGCATCGTCATTGTGGCGACGTCCTCGGCGGTGGGCGTCTATGACACCACGTTGTTCAGCGTGCACGCCATGCAGCACATGCTGCTGCCGATGGCTGCCCCGGTGCCGCTGGGCATAGCCGCGCAGATCACCCTGGCGCTGCGAACGCTTCCGGTGACACCAC